>CAMJGH010000001.1 GCA_946405185.1 uncultured Lachnospiraceae bacterium
ACGGCCGCACCGGCAAGAAGATGATCCACACGCACGAAGGCGAAGGCATGTGGTCCATCGCGGAAGAGGAGCTGATGGAGCGCATCAGTGAGTCCACCAAGGCCACCATCGATTTCTTCGGCAAGCATGTCGCCTATATCAACGTGATGCGCAACATGTCCGTGGACTGCGACTGTGCGGGCGTGGATGCCGCGCCGGTGGTCACGCCGAACGTGGGCATCCTGGCGTCGCTGGACATCGTGGCGCTGGACCAGGCCTGCGTGGATCTGGTGTTCGCCATGGAAGACAAGGCGAACGCCCTGCAGGAGCGCATGACCTCCCGCCGGTCGTTCCGCCAGCTCACCTACATGCATGAGTTGGGCATGGGTAACAACCGCTACGTCCTGATCGATCTGGATGACGAGGAGCAGCGCATCGACCCGGCCGCGGCCGTGGAAGGCGTCAAGCCGTTCGTGAAGATCAGTCTGTGATCCGCCGCGGAACCATCTGACACAAACCAACCAGGCAGGCCGGCGGTGCGCCGGCCTGCTGCAGGCAAGGAGGAGACCGATGAGAAATCTCAGAGAAGACGCCGATGCCGTTATCCGCGCATCCATCTCGGCGGCCATGCCGGATGAAGCCGTACGCAAGGCCATGGAAAAACTGCCCGCCGTACGCGGGAAGCTGGTGCTGGTAGCCGCCGGCAAGGCGGCCTGGCAGATGGCGTACGCCGCCCAGCAGATCCTGGGGGACCGCATCAGCGGGGGCGTGGTGGCCACCAAGTATGACCACTCCAAGGGGCCGGTCGGCAATCTGCGCATCTTTGAGGGCGGCCACCCGGTGCCGGACGAAAACTCCTATAAAGCCACGCAGGCGGCCATCGATGCGGTGAGCGGCCTGACGGCGGACGACCTGGTCCTGTTTTTGCTCTCCGGCGGCGGCTCCGCGCTGTTTGAAAAGCCGCTGATCCCGGCGGAAGACCTGGACCGCCTCACCCGCGAACTGCTGGCTTCCGGTGCGGACATCGTGGAGATGAACACCGTGCGCAAGCGCTTTTCGGCCGTCAAGGGCGGCAAGTTTGCCCGGCTCTGCGCGCCCGCGCAGGTCTTCCAGGTGGTGCTTTCGGACATCATCGGGGATCCGCTGGATATGATCGCCTCCGGGCCGGCCTATCCGGATTCGTCCACCTGTGAGCAGGCAGAGCGCATCGCCGCGCAGTACCACCTCACACTGACGCCGCAGATGGAAGAGCTGCTCGCGCAGGAGACGCCCAAGGAACTGGACAACGTGGAGACGCACATCACCGGTTCGGTGAAGGAACTGGCGAAGGCGGCCGCCGAAAAGGCGGCGGAGCTCGGCTACGAGCCGCACATCCTGACCGCCAGCCTTTCCTGCGAGGCGCGTGAGGCCGGCACCATGCTGGCCAACATCGCCCAGTACCACGCGCAGGACGGCAAAGCCCTGGCGTTCATCGCCGGCGGCGAGACGGTGGTGCACCTGACCGGGCACGGCCTGGGCGGCCGCAACCAGGAGCTGGCCTTATCGGCCGCGGCCGGCATCGCCGGGCTTACGGGCACCGCGGTGTTCTCGGTGGGGTCGGACGGGACGGACGGCCCGACGGACGCGGCCGGCGGCTATGTGGATGACACCACCGCGGCCAGGCTTGCCGCGCAGGGCGTGAGCATCCCGCAGGTGCTCAAGGACAACGATGCCTACCATGCGCTGCAGAAGGCGGACGGCCTGATCATGACCGGCGCGACGGGGACGAACGTCAACGATGTGGCCGTGCTGCTGATCAGCCGGTAAGAACGAGTGAGGGAGGAATGCCACCATGCCGGCTGTATATGCGCATGACCGCTTCGGCCAGGATGTGATCGCGGAGATCGACGGGACCGCCAAGGAGATGATCGAGACCAACCGCCTGGCGTTTGACATCGGCCTGCAGGGGCCGGACATCCTGTTTTATTACCGGCCGTACCTGCCCAACCCGGTGAAGAAGATCGGCAGTATCCTGCACGGCTATACGGGCCGCCGCTATTACGGCAACCTGACGGCCTGGCAGGAGGAGTACGGCGACGATATCAGCTTCACCTATCTGCTGGGGTCGGTCTGCCACTTCACGCTGGATTCGCTCTGCCATCCGCTCATCGACGCCCGGGAGGCGAAGGGCGATGTGCTGCACGAGGACATCGAAGCCGCTTTTGACCGGGCGCTTTTAGTGGCCGACGGGCTGGACCCGGAGACCACGGTGTTGGGCGCCGGCCTGACGGGCGATGAAGTGCCGGAGGTGGCGGAGTCCATCAGCATCTTCTATCCGCGGGTCACGGTGCAGCAGCTGACCGAAGGCATCCGCTCCGTCTACGGGCTGCAGAAGATCCTCACCACGCCGACGCCGGCCAAGCGCCGGTTCCTGACGGGCGTGCTCGGGGCGGCCGGCAGCAAGGGGCGGTCGCTGGCGGCGCACATTCTGCCGCAGACGCAGCCGCCGGAACTGGAAGAGTGCATCGGGCAGCTGGCGGACCTCTATGATGAAGCGCTGGCGCTGGCGCCGGAGATGCTCTCGGCGGTCATCGAAGGGTGCTACGGGAACCGGAAGTTCCCGGCGGCATTTGACAAGACGTTCTCCGGATAAACTGAAGAAACAAAAAATGTGGGAGCGGATCAGTGATCCGCTCCCATTTGTGAAAGGGGTAACATGATAAAAAGAAAGGGGTAAACAAAAATGTGTTGTTGTCGGAGGGGGTCAGGCGGCGTGGCCGCCTGACATGAGTATGAAAAAGCTTGTATAGCTGCGGGGTTCGGGGGGCCCCGCTGTCGGATGTTGTCCTGACACTGCTTATCCTAACGGGTATTTGTGACACGGATTTGGCGGAATTCTAAACGTTCGATAAAGTTTAAGAACGATTTATGATGTGAAAAAACCGCTTGTGAGACGGGCGCTTCTCCGTTATACTGATAGCGCTGACTTCTGACAGTTACCGCCCCCCCTGGGGGCGAATCGATAGAGCGCCCGAGGGCGCAGGAGGTTTTTAATGGCGATCGCATCGGATATCGGTATCGATCTGGGTACCGCAAGCATCCTGGTATATATCAAAGGCAGAGGCGTGGTGTTAAAGGAGCCGTCCGTGGTGGCGTTTGACCGCGACACCAACGAGATCAAGGCCATTGGCGAGGAGGCCCGCCTCATGATCGGGCGCACGCCCGGCAACATCGTGGCGGTCCGTCCGCTGCGCAAAGGCGTCATTTCGGATTACACCATCACCGAGAAGATGATGAAATACTTCATCCGCAAGGCGGTCGGCAAGCGCACCATGCGCAAGCCGCGCATCTGCGTGTGCGTGCCCAGCCAGGCCACCGAGGTGGAGCGCAAGGCGGTGGAGGATGCCACCTACACAGCCGGCGCGCGCGAGGTCTCTCTTATTGAGGAGCCGGTCGCGGCGGCCATCGGCGCTGGCATCGACATCAGCAAGCCCTGCGGCAACATGATCGTGGACATCGGCGGCGGCACGTCGGACGTGGCGGTCATCTCGCTGGGCGGCACGGTCATCTCGGCCTCCGTCAAGGTGGCGGGTGATGACTTCGACGACGCCCTGGTCCGCTACATGAGAAAGAAGCACAACCTCCTCATCGGCGAGCGTACGGCCGAGGAGATCAAGATCCGCATCGGCACCTGCTTCCAGCTCCCTGAGGTGGAAACGCTGGATGTGCGCGGGCGCAACCTGGTGACCGGCCTGCCGAAGACCATCACGGTCACCTCCGATGAGACGTTGGAGGCCTTGCAGGATCCGGCGCTGCAGATCGTCGAGGCGGTGCACAGCGTGCTGGAGCGCACGCCGCCGGAACTGGCCTCGGACATCTCGGACAGAGGCATCGTGCTGACGGGCGGAGGTGCCTTGCTGAGGGGCCTGGAAGACCTCCTCAAGGAGCGCACCGGCATCAACACCATCACGGCGGACGAGCCCATGACGGCCGTGGCCGTGGGTACCGGCAAGTACGTGGAGTTCATGAGCACGAACGGCATCAAACTGTAAAACATAACGACACTCACCAGGGCTGAAGCTTAGGCTTCGGCCCTGATGCGGTATGGGGCATTGCACAATTTGTGCGGGGGAGTCCATGGCACACGCGGAAGGCTTTGTGGATCACATCCTGTTCCACAATGAAGAAAACGGCTATACGGTCCTGGTGCTGGCAGAGCGGAAGCGGCAGCTGACGCTGGTCGGCACGTTCTTTACACTCTCGGAGGGCGAGTACCTGCGCGCGGAGGGGGAGATGACCATCCACCCCACCTACGGCGAGCAGATGAAAGTCACCTCCTATGAGTTTACGGCGCCGGCGGATGCCGTCTCCACCGAGCGGTATCTGTCCAGCGGCGTCATCAAAGGCATCGGCGAGGCGCTGGCGAAGCGCATCGTGAAAGCCTTCGGGGACGATACCTTCCGCATCATCGAGGAGGAGCCGGAGAGGCTCTCTGAGATCAAAGGCATCAGTGAGCGCAAGGCCATGGCCATCGCCGAACAGGTGACCGAAAAGCGGGAGATGCGGCAGGCACTGCTGTTTTTGCAGCAGTACGGCATCACGCTGCGGCTGGCTGCGAAAATCTACGACAAGTACGGCGCCGGGCTGTACGGCGTCATCCGCGAGAACCCCTACCGGATGGCGGAGGAGGTGGAGGGCGTTGGCTTCCGCATCGCCGATGCCATCGCCGAGAAGGCCGGCATCCGGCCGGACGCGGCCTACCGTGTGCGCAGCGGCATCCTCTACACGTTGCAGCAGGCCATGGGCCAGGGGCACACCTGCCTCCCGCAGGATCTGCTGATCCGCGAAGCCTGCGGCGTGCTGGGCCTGCCCGAGGAGGATGTGCGCCACCAGATCGATGATCTGCTGTTTGACAAAAAGCTGGTGTTCCGGCAGGCGGACGGCCGCACCATGGTCTACGCCGCTTCTTTATACCGCATGGAGAGCGCCGTGGCGCGCAAGCTCCTGGATCTGTCCGTCTCCGGCAAGGTGCCGGCCGGCATCGAGGAGGAGATCGCGGCCGTGGAAGAGGAGACCGGCGTCACGCTGGATGCCGAGCAGCGGCGCGCGGTGCGCGAGGCGGTCACCCGGGGGCTTTTGGTGGTCACCGGCGGCCCCGGCACCGGCAAGACGACCACCATCAACACCATCATCCGGCTGTTTGAGCGGGAGGGGCGGACGCTGCGGCTGGCGGCTCCCACCGGGCGCGCGGCCAGGCGCCTGAAAGAGACTACCGGACGGGAGGCCATGACCATCCACCGGATGCTCGAAGTCTCCGGCGGCCCGGAAGACACGGACCGCGGGGTGTTCGGGCGCGATGAGGACAACCCCCTGGATGAGGATGTGGTGATCATCGACGAGATGTCCATGGTGGACATCGCGCTCATGCACGCGCTCTTAAAGGCCGTCACCGTGGGCACTCGCCTGATCCTGGTGGGCGATGTGGACCAGCTGCCGTCGGTCGGGCCGGGCAACGTCCTGCGGGACATCATCGAGGCGGAAGCCTTCCCGGTGGTGCGCCTCACCAAGATCTTCCGCCAGGCGGAAGAGAGCGACATTATCGTCAATGCCCACCGCATCAACCGCGGCGAGCGCGTGGACCCGGACCCGAAGAGCCGGGATTTCCTGTTCGTGAAGCGCCAGGTAGCCGGGCAGATCACCGGCGCGGTCATCACGCTGGTGCGCGACAAGCTGCCGCCGTACGTGGGCGCGGCCACCAGCGAGATCCAGGTGCTCACGCCCATGCGCAAAGGGCCGCTTGGCGTGGAGAACCTGAACCGCCTGCTGCAGCAGGAACTCAACCCGCCGGCGCCGGGCAAGACCGAAAAGGAATTCGCCCACGGGCTCTTCCGGGTGGGCGACAAAGTCATGCAGATCCGCAACAACTACCAGCTGGAGTGGGAGGTCATCGGCCGCTACAACCTGGTGCAGGACAAAGGCCTGGGCGTGTTCAACGGCGATACCGGCGTGATCCTGGCCATCAACCCGTTTGCCGAAGAACTGACGGTGGAGTACGACGAAGGCCGGCGGGTGGTCTATCCGTTCTCCCTGGCGGAGGAACTGGAGCTGGCGTACGCCGTGACCATCCACAAGTCGCAGGGCAGCGAATATCCGGCGGTGGTGCTGCCGCTGTTGTCCGGCCCGCGCATGCTGATGAACCGCAACCTGCTCTACACCGGCGTGACGCGCGCCCGCAAGTGCGTGACCATCGTGGGCAGCGTGGAGACATTCCAGGAGATGATCGCCAACGTCTCGGAGCAGAAGCGCTTTTCGGGGCTGCAGCAGACCATCCGGGAGATCACCGAAGATGAAAAGATCCTGCGCGGCGAAGCCTGAATTCTATGAGAAGACCATCAGCCTCCTGTTCCCCCGGCGGTGCCCGCTCTGCGGCCGCCCGGTGGAGCCGGGGGCTTTGTGTCATGAAGCCTGCAGGCAGAAGACGCCGTACCTGACGCCGCCGTTCTGCCTGCAGTGCGGCACGGCGCTGGCGGATGACGAGTCGGAACTGTGCCGCGGGTGTGTGCGCGCGCCCAAGAGCTTTGCGATGGCCCGGCACGTGTACCCCTACCCGGCGGTCCGGCAGGGGCTTTTGGACATGAAATACAAAGACCGGCCGGAGTATGCGGACCACTTTGCCGCAGAGGCCGTGCGGCGCCTCGGGCGGGAGATGGTCTCCTGGGATGCCGATGCGCTGGTGCCCGTGCCGCTGCACCCGGCCAGAAAGCGCCACCGGGGGTACAACCAGGCAGCCCTGCTGGCGGAGGGCATCGGGCGGGCGCTGCAGCTGCCGGTGCGCGAAAAGGCCGTGCGCCGCGTGCGCCGGACCGCGCCTATGAAAGCACTCTCGCGCACGGCGCGGAGCGCCAATCTGGAGAAGGCTTTTGCCGCGGGGGATGCCTCCGGCATCCGGCGGGCCATCGTGGTGGACGATATCTACACCACCGGCGCCACGGCGGAAGCGGTGACGCGCGTGCTGCTGCAGGCGGGCGCCGAAAAGGTGTTTGTGGTGACGATGGCGGCCGGCAGCGATGCCGGAAGCACGGATGAAAGCGATTTTTTGTAAAAAATACTTGAAAAGCAGTGACAAACCGTGCGAAATCGGTTATAGTATTTCTAACCTTTGGAAGGGGGAAACTGAACATGGATGAGCAATTTGTAAACGGTTATGAACCGAATCCGGTCCCGGAACCCGTTCCGACGCCGGGTCCTTACGTGGAACCGCAGCCGTATGCAGGGGAAGTCCCTCCTGCAGCGCCTTATGTGGCACCGCAGCCGCAGCCGGTGCAGCCGCAGCCTCAGCCTGCCATGCAGCCGCAGCCAGCGGTGCAGCCTGCCGCAGCGCCGGAGACGGACGAAGAGACTTTTGAGACCGGCAAAGGCAAAAAGAAGAGATCCAAAGAGAAACCGGCGAAGGAAAAACCCTCCGTGGAAGACCGCCGGCTCGAACCCATCAAGCCGTGGGGCTTTGTGGGCATCTGGCTGCTGCTGGCCATCCCGGGCTTGAACATCCTGCTGACCATCATCTGGGCCTGCGGCGGGTGCCGGAAGGTCAACAAGCGCAACATGGCCAGAGGTATCCTGATCATGTTCCTGATCGGGCTGCTGCTCCTGGCGGTGGCGTTCGTGGGCGGCATGATCGCTTTCGGCGGCTTCGAGAAGTTCATCGAGTTCCTGACCACCTTTGCGGAAGACGGTGCCTCGATGATCACGGATCTGTTCGCCGATTATTTCGGCTGACGGCCGGTATATAAGAGAAAGAAGGGGCGGAGCGATCCGCTCCTTCTTTTGTGGAAGGAAAGCGGATACGCATGAGAGAAAGACGTTTGCGGGCAGTGACGGTGCTCATCCTGGCGGCGGCCACAGCCGCTTTTGCGGTCCTGGCCGGGTTTGTTGTACGGGTGCCGGGGGATGACATCAGCCTGCGGGAAGCCCTGGCGACAGCCACCCTGCCGGAACACATCCGGTACTGCTATGAGCATTATTCCGGCCGTGTGACGGCCAAGGCGCTCGAGTACGCGGGTGCTCACGCATCGCTGCCGCTGTGGCGGTCCTTGGAGACGGCCGCTTACGCCGTGCTGGCGGCATCGCTGTATGGGATAGCCGGGGAGTGCCGGCGGGCCGGCATGCCGGAGGGAGAAGAGGAGGCCGTTTCTGCTCCGCTCCTGATGGCGGCGGCCTGCGCGGTGCCGTTTCTGATGTATTTCCGTACATTTGATGAATCGTCCCTGTGGATCTCCGGCACGACCAATTACAGTTTCATCGCTGTTCCCGGCGTGACAGGGGCACTGCTTTTCGCCAGGCATTTTTTCCGCGGTGCGGCAAAGACGTGGCAGAAGGCGGCAGCTGCCCTGCTGCTGGCTTTTTCCTTATGCGGCAACGAGCAGACGGGTGCGGTGATCACGGCGTTTCTGATGATCGCGGCTGCCGCGCGTCTGATCAGCCGGAAGAAAGACGCCTGTACGTGGGGAATGGCCGCCGGTGCGGTGCTGCTTTTCATCCTTTGTTATGTCGTCTGTCCGGGCACGAAGGGCCGGTTCGAACTGGAGATGAATGCCCGGATCCCGGAGTTTATGAGCATGTCGCTGGCGCGCCACGCCAACATCGCCGCACGGTGGACAGCCTGGTCGATGACCAAGGGGATGGGCTTTCTGCCGGGGCTTCTGTGGCTGGCGCTCGCGCTTCTGCTGTGGTCCGACCGGAAGAAAGGAGGGGGCAGAGTGTGCCTGGCCGCTGTGCTCGCTGCCGGTGCGGGTGTACACTTCCTCTCGTTTGTCTTTCCGGTGCTCGAAGAGTTCATGGTGGGGTGGTACCGGACGGATTACACGGTGCTGAGTTACGCGATGATGGCGTTTTTCGCCCTGGAATGGGTGGCCTGTCTGGCGGGAACCTGGCTGGTCTTTGAAAAGACCGGGCAGAGGGCCTTCGCGGTGCTCCTCATCCTGGCGGGAGCGGCTTCGGTCATGATGATGACCGTCTCTCCGTCGATGATCGACTCCGGTGAGCGGACCAAGTACGTCGGGGCGCTGCTGTTCGGTGTGCTGTACCTGTGGCTGACGGTGCGGCTGTGCGGACGGTCTTCCGGGAAGCGCCTGCTTGCGGCGGCAGGCATGACTGCCTTTGCCGCAGTCTGCGCGCTTGCGAACTGGGCAGCGCTCTTTGCAGGGATCCGCCACGGCTTCACCGCCTTTATTCCGTAAAAAGACCGGAAATCTTTCTCTCCCCCTGCTTGACACGCAGGGGGAGTTGTGCTAGAGTAGGCAGGCGTGAAAAGACGAAAGTCTTTTTTTTGTGCACCTAAAACAGGTAAGCCGTACCCCGCACGCCCGTCTTCCGGCGCGGCGAGGGAGGCAGAATCGGAGGAGAATCATGAGAGTTAGGATCACGCTGTCCTGCACCGAGTGCAAGCAAAGAAACTACAATACGATGAAGGATAAGAAAACCCATCCGGATCGTATGGAAACCAAGAAGTACTGCAGATTCTGCAAGAGACACACCGTCCACAAGGAAACCCGGTAATTCCGGTCCACAGGGAGGTTTGGCATGGCAGACAAGGCTAACACCGAGAAGAAGCAGAGCTTTTTCAAAGGCCTGAAAGCAGAGTTTAAAAAGATCATCTGGCCGGAGAAGGACTCCCTTATCCGTGAGGTGGTCGCGGTTGTCGTCGTTTCCGTGGTCCTCTGCCTGGTGATCGCGGTGCTGGATTCGGTGATCTCGACCGGCATCGGTTTCCTGATGCAGTAAGACTGACGGAGGACGGTATGGCAGATATGGATCAGGCCGGATGGTATGTCGTACATACCTATTCCGGTTATGAGAACAAAGTAAAGCTGGACCTGGAGAAGACCATCAAGAACCGTGGGCTGCAGGACTACATCTTCGATGTGGCCGTGCCGCTTCAGGACGTGGTGGAGATCCGCAACGGCCAGCGCAAGAGCGTTCAGCGCAAAATGTTCCCCGGGTATGTCCTGGTGCACATGATCAAGACGGACGACACCTGGTATGTCGTGCGCAACACGCGCGGCGTGACGGGTTTTGTCGGCCCGGGAAGCGAGCCCATCTCCCTCACCGAAGAGGAGATCGCCAAGCTCGGCGTCCAGGCCGGTGAAGGCGTAGAGGAGATCGGCTTCGCCGTCGGCGACATGATCACCGTCATCAAGGGGCCGTGGGAGGGCACCATGGGGCCCATCCGCGAACTCAACCCCAGCAAGCAGACGCTCACCATCAACGTGGACATGTTCGGCGGACGCGAGACGCCCGTGGAACTGAGTTTTGAGGAAGTCCGCCTGGCGCGGTAAGCTTCCCTGCCGGATGTCCGTCCGGCCACGTGGGAGGGAACACTCCCGATAACACCACAACAGGAGGTGCCAAATGGCAAAGAAAGTAACTGGTTACATCAAACTGCAGATCCCGGCCGGCAAGGCTACGCCTGCTCCGCCCGTTGGTCCGGCCCTCGGCCAGCACGGCGTCAACATCGTGCAGTTCACGAAGGAATTCAACGCCCGTACGGCCAACCAGGGTGACCTGATCATCCCGGTCGTCATCACCGTGTACGCGGACAGAAGCTTCAGCTTCATCACCAAGACTCCGCCGGCTCCCGTGCTCTTAAAGAAGGCCTGCAACCTGCAGAAGGCTTCCGGTGCTCCGAACAAGACCAAGGTTGCCACCATCTCCAAGGAAGAGCTCCGCAAGATCGCGGAACTCAAGATGCCGGATCTGAACGCCGCTTCCATCGAAGCCGCCATGAGCATGATCGCCGGTACCGCCCGCAGCATGGGCATCGTTGTCGCTGACTGAGAATAAGTGGGAGGGCATTCCCCGACAATACCACAGGAGGTTTTAGTATGAAGAGAGGTAAGAAATACGCGGAAGCCGCGAAGCTCGTGGACCGCTCCGTCCTTTACACGCCGGATGAGGCTGTCGCCTTAGTCAAGAAGGCCAGCACCGCCAAGTTTGATGAGACCGTGGAAGTGCACATCCGCACGGGCTGCGACGGCCGTCACGCCGACCAGCAGATCCGCGGTGCCGTCGTTCTTCCGAACGGTACCGGCAAGACCGTCCGCGTCCTCGTGTTCGCGAAGGGCATCAAGGCGGATGAAGCGCAGGCCGCCGGGGCCGACTATGTCGGTGCCGAGGAGCTGATCCCGAAGATCCAGAACGAAAACTGGTTTGAGTTCGATGTCGTCGTGGCTACGCCGGACATGATGGGCGTTGTCGGCCGCTTAGGCCGCGTCCTCGGTCCGAAAGGCCTGATGCCGAACCCCAAGGCCGGCACCGTCACCATGGATGTCACCCGTGCCATCCAGGAGATCAAAGCCGGTAAGATCGAGTACCGTCTTGACAAGTCCAACATCATCCATGTGCCGGTCGGCCGCGTCTCCTTCACCGAGGAGAAACTGGGCGAGAACCTGAAGACTCTCATGGATGCCATCGTGCGTGCCCGTCCGGCCGCCGTCAAGGGCCAGTACCTGAAGAGCATTTCCATCTCCAGCACCATGGGCCCCGGCGTGAAGATCAACCCCATCCTGTTCGGTTGACGCTTGACAAGACCGTCCGGTCTGACTATAATATGCAGGAATTGCCGAAGACAGCAGGTGCCGAAAGGCGTAAGTGCGTAAGCCGCCCGCCGAGGTGAGAACGTGAGAACATCACCGCCTCTCTGTCTGTTGGCAGAGAGGCGTTTCGTTTTCTCTGTTTTCGGCTCCGAAATAAACAAAGGAGGAACCGTTATGGCAAAGGTTGAGCTGAAAGCTCCGGTCGTGGAAGAGATCGCCGGTGTGCTGAAAGACGCTCAGGGTGCCGTCCTCGTGGACGCGCGCGGCCTTACCGTGGAGCAGGATACCAGACTCCGCAAGGCGCTGCGTGAAGCCGGGATCACCTACAAGGTCTACAAGAACACCCTCATCAAGAGAGCGATCAAGGACACCACGTTCGAAGCCCTGGCCGAGGAACTGGAAGGGCCGACCGCCCTGGCCGTCTCCGCGGAGGATTCCACCGCTCCTGCACGCGTCCTGTTCGGATTCGTGAAGGACATGCCTGCTCTTGAGTTAAAGTGCGGCGTTGTGGAAGGTACCTACTACGGCAGAGACACCATCGAGAAGGTCGCGACCATCCCGCCGCGCGCCGAACTGCTTGGCAGACTGCTGGGAAGCATGCAGTCGCCGATCGCCAACTTCGCACGCGTCATCAAGCAGATCGCGGAGAAGGACGAGCCCGCTGCCTGATCACAAGGCATCTTGTAACTGTTGGATTTACCCGAAACGTTCCGGAAAGAAGTCCGGAACCCCATTATGGAGGATTTTATCATGGCAAAGCTTACGACTGCTGAGTTTATCGAAGCCATCAAGGAACTGTCTGTTATGGAACTCAACGAGCTGGTCAAGGCCTGCGAGGAAGAGTTTGGTGTTTCCGCCGCTGCCGGTGTTGTCGTCGCTGCCGGTCCCGCTGCCGAAGTGGAAGAGAAGACCGAGTTCGACGCCATCCTGGAGCCGGTTGACGCCTCCGTCAAGATCAAGGCCATCAAGGTTGTCCGCGAGATCACCGGTCTTGGCCTGAAGGAAGCCAAGGAGTTCGTCGAAGGCGCTCCGAAGGCCCTCAAGGAAGGTGTCAGCAAGGAAGAGTGCGAAGAGGTCGCCAAGAAGTTCGACGAGATCGGCGTCAAGGTTACCATCAAATAATCAGTTCCCATTCAACAGGGAGCCGGGGCCATGGGCTCCGGCTCCTGTTTTGTTACCGGGCGGCGAAGCCGCGGAAAGGAGAGGCGCATGAAGAGATGGGTGGCCATCGGGGATTCGTTCACCTACCTGAACGACCACTGCGAGGAGACGGGCGGACGCCTGCACAAGGGCTATGTTACGCGCACGCTGGAGCAGCTTGCGGGCTGCGAGGTGGAGCTGATCAACATCGGTTTCAACGGCTCCACGTTTGACAACTGGCGCGCCATCTGTGTGCCGAAGGCCGATGTGTACACGGTGCTTCTGGGTACCAACGACTGGAAGCAGAACTACCCGCTGGGCACGGAGTCGGATTTCAACAACAGCGTGCGGGGCAGCATTCTGGGCAACTGCGGCATCCTGCTGCGGCACATCCGGGAGGTCTCGCCCATGGCGCCCATCCTGGTGATGACGCCGGTGGAGCGCGGTGAGTTCGTGTATGTGGGCGATTATACCAACAACTTCCACGACAGCTCCGTGCCGGAGAACGGCCTGATGCTGGCGGACGTGGCCAAAGCCATCCGCTTTTGCTGTGAGCGTTCGGGCGTGACGGTCATCGACCTGCATGAGAAGAGCGGCTTTACACCGGAAAACGCCGTGAAGTTCAAGCGCGTGGTCACGCCGGACGGTCTGAAGGACCTGCCGTGGCCGGACTACACCTGCTTCCGGTTTGATCCGGAAAAGCACCCCTATCCGTATCCGGTAGAGTGCCAGGGCATGACCTACGACGGCCTGCACCCGTCGGATGAAGGCGCGCAGATCATCGCGGATCTGCTGGCGCCGGAACTGCGGAAAGCACTGGCTTAACGGATCGAATACAGAAAAACCCGCGCCGGACGTTGGCTTGATTCGTCCGGCGCGGGTTTTTATATGGCAAATGCCACGCCATTCAGAAAATGCTGCGCGTGGCTCAAGGTTTACACATAATTACAGACACGTGCGATCGCCGTCTCCACAAACCCCATGGATTCGGCTTTGGTCTGCTTTCCGTTGGCTACGTCCACCATCATGCTGAACGCTTCGTCGGTCATCTGCTCCATGCTCTTGGTGCCGTAGATGACGGGGCTGGCGTCGATGTCCAGGTTGACGGCCATTTTCTTCGCGGTCTCGCGGTTGCCGGTGATCTTGATGACCGGTGCCAGCGGGTGCCCGGTAGGCGTGCCGCGGCCGGAGGAGAAGATGACCACCTGGGCGCCGCCGGCCACCATGCCGGCCACGGACGACGGGTCATTGCCCGGGGTGTCCATGATGACCAGGCCTTTCTGATCCGTGGGGATGGGCTTGGCATAGTCATAGACGGCCTGCACCGGGCGGTGTCCGCCCTTGTGGATGCAGCCGAGCGATTTTTCTTCCAGCGTGGTCAGGCCGCCGGCCTTGTTGCCGGGCGACGGGTTGCCGTGGCGCACCAGCTCGCCGACCTGCGCCAGCGAATCCTCAAAGCGCTTGACGATGAAGAGGATGCGGTCATGCACCTCGGGCGTGGCGCTGCGGTTGGCCAGGATGTGCTCGCCGCCGATGAACTCGGTGGTCTCGCTCAGGATGGACGTGCCGCCCAGATCCACCAGACGGTCCGAGAGGCTTCCGATCAGCGGGTTGGCGGCCAGGCCGCTGGTGGGATCGGACCCGCCGCACTCGGTGCCGAGGATGAGCTTCGAGACCGGGAACGGCTCGCGCGGGACAGCCTTGGCTTCTTCGACCAGCTCCGCGGCCATCCGGATGCCCAGCGCCGTGGCGTTCACGGTGCCGCCCACCTCCTGGATGATGATCTGCCGGAGCGGCTTGTTGGTCTTTTCGCGGATGGCTTCGACCACCAGATCCATCTGGCAGTTCTCACAGCCGAGCGAGATGACCACGGTGCCGTAGACGTTGGGGTTGGCGGCGTAGCCGCTCATGATGTCCATGGTCCACTGCTGGTCGGCGCCCACCTGCGAGCAGCCGTTCTGGTTGTGGAAGCTGACGGCGCCGGGCACGGCGGCCGCCACGCGGTTGGTGACGTCGCTGGCGCAGACCGAGGCGGGCAGCACCAGCACGTGGTTGCGGATGCCCACGCGGCCGTCCGGACGGGCGTAGCCGTAGAAGACGGGCTCGGTGTCGGCGGTGTAGACGGGATTGTCTTCGCCGTCTTCCTGCGCGGCCTCGCCGGTCAGGCCGGAGAGATCCTCGCGGACGCTGGCAACGTTGTGCTCATGCACGTGGGCGCCGGCCGGGATATCACAGGCGGCTTCGCCGATGTGCTGGCCGTACTTGACGATCTTGCCGCCGGCCGGAATGTCGTGCAAGGCCAGCTTGTGGTAGATGGTGATGTCGCCGGCGGCCGTCAGGCGCGCTTCGCCGCCGCCCGGCAGCCCGCAGACGATCTCATCGCCTTTGGCGATGGGCTCGATGGCTACGGCGACGTTGTCTTTCTTGTCGATCACAACCGCGTTTCTCATGGGTTTCCCTTTCAAAAAAAGAGGCTGGCAGGCCTGATTGGCGCTGCAGCGTACAGTCACTTCGCTTAGCAGTATAACACAGCGCACGCGGTTTTCAAACGGGCGGATTTGTGGTAGGGTTAAGAGCGGAATCTGTCCGGAAAAAGGAGAACGATATGGCCGTCAGGCATCAGCGTGAGTGGAGGATACAGGCAAAAAAGGCGGATTTTGACGCCATCGGGAGGCGCTTTGGCATCAGTCCCGTCACAGCGCGGCTGATCCGCAACCGGGACGTCATCGGCGAGGAAGCCGTGGACCGGTATCTGCACGCCGGCCTGGCGGATCTCTACGATCCGGCGCTCATGAAGGATCTGGACAAAGCCGTGGGCATGCTGCTGGCGGCTGCCCGGGAGGGGAAGACGGTCCGCGTCATCGGCGACTACGACTGCGACGGCATCTGCTCCATCGCCATCCTCATAAGAGGCCTGGCGGCCGTGGGGCTGAAGGCTTCGTGGGACATCCCGGACCGCGTCATGGACGGGTACGGCCTGAACGAGCGCTTCGTGCGCGAGGCCGCGCGGGACGGCGTGGATGTGCTGCTCACGTGCGATAACGGCATTGCGGCCATCGGCGAGATCGCGCTGGCAAAGGAACTGGGGCTGTCCGTCATCGTTACGGACCACCACGAGCTGCCCGTCAACCCGGCGGATCCGGACGGCCCGCGCCTGGTGCCTGCCGCCGATGCGGTGGTCAACCCCAAACAGCCGGACTGCGGGTATCCGTTCAAGGGGCTGTGCGGCGCCGGCATCTGCTTCAAACTGATCGGCCACCTGCTGCAGGAGGCCGGCGTGCCGGACGAGACGGCGGGGCCGCTTTTGTCGGAACTGCTGGAATACACGGCCATCGCTACCGTAGCGGACGTGATGGATCTGGTGGACGAAAACCGGATCCTCGTGCGCGAAGGCCTGGCGCGCATCCGGCGCACCACGCAGCCGGGACTGTCTGCGCTCATCGAGGGGCAGAAACTGGACCGCTCCCACATCAGCGCCTACCACATCGGCTTCATTATCGGGCCTACCTTAAACGCCGCCGGCCGGCTGGAATCCGCCAAGGAATCGGTCATGCTGCTGATGACCGGCAGCATGGACAACGCGCGGATGATGGCGGAGCACCTGATCGGCGTCAACGAAGAGCGCAAGCGCCTGACGCAGGAGAACATCGGCGCCGCCATGAAGCTGCTGGAAGCGGAAGGCTGGGAGGAGAAGAAAGTCCTGGTGGTCTACCTGCCGGGGTGCCACGAGAGCCTGGCCGGCATCGTGGCCGGCCGCATCCGCGAGACCTGCCAGCGGCCCGCCATCGTGCTGACGGACGGCGCGGAGGGCTTAAAAGGCTCGGCGCGCTCGGTGGAGGCGTACCACATGTTCAACGGCATCGCCGGGTGCGCGGCGCTTTTGTCGCACTACGGCGGCCACCCCATGGCGGCCGGCCTGTCCATGCCGAAGGAGAACCTGGAGGCTTTCGCGCAGCAGATCAACGAGAACTGCACGCAGACCATCGACGAGCTGATCCCGCGGCAGTGGATCGACCTGCAGCTGCCGTTCCAGTATGTCTCGGAGCGGCTGATACAGGAGATTGAGTGGCTGGAGCCGTTCGGCAAAGGCAACACGAAGCCGGTCTTTGCGGAGCGGGGGCTGAAGGTGGCGCGCCTGCAGGTGGTCGGCCGGAACCGGCAGATCATCAAGCTGACGCTCGTGAACGAGAGCGGTACGGTCATGGAGGGCGTGTACTTCGGCGATCCGGAGAACTTCCTGGCCGAGCTGGAGGAGGATTTCGGCGCCGATGCCGTTTCGGAAGCCAAACGCGGGCACGTCAATCCGCTGCGCATCCACATCCTGTACTACCCGGCAATGGACGATTACCGCGGGGGCGGCGCACTGCAGGCGGTGGTCACGGACTGGCGTCCGGCGGGGAGATGAATGTTGACATCATTTCCCGTCACCTTTATAATTTTGGGAGTGTAAGCGCTTTACGAAAAGCGCACCGGGAAGGCTCTTCGCCTTCCTGTTTGGCACGCCGCAGCAGCGGCTGCCGGAATATGCAAGCGGGAGGGTTTCGCTATGAAGACCGTACAGGACTACATCTTAAGCATCCCGGATTTTCCGGAGCCCGGCATCATGTTCCGTGACATCACCACGGTCATCCAGGATCCGGACGGCCTGCATCTGGCCATCGACGAGATGCAGAAGCAGCTCGAAGGCATCGATTTCGACGTGATCGTCGGCGCGGAGTCGCGCGGGTTCATCTTCGGCATGCCGCTGGCCTACAACCTGCACAAGGGCTTTGTGCTGGTGCGCAAGAAGGGCAAGCTCCCGCGGGAGACCATCGAGCAGACGTATGATCTGGAATACGGCAGCGCCACGGTGGAGATGCACAAAGACTCCATCAAGCCCGGCCAGAAGGTGGTCATCGTCGATGACCTGATCGCCACCGGCGGCACCATCGAAGCCATCGTCAAGATGGTGGAGCGCCTGGGCGGCGAAGTGGTGCACATCAGCTTCCTGCTGGAGCTGGCGGGCCTGAACGGCCGCGAGCGCCTCAAGGGGTATGACGTGTCCAGCGTGGTCTCGTATCCCGGCAAGTAAGCCATTTATTTCAAAAATCTGAGAGGAAGGAGGGCCGGTCATGGCCGATGAAGCCGTCATCCGCAGTCACGTCAAGGAAGACGTGGTCTTAAAACTTCAGAAGCCGGAGCATCTGATCAAATCGCCGCCCGACTTCACCTCGCCGGAGGAGCTGTTCAACGAGCTCCTTGACAGCGTGCGCAAGTATCACCCGTCGGACGATGTCAGCGGCATCCGCCGCGCGTACGAGGTGGCAGCCCGCTGTCATGGGGACCAACTGCGCCGGTCCGGGGAACCGTATATCATCCATCCGCTCTGTGTGGCCATCATCCTGGCCGAACTGGAGCTGGACAAGGAAACCATCATCGCCGGCCTGCTGCATGACGTGGTGGAGGATACCACCATGACCATGGAAGGCGTGGCGGACCAGTTCGGGCGCGAAGTGGCGCTGCTGGTGGATGGCGTCACCAAACTGACCAAGCTGTCCTGGGACATGGACAAGGTGGAGGTGCAGGCCGAAAACCTGCGCAAGATGTTCCTCGCCATGGCCAAGGATATCCGCGTCATCCTGATCAAGCTGGCGGACCGTCTGCACAACATGCGCACCCTGCAGTACATGCGGCCAGAGAAGCAGCGCGAAAAAGCGCGTGAGACCATCGAGATCTACTCGCCCATCGCCAACCGCTTGGGTATCAGCAAGATCAAGGTGGAACTGGACGACCTGTCGCTGATGTACCTGGAGCCGGATAAGTACCGCGAGCTCGAATCCCTCATGAACATGGGGCGGGATGACCGTCAGCACTTCGTGGAGGACATCATCAACGAAGTCTCCTGGCACATGGCCAACGCCGGCATCTCCTCGCACATCGAGGGGCGCGTCAAGCACTTCTTCTCCATCTACAAGAAGATGCTCACGCAGGGCAAGACGCTGGACCAGATCTACGATCTGTTCGCGGTGCGCATCATCGTCAACGATGTCAAGGACTGCTATGGGGCGCTGGGCGTCATCCACGAGCTGTACAAGCCCGTGCCGGGGCGGTTCAAGGACTACATCGCCATGCCCAAGCCCAACATGTACCAGTCGCTGCACAACACGCTGATCGCGCCGAACGGCCGTCCGTTCGAGATCCAGATCCGCACGTGGGAGATGCACAAGACCGCCGAGTTCGGTATCGCGGCGCACTGGAAGTACAAGGAAGTGGGCTCCGGGCAGACGTCTTTGGAGCACGAAGAGCAGAAGATGAACTGGCTGCGCCAGGTGCTCGACTGGCAGAACGACATGTCGGACAACAAGGAGTTCTTAAGCGTTGTCAAGAACGACTTCGATCTGTTCACCGAGAGCGTCTACTGCTTTACCCCCAACGGCGATGTGAAGACCCTGCCGGTGGGGTCCACCCCCATCGACTTTGCCTACTCCATTCATTCGGCGGTGGGCAACCGCATGGTGGGCGCGCGCGTCAACGGGAAGCTGGTTCCCATCGACTACGCCATCCAGAACGGCGACCGCGTGGAGATCATGACCTCCCAGAACTCCAAGGGGCCCAGCCGGGACTGGCTGAAGGTCGTCAAGAGCGCCCAGGCTAAGTCCAAGATCAACCAGTGGTTCAAGAGCCAGTTAAAAGAAGACAACATCGTGCGCGGCCGTGAAGCCATCAATGCCTACTGCCGCAGCCACGGCATCAACTGGCCGGATCTGTCCAAGGCGGAGTATCTGGAGCGGGTGCAGGCCAAGTACGGCTTCAAGGACTGGGATTCCGTGCTGGCGGCCATCGGCCACGGCGGCCTCAAGGAAGGCCAGGTGATCAACCGCCTGCAGGATCTGTATGACCGCGATCACCCGAAGGAGATCACGGATGAGGAACTGCTGGCGCAGATGGCCGATGAGGGGGATGTCAATTCCCGCCACATGGTGCCCAAGTCGCAGTCGGGCATCGTGGTCAAAGGCCTGCATGACCTGGCAGTGCGCTTCTCCAAGTGCTGTTCGCCCGTGCCGGGCGATGAGATCGTGGGCTTCATCACCAGAGGCCGCGGCATCTCCATCCACCGCACGGACTGCATCAACATGCTGAACCTCCCCGAGTTTGAGCGGGCGAGGCTGATCGATGCCGAGTGGGAGAAGGACGAAGCCGGCGGGAAGTATTCCACCGAGATCAAGATCTACGCCAACAACCGCACCGGCATCCTGGTGGATATCTCCCGGATCTTCACCGAGCGCTCCATCGATATCACGTCGCTGTACTCCCGCATCGGCAAGAACGGGGTGGCGACCATCCAGATGGGCTTTGACATTTCGGGAGTGGACGAGCTGAACTACCTCGTCGAAAAAGTGCGTGCCGTGGCCGGTGTCATGGACATCGACCGCGTTGCCGGATAAACAGGCGCGAAGGCGCCCGGTCACTGCTGTTTCAACTGTCGTAAGAACGTGAAAAGGAGACAGGCAATGGATAAAGTGAAGTTCGGTATCATCGGCATTGGCAACCGCGGAAGCGGCCACTGCCGGCTCATACTCGCGGAAAACAGCCCCGAGATGGAACTGGCGGCTGTCTGCGACATTGACCCTGCGCGCATCCAGTGGGCCAAGGAGAACCTTCCGGACACCGTGAAGATCTTCACGGAAGCGGAAGACCTGATCGCCTCCCCGGATGTGAACGCCGTCATCATCGCGGTGCCGCACTACGATCACCCGAAGTACGTGATCTCTTGCATGAAGCACGGCAAGCACGTCATCTGCGAGAAGCCGGCCGGCGTCTACACCAAGCAGGTGGTCGAGGCCAACGAAGAGACCAAAAAGCACCCGGAACTGGTCTTTGCCATGATGTTCAACCAGCGCACCAACCACCTGTACCGCGCTATGCATGAGATGGCCGCCAGCGGCAAGTACGGGCAGATCAAGCGCGTCAACTGGATCATCACCGACTGGTACCGCACGCAGGCGTACTACAATTCCGGCGGGTGGCGTGCCACGTGGGCCGGCGAGGGCGGCGGCGTCCTCATGAACCAGAGCCCGCACCAGCTGGACCTCCTGCAGTGGATCTGCGGCCTGCCCGTCAAAGTCCGCGCGTTCTGCCACGAGGGCAAGTGGCATGACATCGAGGTGGACGACGATGTGACGGCCTACATGGAGTTTGCCAACGGCGCCACCGGCGTGTTCGTGACCTCCACCGGTTCCGCCCCGGGCACCAACCGGTTTGAGCTGGAGTTTGAGAAGGCCAAGGTGGTCTGCGAGAACGACGAACTGTCCGTCTACGAACTGGAAGAGAACGAGCGCGATTTCTGCTTTGCCTGCCCGCAGGGCTTTGCCAAGCCGGCCGGCCACTATGTCAAGGTGGAGACCGACGGCCAGAACCTGCAGCACATCGGCGTGATCCGCAACTTCGTGGCGGCCGTGCTGCACGGCGAGCCGCTGATCGCCTCCGGGCGCGACGGCATCTACGGGCTGGAACTGGCCAACGCCATGTTCCTCAGCTCGTGGCTGGACAAGACGGTCACCGTGCCGGTGGACCGCGAAGTCTACTGGGAAGAGCTGCAGAAGCGCATCGCTACCTCCAAGGTGAAGGAGAACGTTCAGGCCATCACCGGGGACAACTCCGATCCGTTTGCCAACTGATGTGAAGACTACCTGCCGGCGCACGGCGCCGGCGGGCCTTTTTTGAGAGGAGAAACAGCCATGTCAAAAGTCCGTCTGGGCATTCTGGGCATCGGCGGGATGGGCAGCGGCCATTGCCGCAACCTCCTGGCGGACCCGGACTGCGAACTTACGCTGGCCGCTGTCTGCGATATCAAAGAGAGCCGCAGGCAGTGGGCAAAGGAAAACCTGCCGGAGTCGGTCCTCATCTTCGACAACGCGGATGACATGATCGCTTCCGATGCCATCGACGCCGTGCTGGTGGCGGTCCCGCATTATGACCACCCGAAGTACGTCATCCAGGCACTGCAGCACGGCAAGCACGTCATGAGCGAGAAGCCGGCTGGCGTCTACACGAAGCAGGTGCGCGAAGCCATCGCGGAGGCCGAAAAGCATCCGGATCTGGTGTACGGCCTGATGTTCAATCAGCGCACCAACCACGTCTACCGCGCCATGCACGATCTGGTGCAGGGCGGGCAGTACGGCGCCATGAAGCGCGTCAACTGGATCATCACGGACTGGTTCCGCACCCAGGCCTACTACAATTCCGGCGGGTGGCGCGCCACCTGGTCCGGCGAGGGCGGCGGCGTGCTCCTGAACCAGTGCCCGCACCAGCTCGACCTCCTGCAGTGGATCTGCGGCCTGCCGGTCAAGGTGGATGCGCACCTTTCTTTCGGCAAGTGGCATGACATCGAGGTGGAAGACGATGTGACCGCCTTCATGGAGTTTGAAAACGGCGCCACGGGCGTGTTCGTGACCACCACCGGGTCGTACCCGGGCACCAACCGCTTCGAGGTGGAGCTGGACCGCGCCAAGGTCGTTGTCGAGAACAACGAACTGTACGTCTATGAGCTGGATCAGCCGGTCTCGGAAGTGCTGGCCAACTCCAACCAGGGCTTTGCCAGGATCCCCGGGCATGAAGTGAAGGTGGAGACGGACGGAAAGAACCCGCAGCACATGGGCGTGCTGGCCGCCTTTGCGGCCCGCATCCTGCGCGGTGAGCCGCTGGTTGCTGAAGGTCCGGAAGGCATCCGCGGGCTGACGCTTTCCAATGCCATGCACCTTTCGGCATGGCTCGGCCACGCGGTGGAGATCCCGTTCGACGAGGACCTCTATTACGACGAGCTGATGAAGCGTGTGGCCACGTCCCGCGTCAAGGAGAACGTGGCGGAAGTGACGTTCAATACCGACGGTTCCTACGGTTCCGAGAAAAAGTGAGGAGGGTGACATGTTAGAAAAGTGTGTGATCACCGGCTTTGCCGATGAGATCGACAAGATGGTCGACAAGCAGCTGGAAGTGATGGAAAGCCTGGGCGTCAAGTACGTCGAGTTCCGCTCGGGCGATGAGATCCCGGTGGCCAAGTACACCATCGAGCAGGCCAAGGCCTTAAAAGAGCGCCTGGACGCCGCCGGCGTGAAGGTCTCCGCCGTGGGCAGCCCCATCGGCAAGATCCAGATCACGGACGATTTTGAGCCGCACTTCGAGGAGCTCAAGCACGTCTGCGAGCTGGCCAAGATCTGGGAGACCCCTTACATCCGCATGTTCTCGTTCTTCATCCCGAAGGGCGAGGATCCGGCCACGTACAAGGACGAAGTGTTTGCCCGCATGGCCCGCTTTGTCGAGTACGCCAAGGAAGCCGGCGTGGTGCTGCTGCACGAGAACGAGAAGGGCATCTACGGCGACATCGCCCCGCGCTGCAAGGAACTCATGGAAGCCTTCTACGGCGACAACTTCAAGTGCACCTTCGACTTTGCCAACTTCGTGCAGTGCAAGCAGGATACGCTGGAAGCCTATGAACTGCTGAAGCCGTACATCCACTATGTGCACATCAAGGATGCCATATGGGAGACCGGCACCGTGGTGCCGGCCGGCAAGGGCGACGGCCACGTGGCCGAGATCCTCGGCAAGCTGGATGCCGCGGGCTACGAAGGGTTCCTGAGCCTGGAGCCGCATCTGGCCAACTTCGCCACCTTCAAGACGCTCGAGCAGGACGGCGCGAAGCTGGGCGAAGGCACCGGCACCTGGGCCTACACCACCGCGCACGCCGCGCTGATGGAGATCCTGGGCCGGTAAGGCGTGTAAGCGTTTACAGATTTCAGGGAGATTCCGTGAGGGATCTCCCTTTTTGTTAGCCAAAATCGTGATTTTGGGCTTGCCGCCATGCGTCCGCGAGGCCATAATAGGAGTGCTGACGGTCACACGGTTTTCACGGAAACGGAGGAAGCTTCAATGGAAAACCTGGATAACAAGTCTCTTTTATTCTGGCTGTCGGGGAAGAGCACCACGGCCGAGAAAGCGGCCGGTATGGCGGCGGCCTGGTTTGAGGACGGCGTCACGCTGGTGCCGGGCGGCGGCATCGCCATGGAAGCCCGCAGCACGGTGGCCTGGCAGGCTGAAAAGAATATGTACGCGGAGCGCGGCACCCTGTCGTTTTTCTGGCGCAGCCGCTTCCCGGTGGGCGCGACCGCGTTTCCCATCTTCCGGGCGGGGTATGCCGATCACTCCAGCTGGGACCAGTGTTTTCTGCGCATCGATTACAACGGGGAGTCCGGCATCGAAGCGTTTGTGACGGATATCAACCTGAATCGCATCCGCTGCTGGGGGACGCTGGAGACGTTCCCGGCGCCGGAGGAGTGGTTCCACATCGCGCTCACCTGGGATGAGACGGTGGGCGTCCGCCTGTACGTGAACGGCAAAGAACTGGCCCGCAAGGATCAGCCGGCCGTGTACTTTGCCGGCCTGTACGGCTTCGGGCCGCACGCCCGCATCATCGGGCCGTGGCACGTGCAGAGTGACTATAACTTTACTCGCGGCGGCGATACGAAGATGATCGCCGTGTATGACCACGCGCTGACGGCGGACGAGATCGCCGTGCTGGGCGAGGGGAAACTGCCGGATGCGGCGCCGTTTGGCATCAATTACCGTGATCCGGCCGTCAAGGAGGTGTTCCGCCACCGCAACGGCCTGACCGGGCCGGTGCCGCGCGTGCCGGAAAACGCCTGCGCCCGCAAGGTGGAGGTGTCCGATGCGTACGACCTCAAGCGCTGGTGGTACAAGGGGATGGACGGCATCCGCGAGACCACCTGGCCGGGCGTCTACAACCGTTCCCGCCTGGAAGGCCGCAACGACTACTTCCAGCTGCCGGACTGGGACTGCTATTCGGTCTCCGGCAAGACGCTGGAGCTGCGCCTGCCTCACGAGCCGTACAACCACGTGGAGATCTCCGGGTCCGCCGCCGGAAAGCTGGAAGCGGTGGACGAGACCGGTTTTGTGAAGGAAGAGCTGCTGGAACGCCCGGCGGGGTATGAGCGCACCGCGGACACCGTGCCGGCCGGCATCGGCGGGCGGGTCCGCTTCACGAACGGCCAGATGGAGGATCCCATCGGGGATATCTCATTCTTCAACGTTTACGAAGGCTGCGCGCCGGCGGGCGCCAGGTCGGTCACCTACCGGGTGATGCCGGGGCGAGATGCGGCCTGCGAAGGGTCGGCCAGCCTCTATGAGTTCATCGACGGGCGCTTCCTGCCGTACGAAAAGATGGTCTACACGGCCGTCCCGGAAGGCGAAGAAAAAGACCTGACGGGCGCCTGCGATCTGCCGTTCGCGGCGTACTATCCGTTCTATCACGTGGTCATCCCGTACGAAGCGGATGATGCGTACGGCTTGGATGGCATCGAGCTGTCCTTTGACACCCTGGCGGACCGTGATGCGGTCTTTTCGGTGCAGGTGAAGGACCCGCTGTGGTACTACCGCAACCTCGCACAGTTTACGTTCCGCGGGCACCCCGGAAAGCGCCAGACGCTGTGGCTGGATGTGCGCGACCGGATCCTGCCCGAGAAGCGCGCGCTGTATCTGACCATCGCCGTCACCTGCCCGAAGGCCGGTGCGGCGCTGATGAAGAGCCTGACGGTGCGCACGGTGTTCAAAAAGGCCGCGGAAGCCAAAGCGGAGCATGTGCAGGACCGCTTCACCCAGATCCGTGATCTGACCGGGCACTTCACCGAGGAGAGCCCGTTTGACAACCGCTACTGGAACTACACCCGCTGGCAGCGGGATATCCTGGATCTGCTGAAGGTGGATCCGGACCATGAGCTGGGGTGGAACTATTACGCCATGATCGTGGACCGCCACCCGAAGGAGTTTGCGGCCAACGCCACGCCGGATTATCTGGGTCGGCCCATGCCGGAGCCGAAGCGCTTTGACTATAACGAGCCGGTGCCGGAGGGCGTGCCCGCCTGGGCGTACAAGCAGGTGGAGTACCTGCGGCACTACAAGAAGATCATCCAGTTCTACATCGATGAGCGCCAGATCGAAAACGGCGAGCTGGGCGGCGGTCTGTCGGATGACGGCGACTTTGTGGCCACCTGGGGACAGCTGGCGCTCATGGATGCCGACGGCGCCAAGGTGAAGAAGGCCATGGAGACCAACGAGCAGGCCTTCTTTGACCAGGGGTTGTTCACCAACGGTCTGTGCTCGATCCAGGCGGACGAGCTGCACTCCTCAGAAGAAGGTCAGGTGTCGCTGTGCGCCTGCATGAACACCTTCCCGGGCAAGCCGCACTGGCTGGAGCACGCCATGGAGATGGCCCGTCAGCTGGACTGGATCACCGGGGTGAACGAAGCGGGCCACCGGCACGTGAAGAGCTGCTATTACTCCGGGTCCGTGATCGCCGAAGACCACCCGTGGGGCAGCCAGCAGAGCTGCAGCTTCATCTCGCTGGAAGTGGCCTGGCAGGTGGCGCTCTACAACGGCAACCCGTACATTCTGTCCGTCCTGAAGGAACTGGCGGACTCCATGAGAGACCACTTCCATGAGGACGAGAACTACCTGCATACTTACATCCGCTTTGAGGACGATGAGGAACAGCCCGACATCGGGCGCCGCAACAACGGCAACCGGCTTCTCATGATCCCGGCCGCCTGGATGCTCAACGACCCGTCCTACATGGCGTACCTGACCGGCGGCGGAAAAGGCATGGCCGTGGAGAACGGCGGCATGTGCGAGAAGGATACCGGCATCCCGCTGCATCCCATCAAGGCCGGCACGGCGGATGTCATCGACAAAGACGCCATCGCGAAGCGCTACGCCGTGCTCAACAACAAGGCCGGCATGAAGGAATACTACTGCACCGAAGGGCACCCGTGGATCGACCGCGTCTACTGCGAACCGGCCGCGCTCTACTGCGACCGCCTGGCGGATCCGTCGGATGCGCAGGTGCGCTGCACCTTCCCGATGAACCGCATCGCCTGGCAGTTCACCAACTGGGGCGATGACGAGCGCGTGGCCATCATCTCGCCCATCTGCGAGGCGGACCACATCCGCGTCATCACGCACAACCTGTCGGACCGCACGGTGCTGGCGGACATGTTCGGGTGGAACGTGAAGCCCGGCAAGTGGGAGCTGGTGTACGGCACGGACACAGACGACGATGACCGGGCCGACGAACACGTGGTGAGCCAGACGGTCACGTTTGAAAACACGCGGTCCGTGCGCCTCATCCTGCCGGCCGGCAGGACCACCGCCATCGAGATGCGCCTTCTGGAAGAGGGGACGCCGTACTGGCAGCGCCCGGATCTGGGCGTGGATGAGACCGACATCCGCGTGTTCGATCACGGCATCAACGTACGCATCCATTCGCTGGGCGCCGTAGCCGCACCACCGGTCAACGTGGTGTTAAAAGACACCGACGGAAACGTGCTCAAGTGCGCGAAGCTCCCGGCCATGGAAGCGCCCACAGACCTCCTGCCGCGCACCCGCGACGTGATCTTCTACCTGCACCACGTGACGGAAGCGCAGTTAAAAGGCGCGTACGTGGAGATCGACCCGGAGAACACGCTCTGCGAGATCACCCGGATGAACAACATTGTGAAGATCGACGGCGCGCTCAAAAAACGGAAACCCGTGCTGTCGACAAGGTAAACCATGCTTCTGTTTTACGAAAACGATCCGAAGTTTGAATACGAGATCCGCGGTCTTCTGATCGGCTTCTGGCCGGGGGCGTTCACCAAAAAAAGTGAGCACGCCCAGCCGGAGGCGGAGGACCTGCGCGTGCCTGCCGGCAAGGAGAACCGCCCGGAAGAACACTTCTTTTTCCGCTTCACCTATGAGGGGGAGAGAGGGGTGCTTGCGGGCGGCCTTCTGGCGTCTTTTGAGGAGGACGCTTCCGGCCTTGTCACCGAGCACTTTGTGCTGGCGGGCCCGCGCCCGGCGCAAAAGACCGCGCTCAAGCAGGCGCTCTACGACGTCTGCTCCGCACTGACCGGCAAAAAACTCCCCTGGGGAGCCCTGACCGGCATCCGGCCCACCAAGATCCCGTCGGCCAGGCTGGCGGCCGGGCTTTCGGAGGAGGAGATCCTGCGGGAGATGACGCAGGACCACCTGGTCAGCCCGGAAAAGGCCCGGCTGGCGCTGCAGATCGCGAAGACCGAGCGGGAGATCCTCTCGCGGGCGGATTTTGCCGCCGGGTACAGCCTGTACGCCGGCATCCCGTTCTGCCCCACGCGGTGCCTCTACTGTTCGTTCACGGCCTACCCCATCGGCGCCATGAAGCAGACGGTGGCACCGTACCTGACGGCGCTGGAAAAAGAGCTGTCGGCCGTGCCGGCCATGGTGCCGGGGAAGCCTCTGCAGACGGTCTACATCGGCGGCGGTACGCCCACCGCGCTGGAAGCAGATGACCTGGACCGGCTGATCACGCACATGAAGAACACCTTCGACTGGTCGGCCGTGCGGGAGTTTACCGTGGAAGCCGGGCGGCCGGATTCGGTCACCCGGGAAAAGCTGGAAGTGCTGAAAAAGCACGGCGTGACGCGCATCTCCGTGAACCCGCAGACCATGAAGGAGGAGACGCTGGCCATCATCGGGCGGCAGCACACGGTTCAGCAGGTGGTGGACGTCTTCCACATGGCCAGGGACTGCGGGTTTGACAACATCAACATGGATCTGATCCTGGGCCTCCCGAATGAATCGGAGGACGATGTCCGCCGCACCATGGAGGCGGTGGAAGCGCTGGCGCCGGATTCCGTCACGGTGCACTCGCTGGCGTTAAAGCGCGCCTCGCGGCTGAACCTCGAGCGTGGGGATTACCGCAACCTCCGCTTTGAGAATTCGGAGGAGCGCATGGCCATCGCCGCCGAAGCCTGCGCGCGGATGGGCCTGCTGCCGTACTACCTGTACCGGCAGAAGAACATGGCCGGCAATTTCGAGAACACCGGCTTCGCGGCCCCCGGCAAGGAAGGCCTCTACAACATCCTCATCATGGAAGAGATCCACTCCATCCCGGCCTGCGGGGCCGGCGTGACCAGCAAGTGCGTGGACCGCGCGGCCGGAAAGATCACCCGGTGCGGCAACGTGAAAGAAGTGGAGGACTACACCGCCAAGGTAGACGAGATGATCGCCCGGAAGCGGGAACTGTTTGGCGGCTGAACGAAAAGGATACCAGTTTGCTGCGTCCCAAATGGTCTTCTTGCCAAACCGCGCGTTTGCGTATATACTTTCAAGGTTACGGAAACCAACGACAAAAGGAGCACACCATGGCCTTTTCCAAGAAGCCGGTTACCGGCATGAAGGATATCCAGCCGGCCGAGATGCAGATCCGCGATTATCTGATCGCGCTCATCAAGCAGACGTACAAGGGGTACGGCTTTACGCCCATCGAGACTCCCTGCTTTGAGAGCATCGGCAACCTCTCGGGCAAGCAGGGCGGCGAGAACGAAAAACTGATCTTCAAAGTCTTAAAGCGCGGCGAGAAGCTGAACCTCGCGGACGCCAAGGAAGAGAACGACGTGGTCGATTACGGCCTGCGCTATGACCTGACGGTGCCGCTGTCGCGCTTTTACGCGAACAACCAGACCACGCTGCCGAGGCCGTTCAAGGCCCTGCAGATCGGGCCGGTCTGGCGCGCCGACCGCCCGCAAAAGGGCCGCTTCCGCCAGTTCTATCAGTGCGACATCGACATCCTGGGCGACCCGTCCTGGCTGGCCGAGATCGAGCTGATCCTGGCCACCACGGCCATGCTCGGCAAGATCGGCTTTACGGGCTTCACCGTGCACATCAACGACCGCCGCGTCTTAAAAGCCATGGCAGCGTACGCGGGCTTCCCGGCGGACCGGTACGATGAAGTGTTCATCATCCTGGACAAGATGGACAAGATCGGCCTGGACGGCGTGCGCGCGGAGCTGGTGGAAAACGGCTTTGCGCAGGAGGCTGTGGATGCCTACTGCGGGCTGTTTTCTGACGGTCTGACCATCGACACCCTGTCCGCCAAAGTGGACAGCAGGGAGATGGCGGAGGCCGCCGCGTCCCTCTCCATGATCACGGAGAGCGTGGCGCAGGCGCAGAAGACCGACTGCAAGCTGGTCTTTGACCCGACGCTCGTGCGCGGCATGAGTTACTACACCGGTACCATCTTCGAGATCACCATGGAGGGCTTCTCCGGGTCGGTCGCCGGCGGCGGAAGGTACGATGAGATGATCGGGCGCTTTACCGGCCAGCCCACGCCGGCCGTCGGCTTCTCCATCGGCTTTGAGCGCATCGTGACCATTCTGCTGGATCAGGGGTATCAGGTGCCCGGCGCGGCCGAAAAGGTGGCCTTCCTGGTGGAGAAGGGCATGGATGCTTCCCGCCTGGCGGAGGTCATGCGCGAGGCGCAGGCCGTGCGCGATAACGGCGCCACGGTGCTGGTCAGCATCATGAACAAGAACAAGAAGTTCCAGAAAGAGCAGCTGACGGCGGAAGGCTACACGGATTTCCGTGAGTTCTACCGCGAGGCGCTCAGGAACTGAGGCATTTTTGCAGCCGGCACCGAGTGCCGGCGGGAACATAAATCAGCCCGGCGTACATGCCGGCAGGAGGCAAGACATGGCTGAATCCATGCAGGGGCTGCATCGGTCCCACCGCTGTACGGAAGTTTCAAACACCCTCATCGGCACCGACGTGACGGTGATGGGGTGGGTGGCCAAGCGCCGGAATCTCGGCGGCATGGTCTTTGTGGATCTGCGCGACCGCTCGGGTCTGCTGCAGATCGTATTCGACGTCAACGACATCGGCGAAGAGGGGTATGAGAAGGCCGGGACGCTGCGCAGCGAGTTCGTCATCGCCGTGACCGGCACCGTCGAAAAGCGCGGCGGCGCCGTCAACGAGAACCTGGCGACGGGCGACATCGAGGTGCGCGCCAAGTCCCTGCGCATCCTCTCCGAGGCCCTCACGCCGCCCTTCCCGGTGGAAGACGGCATCACCACGCGCGACGAACTGCGCCTGCAGTACCGGTATCTGGACCTGCGCCGTCCGGAGCTGCAGAAGAACATCATGATGCGCTCCCGCATCACCATGCTCACCCGCCGGTTCTTTGAGAAGGAAGGGTTCCTGGAGATCGAGACGCCGATGCTCTGCAAGAGCACGCCTGAAGGCGCCCGCGACTACCTGGTGCCGTCCCGCGTGCACCCCGGCACGTTCTACGCGCTGCCGCAGAGCCCGCAGATCTTCAAGCAGCTCTTAATGTGCTCCGGGTACGACCGGTACTTCCAGATCGCCCGGTGCTTCCGCGACGAGGACCTGCGCGCGGACCGTCAGCCGGAGTTCACCCAGATCGACATGGAGCTGTCCTTCGTGGACGTGGACGATGTCATCGATGTGAACGAGCGCTATCTGGCCTTCCTGTTCAAGGAAGTGCTGGGTGTGGATGTCAAACTTCCCATCCGCCGCATGACCTGGCAGGATGCCATGGACAACTACGGCTCCGACAAGCCGGACCTGCGCTTTGACATGAAGTTGAGGAATGTCACCGACGTGGTGAAAAACTGCGGCTTCGGCGTGTTCACGAACGCCATCGCCGCCGGCGGCACGGTGCGTGGCATCAATGCCAAGGGCGAGGGCGGCATGCCCCGCAAGAAGATCGACGCCCTGACGGACATGGCCAAGACGTACGGCGCCAAGGGCCTGGCCTACATGGCGCTGCAGGAGGACGGGTCGGTCAAGAGTTCCTTCACCAAGTTCCTCACGGAAGAGGAGACTCAGGCGCTGATCGCCGCCATGGACGGCCAGCCCGGAGACCTGCTGCTCTTTGCCGCGGACAAGAACACCGTGGTGTGGGCGGCTCTCGGCGCGCTGCGCCTGGAGATCGCCAAACAGCAGGGGCTGATCGACAAAAACGAATTCTGCTTCGTGTGGATCACGGAGTTCCCGCAGTTTGAGTGGAGCGATGAGCAGGGCCGTTTCCTGGCCATGCATCACCCCTTCACCATGCCCATGGAAGAGGACCTTCCCCGCCTCGAGTCCGACAAGGCCAACGTCCGCGCCAAGGCGTACGACATCGTCTTAAACGGCACCGAGATCGGCGGCGGTTCCGTGCGTATCCACCAGAGCGACGTGCAGGAGCGCATGTTCGAAGCGTTAGGATTTACGAAAGAGCGCGCCGAAGAGCAGTTCGGGTTCCTGATCAACGCCTTCCGCTACGGAGTGCCGCCTCACGCCGGACTGGCCTACGGCCTGGACCGCCTGGTCATGATCATGAGCGGGTGCGATACCATCCGCGACGTCATCGCCTTCCCGAAGGTTAAAGACGCCTCCGATCTGATGACCAACGCGCCGGACGCGGTGGACGAGAAGCAGCTCGAAGAGCTGTGCCTGGCCATCGATCTGCCGGAGAAAGACTGATCCTGCCTGCCGGCAGGCGGGGGCATGATGCTTAGTCTGTTACTCATGAAAAACATCCTGTCCATGGCCCTCATGGTGGTCATGGGCTTTGCGGCGACCAGACTCGGTGCCCTGCATGAGCAGGACACCGTGCCGCTGTCCGCCCTGAACCTGTACGTGATCTGCCCGTGTATGGTCATCGGCTCGTTTCAGGTAGAACTGACGGCGGACCGCCTGCACCGGTTTTTGTTCGTGCTGGTGGCGGCCGTGATCATCCACGTGGTCTACATCGCCCTGAGCGGGGCTTTGCAGCGCCTCACGCATATGAAGCCGGTCTACCGGGCATCGCTGGAGTTTCCGAACGCCGGCAACCTGATCCTGCCGCTGGTTTCCGCGGTGCTGGGCGAGGAGATGGTCTTTTACGCCTGCGCCTACGTGATGGTGACCACCATCGCCTTCTGGACGCACGGCGTTTTGGTGCTGGGCGGAAAAGACAAGGTGAGCGCAAGGAAGATCCTCACCAACCCCAACATGATCGCGGTGTTTGCGGGGCTTTTGCTGTTTGCGCTGCGGGTGAAGCTCCCGGAGGTGCTGCTGCACGCGGTGGATTCCGTGGGCGCGGCCGTGGGCCCCATCAGCATGTTCATCGTGGGCATCTTAATGGGCGCGGCCAACCTGAAGGAAGTCTTTTCCGAGAAGCGCACGTGGATCGTCTGCTTCGGGCGGCTGATCGTTTATCCGCTTCTGATCATCCTGCTGTTTGAACTGACGGCGGCGCCCGTGTGGCTGCCGTTTTCGCGCGAGCTGTTCGTGATCTCGCTCTTAGCCGCGGCGGGGCCTTCGGCTTCCAACGTGGTCTCGGCGGCGCGTATCTACGAGCGCGACGCGGTGGCGGCCGGAGCCGTCAACGTGATGAGCATGATCTTCTGCATCGCCACCATGCCCGCCATGGTCTTTGTGTACGAGAAGATCACCACCCTGGTGTTTGGCGCCTGACCCGGACACCCCCACCAGGCGAAAGCCGGAAAGGAATCCCCATGACCAAGGGACTCGGAAACCTGATCCTCTACCGGGATCTGCCCGAAGAACACCTGATCCGCCGGATGCTCTCCCTCGCGCAGGCGGGGGCGGACGCCACGGCGGCCGATGCCGGCGCCTTTGCGGGCGAACTGGTGGAGCTGGCCTGCCGGTACGGCCTGTCCGGCAACCTCTGGCACATGGTGCTGGCGTACGCCCTGGCCAATAAGGAGAACGCGTTCTCCCGCGCCTGCGAGATCAGTGATCCGCCGCAGGGGAGCCTTTCGGACCTGGCCCGGCATGATTTTGCCATCCTGCGCGGGATCCTGAACCTGGACATGGCGGTCATCGGCGGGGAAGAGGTGCAGGCGGTCTTCGCAGCCATTATAGATTTTCAGGCGCCCGCCCGGGATGCCTACCAGTACAACCACCGCATCCGGGACCGCATCGAAGTGCTGGCCAGGAGCCTGGCCGAAAGCGCGGATGACGAGGCGTTTTTTGCTGCCGTCACCGCCTTCTACAAAGAGTTCGGCGTGGGCAAGTTCGGCCTGCACAAGGCCTTCCGCATCACCCGCGAGCCCGGGCAGCCGGCGGACATCACGCCCATCACCTGCACCGAGCATGTGCGCTTTGACCAGCTGATCGGGTACGAAGCCCAGAAGGCCAAGCTGATCGAGAACACCGAGTGCTTCCTGAAAGGCCTGCCGGCCAACAACGTGCTGCTGTTCGGCGATGCCGGCACCGGCAAGAGCTCGTCGATCAAGGCCATCCTGAACGAATACTACGATCAGGGCCTGCGCATGATCGAAGTCTACAAGCACCAGTTCCAGGATCTGACGGTGGCGCTCAACCAGGCCAAGAACCGCAACTACCGCTTCATCCTCTTCATGGACGATCTGTCGTTCGAGGAGTTTGAGGTGGAATACAAATACCTGAAGGCCGTCATCGAGGGGGACCTCGAGCGCCGGCCGGAAAACGTGCTGATCTACGCGACCAGCAACCGCCGCCACCTGATCAAGGAAAGCTTCTCCGACCGTCCGGAGCTTTCGGACGATATCAACAACCGCGACACGCTGCAGGAGAAGGTGTCGCTGGCGGCCCGTTTCGGGGTGACCATCTACTACGGGAAGCCCAACAAGACACAGTTCAAACAGATCGTGCGCGGGCTGGCTGATGAGGCCGGTATCCGCATGCCGGAAGAAGAGCTGTTTGCGGAAGCCAACAAGTGGGAACTGTCCCACGGCGGGCTTTCCGGCCGCACCGCGGCGCAGTTCGTGAAATACATTCAGGGAAGGGAGGGCACGCAATGATCAGTGCCAACGGCATCACGCTCAGACTCGGCAAGAAAGCGCTTTTTGAGGATGTCAACATCAAGTTTACGGAAGGCAACTGCTACGGCATCATCGGCGCGAACGGCGCGGGCAAATCCACTTTCCTGAAGATCCTGTCGGGCGAGCTGGAACCCACGTACGGCAATATTGCCATCACGCCCGGACAGCGCATGAGCGTGCTGGAGCAGGATCATTTCCGCTACAACGACCAGGTGATCCTGGACGTGGTCATGCAGGGCAACGCGCGCCTGTTCGAGATCATGAAAGAGAAGGATGCCATCTACGCGAAGGCAGACTTCACGGATGAGGACGGCATCCGCGCCGCGGAACTCGAGACCGAGTTCGCGCAGATGAACGGCTGGGAGGCGGAGTCCGACGCGGCTTCCCTTTTGAACGGTCTGGGCATCGAGCCGGACATGCACTACCTGAAGCTGGAGGACATCAAGGATGCCGACAAGGTGAAGGTGCTGCTGGCCCGCGCGCTGTTCGGCAATCCCGACATCCTGCTGCTGGATGAGCCGACCAACCACCTGGATCTGGCTGCCATCGAGTGGCTGGAGGACTTCCTGATCGGCTTTGACAACACCGTCATCGTGGTCAGCCACGACCGCTACTTCCTGAACAAAGTCTGCACCAACATCGTGGACATCGACTACGGCAAGATGCAACTGTACGCCGGCAACTACGACTTCTGGTACGAGTCTTCCCAGCTGATGATCCGTCAGATGAAGGAAGCCAACCGGAAGAAGGAAGAGAAGATCAAGGAACTGCAGGAGTTCATCCAGCGGTTCTCCGCGAACGCTTCCAAGTCCAAGCAGGCCACGTCCCGCAAGCGCGCGCTGGAAAAGATCCAGCTGGAGGACATCCGCCCGTCGTCCCGCAAGTATCCGTTCATCGACTTCCGCCCGGACCGCGAGATCGGCAACGAAGTGCTGACCGTCACGGACCTGACCAAGACCGTCAACGGCGTGAAGGTGCTGGACCACGTGTCGTTTGTGCTGAACCGCACCGATAAGGTGGCCTTTGTGGGCGCCGACGAGCTGGCCAAGACCACGCTCTTTAAGATCCTTATGGGCGAACTGGAGCCGGACGAGGGCAGCTACAAGTGGGGCGTGACCACCACGCAGGCCTACTTCCCGAAGGATTTCGGCACCGAGTTCGATTCGGAACTGACCATCACGGACTGGCTGACGCAGTACTCGCCCATCAAGGATATGACCTACGTGCGCGGGTTCTTAGGGCGCATGCTCTTCCCGGGCGAGGACGGCGTGAAGAAAGTACACGTGCTCTCCGGCGGTGAGAAGGTGCGCTGCCTGCTGTCCCGCATGATGATCAGCGGTGCCAACGTGCTGGTCTTTGATGAGCCCACCAACCACCTGGACATGGAATCCATCACCGCCCTGAACAACGGCATGATCAAGTTCCCGGGCGTGATCCTGTTCGCCTCGCGCGACCATCAGATCGTGCAGACCACGGCCAACCGCATCATCGAGTTCATCGGCGGCTCCATCATCGACAAGATCACCACGTACGATGAGTACCTGGCCAGCGATGAGATGGCCAAGAAGCGCCAGGTCTACACCGCCATGAAGGAAGATGAGGACTTGGAGGACTTCTCCGGGGAGGAGACCAGCTATGAAAAGTCAAGCATGAACTGAGCTGGAAATTCTCTATTCTTACTGTGGCGGGTTAAGGGTAACCTTAACAAGGCTCCCAGCGGGCGCTTTTTCAAAGAGCGTAAAACTCGGATCAGTGCCTATTCGAGGTGGAAGGTAACCTCGTCGGACAAGATCTTATAAATGATCCGAACGAGCTTTCCGGCACAATGCCCCAGGGCACTGTAGTGCGAGTGGCCTTCAGCACGCTTGGCATCGTAGTAAGCGTGAAAGACCTGGTTGTTTTTGACAACGTTATGAGCAGCGTTGATCAGTGCGTACCGCAGGACCCGGGAGCCGCGTTTGGACATGCGGGTGCGAGAAGCCCGGAAGTTCCCGGACTGATAAACCGCCGGATCAAGTCCTGCGAAAGCCAGAAGCTGCTTTGATGAGGGGAAGCGGTGAATATCACCGATCTCCCCGATGATCATCCCGCCGTTGATGTAACCGATACCGGGGATGGTCATGATGAGGGAATCCAGACCGAGCATGATATCGGTCATCTGGGATTCCACCTGCTCGAGTTGTCTGTCAAGTAACTGGATCTGCTCGATCGACTGAGTTACTTGAATAGATAAAGCCTTGTCGCTGGAACCGACAGACTTCCGTGCCAGAATCCTTAATTCCTTGGCTACATCCTTCTTGAAATGACCATGGGAGGCGATCTCGAGAAGGTGGGCCAGATGGGTCAGGTGCATGGAAGCTACGAGCTCCGGCGACGGGGCCTCCTTCAGAAGGGCATAAACGGCCTTCTGATGGATCCCGGAACGGAAGAAATACTGAAGTTCCGGGAAGGTCCTGTCGACGTAGGCGGTGAGCTGGATCTTGAGGCGGGTACGCTCCTTGATCAGCTTCTGGCGGAACCGGCCGAGGTTTTTCAGGTGCATCAAGTCGATGTCTTCCTGAGAGACAAGCCGGTACGGCTGCGTCAAAAGGACTCTGGCGATGAGAACGGCATCGACCGTATCCGTCTTGGTCTTGCGGATATTGTTCTTCCGCAGGGATGCCGTCCGGATCGGATTGATGACGCAGACCTGGAAGCGTCGGGATACGAGAAACTCGACCAGGTTATCGCCGTAATGCGCCGTTGATTCAAGACCAATGATGAGACTGGAGCGGTCGAAGGAATCGAGCGCAGAGATCAGCCTGAAGAAGCCATCATTGTCATTGGAGAACTTGAACGGCTTGACGATGACATCACCCGTCTGAGAAAGGACAGCGGCGTAATGAATCGTCTTGGCAATGTCAATGCCAACAAAGAACACGAGAGTACCTCCTTTCAAGGCTCTGATGCTGTGGCGCCCGCCGACGGTTATCATCGTAAACTTGATTGAAATGAGTACTCAGGGGACTGGCCCCGGCACATCCAGCTATAAACAATTCAGATAAAGGCAGCGGCAATACACTCCTGTTGAGTAGTCGGTGCTACAGGTGACACATTAAAAGTCCCACAGTATCTGAATGTATTGAACCACAGAATCGTAAAAGAAAGGAGAGCGATGATGATTCTGCTGCAGAATCATCATACAAGTAAGCCATGACGAAAAAACAGCGTGCAGCCGCCATCATCGGACGGCTGAAAACCGAATACCCGGATGTGGACTGCACGCTGGAGTACGACCAGGCGTGGAAACTTTTAGTGAGCGTGCGCCTGGCGGCACAGTGCACCGATGCGCGCGTGAACGTGGTGGTGCAGGACCTGTACGCGAAGTACCCGGATGTGAACGCCCTGGCGGACGCGCCGGTGGAGAAGATCGAAAAGATCGTGCACCCGTGCGGGCTGGGGCCCAGTAAAGCGCGGGATATCTCCGCCTGCATGAAGCGCCTGCGGGATGACTTCGGCGGGAACGTGCCGGATGATTTCGACACGCTTCTTAGCCTCCCCGGTGTGGGCCGCAAGAGCGCCAACCTGATCATGGGCGATGTGTTTAAAAAACCTGCCATCGTGACGGACACGCACTGCATAAGGCTGGTCAACCGGTTCGGGCTGGTGGACGGCGAAAAGGACCCGAAGAAGGTGGAGATGGCGCTCTGGAAGCTCATCCCGCCGGAAGAGGGGAACGATTTCTGCCACCGGCTGGTGGAGCACGGGCGCGCCGTGTGCACCGCGCGCACCAAGCCGTACTGCGACAGATGCTGTGTGTCGGATCTGTGTAAGAAAGTGGGGGTGTGAAGAGTTGTCACGCCTCCCTTTTTATGATAAAATAAACGGTGGCGTAGTCTGCCGTGAGGAGGGCCGTTCATGAACTCAGAACGCATCCGGCTGATGGCGCGCATCGCCATTCTGCGCAAGCAGGAGGAGAGGGGCAGTTTTGAGGTCTACCGGGACCGCCTCTTCGACTACCTGTTCAAAAAGATCTTCAAAGCAGGCATCATCTACACACTGGGAGCTGCGGCAGCGGCTGTCGGTGTGCTTTTGTGGGCTTTTTCCAGACCGCAGGCCATCAATACCACCCACCTGCGCTTCTACGGCGGCGTGGGGGCGTTTGCGTGGCTGGTGGGGCTTCTGCTGGTGTGCATTCTGACCGGCGCGGTGGAGAAGGTCCGCTATGAAAAGGCGCAGGCGGACGTGCACCAGTACCACCGCATGTACACGCGTCTGAAATGGCTCAACGACAAAGAAGAGAGCCGGCAGTCCGCTGCCGGCCGTGAGACACCGCAGGAGAAGGCATGAGCGCCAGACTACTACTGGAATTTCTCGAAAAGATCCGCGTCTTTACCGGCAAGGCCGACCGCTATCTGCGGGCGGCCGGCAAGGCGCTGCTCATGCTGGCGGGGCTTCTCGTTCTGGCGCGCTTCGGGCGTTTGTGGGGGCAGCATTTCCTGACCGCGCCCGTCATCGCCGTGTTCACGGCGGCGGCCGCCTTCCTGCCGGCGGGCTTCTTTACCTTCGGCGTGTTCGTGGCGGCGCTGGGCATGCTGTTCCAGCTGTCGCTGGAGGCGGCTCTTCTGATGCTTCTGGCCAGCCTCCTCATGCTGGTGCTGTATTACTCGTTCCGGCCGCATCACGGGGTGATCGCCGGGGTGTTTCTGGTCATGGTGCTGGCGGGCTTTCCGGAGGCGGCTCTTCTGGTGCTGCCGCTGTTTGTCACGCCGTTTGCGCTCATCCCCATGGCGTTCGGCTATCTGGGGGCTGTCTATCTGCAGACGGTGGCCGGGAACTTAAGCACCATCACCACGGCGGAATCGGCCGGTGAGACCATCTCCGCGGAGCTTTTGATCCAGCTGGCCGGCGGCTTTGTGAACCGCCAGGTCATCCTGTGGTTCGGCGCGGCGGCGGTGGTGTTTACGGTCATGTGGCTTATCAGGCGCCAGGCGTTTCCCTTCGCCCACACGGTGGCCGTGGGGGCGGGCGCTTTGCTGTGGCTGGCTGCGGTGCTGTTCTTCGGGCTGGAGTCCGTGGGGGCGGCGGTGCTGCACACGGTGCTGGGCGTGTTGGTGGCGCTGGTGGTGCTGGGATTTAGGGTGCCCGGTGACTTTACCCGCACCGAATACGTGGAATTTGAAGACGATGATTATTATTACTATGTCAAGGCGGTGCCCAAGCTGAAGGTGCCGCTTGGCCGCACGCAGGTCAAGACATTCAACCAGCAGGATGGGAGTTCTCGTTGAACCAGATCGGAACGTTTCTGCAGCAGAATCTGAACATCACGATCCCCCGCATCGGTTGGGCCGATGTGGTCGAGATCGCCATTTTGGTGTATCTGATCTACCGGATCATGGCCTGGATCAAGAAAAACCGCGCCTGGGCGCTGTTGAAAGGCATTCTGATCCTGGTGGCCTTCTACGCCGTGGCGTACTTCGCGGAGATGACGGTCATCCAGCAGATCCTGAACACCATCTTCTCGGCCGGACTGATGGCAGTCATCGTCATCTTCCAGCCGGAGCTGCGCAAGGCACTTGAACAGCTCGGGCGCCGCAGCTTCTCGCAGACCTTCGGCGTCTTCGGGCAGTCGGTGCGCGAGGAGCGCTTCAGCAACCAGACCATCGACGCGCTGGTGCGCGCCAGCATGGAGATGGGCAAAGTCCGGACGGGCGCGCTGATCGTCATCGAGCAGGAGCAGCCGCTGGATGAATATGCGGATACCGGCATCCTGCTGGATTCCATGGTCTCGCGCCAGCTCTTCCTGCAGATCTTCGAAAAGAACACGCCGCTGCACGACGGCGCCGTGATCGTGCGCGAAAACCGCGTGCTGGCGGCCACCTGCTACCTGCCGCTCTCCAACAGCATGTCCATCAGCAAGGATCTGGGTACGCGCCACAGAGCGGGACTTGGCATCAGCGAGGTGACGGACTCCGTGACCATCATCGTCTCCGAGGAGACCGGTGCGGTGTCGTTAGCCATCGGCGGGGTGCTGACCCACAACATCGATGCGGACACCCTGCGCAACGAGCTGATCGTGCTGCTGCAGAAGCCCGATGAACAGGAGACGGGCCCGTTCTGGAAAAAACTTTTCAACGGTTCTCCGAAGGCCAAAGCGTCTTCCCGCAAGGCCAAGACGGAGCCTGAGCGGCTGCCGGAGACGGCCGGGAAGGAGGGGCGGTCATGAAGAAGTTCTTCCTCAACAACCTCGGCCTGAAGCTGGCGTCCCTCGTGATAGGCATCATCGCCTGGGTGCTGGTGGTCAACGCGCTGGATCCCGTGACCAGCTTTACCATCACGCGGGTGCCGGTGGTCCTGGAAAACACCGAGGCCATCACCGGGCTGAACAAAGTGTACAGCATCATTTCCGGCGGCACGGTCAACATCACCGTGCAGGCCAAGAAGACGGACCAGACGCGCATCACCGCTGCGGACTTTTTAGTCACGGCGGACATGTCCATGGCCTACGGGTCCAACCCGGAGCGCCAGGCGGTCAACTTAAGCGTGCGCGTGGTCAACAACAACAACATCATCGAAGGGTGGACGCTGGGCACCAACACCACGCTGCTGTTCTCTACGGAGGACATCATCTCGCGCCGCTACGCGGTGGAGATCGAGCCGTCCGGCACGCTGTCGGACAGCTACCGCTTGAGTGACCTGCAGGCGGATCCCGCCTTCATCACGGTGCGCGGCCCGCAGAGCGCCATGGCTTCCGTGGCGCGCGTGGTGGTGCGCCCGGATATCACGCCGCTCACGCCGGAAACGCCGGAAGTGACGGCGGCACCGCTGGTCTTAAACGGCAACGATACGCAGATCGCCAATCCGGATCTGACCATCGATGCCGAAGAGGTGTCCGTTTCCGCCTCGCTCTACCACACCAAGACGCTGGCCGTGACCATCGGCGGCGTGTCGGGTGCGGCGGCGGACGGCTACCGGTACGTGGGCTATGAGACCAGCGTGGACAACGTGGTGGTGCAGGGCTCGCGCGCGGATCTGGCCAACATCAACAGCATCGTCATTCCGGCCTCGGAGCTGGGTATTTCCGGCGCTGTCAGCAACATGTCCTTCACGGTGGATCTGCGCAACCTGCTCCCCGAAGGCGTGACGCTGGCGCAGAACGAGCCCACCTCCGTGGTGGTGACCGCGCAGATCGAGAAGCTGGAGTCCAAGACGCTGCAGATCCCGGTCTCACAGATCACCGTCAACGGCCGCGCGAACAACCTGATCTACACCATTCCGCAGACCAGCGTGTCCATCACCGTGGTGGGTCTGAAGACGGATCTGGACGTGCTGTCGGCGGATTCCATCAGCATGGCCATTGACGCCGAAGGGCTGAACGCCGGGTATTACACGCTCACCGCCAACGTGACGCTGCCGTCCGGCTACAGCCTGAACACGCCGGCCAGCGTGGGCCTGCGCATCACACCGGAGGAGACGGAGCCTTCCACGGAAGAGCCCACCCAGCCTTCTTCGTCGGAAACCGCGGCTTCCGAGAGCGAATCGGAAGCGCCGGTGACCGAAGAACCGGTCAGCGAGTCTTTGGAAACGGAATCCGAGACCGAACCGGAACATCAGATCAACAACAAAACGACAGAGAGCGAGTCGGAAACGGACGCGCCGGAATCGGAGGGCACTTCGGAAGAGCCCGCCGCCGGCAACTGACAGTCTCTTTCGGAGGCAAACCTTGGTAAGTGAGAAAGTAACCGTTGTCAACCCGTCCGGGCTGCATCTGCGCCCGGCCGGGATCTTCTGTAATAAAGCCATGGAGTACCGCTGCCAGATCCAGTTCACCGTGGGGCACACTACCGGCAACGCCAAATCGGTGCTGAGTGTCCTGGGGGCCTGCATCAAGTGCGGGGATGAACTGACCATTATCTGCAGCGGACCGGACGAAGAGGAGGCACTGGCCGCCATGACGGATCTGGTCGCTTCCGGGATTGGTGACTGACGTGTCCCGCATGTCCGGAAGCCGGAATGCATACGGGTGGGGGAAGCGGCTGGCGGCAGCAGCTGTCTTTGCCGCGCTTTACGGCGCGGCGGCAGCGGTATCGGAAGCCGCTCCTTTTGCGTCTTTCGCCCTGCTGTTTACGCTGGGGTGCCTCATCTACGCGTACTTCCTGCGCGGTGACGGGCATCTGCTGACGCTCCCTGGGTTGTTCGGCCTGTTCTGGTACGCGGGCGAGGGCATTGCCTGCCTGAAGCTCTCGCGCCTGTCAGCGCCGTGGGTGTGGCAGACATGGGTGTCCTTCGGGCTCTTATGGCCGGCGTTTGTGGCCGGGTACCGCCTGTGTGAGGCATTCATCGAACACCGGCGGATGCATGCCATCATCCCCGAAGCGCAGGGCGGTGTGACCATCACCGGCGAGGTGCGCAAAAAGCCCGGTCCCACAGAAGAGGAGATCAAAGCTAAGGCCGCGCTCAGCGAGCGCCGCCTGCGGTTTGTCATCGCCGGTTTAACGGCGGCGGCCACGCTTGCCTTCGTGTTTGAAGCCTTCTACGTGGGCTTTGTGCCGGCCTTCATCAGGGACACGCCGCACGCCTACTCGTACTTCCACGTGTCGGGCGTGCACTACTTTACGGTCAGCTGCACGCTGGTCATGCCGCTGTGCGTCCTGTGGGCGCTGCGGTACGGGAAGACGGCTTCCCGGAAGAGCCGCGCGGTGGTGGCGGTCAGCGGTGCGGTGGCCGTGCTCATCCCGCTGCTCATCGTGTCGCGCTTCTTCCTCATCATGGGGGCCGGCATGGCCCTGCTGACGTACCTGGAGGAGCGCCGCGAGGAGAGCCTGAAAAAGACGCTGCGCCTGGCAGGCCTGATGGTGCTGGCGCTCATCCCGCTGTACGTCCTGCTGACGGTCTTCCGGGCGCACTCGGTGGAGTACCTGAACGGCATCTTCGAGATGAAAAATGAGCGCATGCCCATCTTCATCACCCAGCCGTACATGTACGTGGCCAACAACTACGAGAACTTCAACGGCCTGGTCACGCACCTCGAAGGCCATTACCAGTACGGCCTGTGTCAGGCGTTCCCGCTGTTTGCGCTGTCGGGCCTGAAGTTTGTGGTGCCGGAGATGCTTTCCGGCATCGGCGCCGTGGGCCTGACCAAAGTGGAACTGACCACGCTGACCATCGCCTACGATGCCTACCATGATTTCGGCATCATCGGCGTGGGGCTGCTCGGGGCGGCGCTGGGGGTGTTTGGGGCCTTCCTGGAAAGCCGGCGCCTCACGGATGACAACCCCGCGGTGGTGCTGGCCTACGCGCAGACCGCCATGTATCTGATCCTGAGTTTCTTCACCACGTGGTTCTCCAACCCGACCACCTGGTTCTGGTATGTTCTTGTCTGGCTGTTCTACTGGTTCATGAAAGGAAAAGGGAGGGACAAGCGATGAAAGTCGTGATCCTGGCCGGCGGGTATGGCACCCGCATCAGCGAAGAAAGCCACTTAAAGCCCAAGCCCATGATCGAGATCGGCGAAATGCCCATCCTCTGGCACATCATGAAGGAGTACTCGCACTACGGGTTCAACGAGTTTGTGATCTGTGCGGGCTACAAGCAGCACATCATCAAAGAGTGGTTTGCGGACTATTTCCTGCACACCTCGGATGTCACGTTTGATTTCACGGACGGCGATAAGGTGATCGTGCACCAGAAGCACGCCGAGCCGTGGAAGGTGACGGTGGTGGACACCGGCCTGGACACTATGACCGGCGGCCGCATCCGCCGCATCCGCCCGTACGTGGGCGATGAGACCTTCATGCTCACCTACGGCGACGGCGTGTCGGATGTGGACATCGCCAAACTGCTGGAGTTCCACAAGAGCCACGGGAAGCTGCTGACCGTCACCACCGTGAGCGCAGCGCAGCGCTTCGGCATCCTGGAGATCGACGGCAGCGACCGCATCACGGCCTTCCGCGAGAAGGAAGACCGCGACGGCTCCATGATCAACGCCGGCTTCATGGTGTGCGAGCCCGGCATCTTTGACTACCTGGAGGGCGATGCCACCGTCTTTGAGAAAACGCCCATGATGCGCGTGGCTGCCGAAGGCCAGATGATGGCTTTCCGCCACTACGGCTTCTGGCAGTGCATGGATTCCCAGCGCGAGAAGAAGCTGCTGGAGAGCATGTGGGCTTCCGGAAATGCACCGTGGAAGACGTGGGAATAACGCGAAAGGAATGTCATCCTGAGCGAGCGTAGCGAGTCGAAGGATCCCCGGAATGACCGGTACACAGACTCACGTTTTCGTTCGGAATCAATGGGATTTGAAATGAGTTTTAGTGATACGATGGAGTTCTACCGCGGCAAACGCGTTTTTGTCACGGGCCACACCGGCTTTAAGGGCAGCTGGCTGGTGAAGATTTTGCAGCTGGCCGGCGCCAAAGTGACCGGGTATGCCCTGGAGCCGCCCACGGAACCGGCACTGTTTGACATGGCGCATCTGGCAGACGGCATGACCCACGTGGTGGGGGATGTGCGTGACCTGCCGCACCTGCGGGCGGTGTTTGAAGAGGCGCAGCCGGAGGTGGTGTTCCACCTGGCCGCGCAGCCCATCGTGCGCGCTTCCTACCGGGAGCCCGCCTACACCTACGAGGTGAACGTGATGGGCACGGTGAACGTGTGCGAGTGCGTGCGTCTCACGCCTTCCGTGAAGAGTTTTGTGAACGTGACCACCGACAAGGTGTACCGCAACCCGGAGACCGGCCATGCTTTCAAGGAGGATGAGTTCCTGGACGGGTATGATCCGTACTCCAACTCCAAGTCCTGCTCGGAACTGGTGACCGCCTCCTACACGCGGTCGTTTCTGGAGCCGGCGGGCGTGGCGGTGAGCACGGTGCGCGCCGGCAACGTGATCGGCGGCGGCGACTACGCCGAAGACCGCCTCATCCCGGACGCGGTGCGCGCGGTGCTGGAAGGTCGGCCCGTCTTCCTGCGCAATCCCGCATCGGTGCGGCCGTTCCAGCACGTGCTGGAACCGCTGTTCGTGTATCTCATGGTGGCGGCCCGCCAGTGGGAGGACCACACCCTTGCCGGCCACTACAACGTGGGCCCGGATGAAGAGGACTGCGTGACCGCCGAAACCCTGGCGGAGGCCTTTGCGGCCGCCTGGGGCGATGACGTGCGCGTGGAGTGCGCGGACCATGCGGAGGGCCCGCACGAGGCGGGGCTGCTGCGGCTGGACTGCACCAAACTGAAAAAGACCTTCGGCTGGGAGCCGCGCTGGCATGCGGACAAGGCCGCCGCGCTGACGGCGGACTTTGCCAAAGCGGTCCGGGCCGGAGAGGATGCCGCGGCGGTGATGGAGCGGCAGATCCGGGAGTACATGACCATGTCATCCTGAGCGAGCCGCAGGCGAGCCGAAGGATCCCCCGTGGCTGGAGATCCTTCGACTCGGATGCTTCGCATCCTCCCTCAGGATGACAGAATGAGGAGTGTGATCTTATGTTTGAAAATATGACGGAACAGGAAGCCCGTGAGCGGATCCTGCAGGAAGTAGCCGAATACACCCGCACCTACCACAACCAGCAAAAGCCCTTCACCCCGGGTGACCGCATTCACTACGCCTCACGCGTGTACGATGAGGCCGAGATGGTCAACCTGGTGGATGCAGCGCTTGAGTTCTGGCTTACGGCCGGCCGCTACTCGGAGCAGTTTGAGCGCGAGTTTGCCAGATATCTTGGCGTGAAGCGCGCCTTCCTGGTCAACTCCGGTTCCTCCGCCAACCTGCTGGCCTTCATGGCGCTGACAAGCCCCCTGCTTGGCGAGCGCCAGGTGAAGCGGGGCGATGAAGTCATCACCGTGGCCGCAGGCTTTCCCACCACGGTCTCGCCCGTCATCCAGTACGGCGCGGTGCCGGTGTTCGTGGATGTGACCATCCCGCAGTATAACATCGATGTGACGCAGCTGGAAGCGGCGCTCTCGCCGCGCACCAAGGCGGTCATGATCGCCCACACGCTGGGCAATCCGTTTGACATTGCGGCCGTCAGGGCCTTCTGTGACAGGCATAACCTGTGGCTGGTGGAGGACAACTGCGACGCGCTGGGCTCGGAATACACGCTTGACGGCGTGACGGGCCTGACCGGCACGTTCGGTGATATCGGCACCTCCAGCTTTTACCCGCCGCACCACATGACCATGGGCGAGGGCGGCGCCACCTACACCAACAACCCGCTGCTGGCCAAGATCATGCAGTCCCTGCGCGACTGGGGGCGTGACTGCATCTGCCCGCCCGGGCGGGACAATTTCTGCGGCCACCGGTTTGACGGCAAGCGCGGCGCGCTGCCGGAGGGGTATGACCACAAGTACGTGTATTCGCACTTCGGGTACAACCTCAAGGCCACGGACCTGCAGGCGGCCATCGGCTGCGCCCAGCTGCAGAAGTTTCCGTCATTCGTGACGGCCCGGCGTGAGCACTTTGCGCGCTTAAAAGAGCACCTGTCGGACCTGCAGGACAAGCTGATCCTGCCGGAGGCGTGTCCGAACTCGGATCCTTCCTGGTTCGGGTTCCTCATCACCTGCCGCGAAGGCGTTTCGCGCCAGAAGGTGGTGCCGTATCTGGAGGAGCACGGCGTGCAGACGCGCATGCTCTTCTCGGGCAACCTCACGCGGCATCCCTGCTTTGACCAGATGCGCGAGAGCGGCACAGGCTACCGCCAGATCGGTGATCTGGCCGTGACGGACCGCATCATGCGCGACACCTTCTGGGTGGGTGTGTACCCGGGCATGACGAACGACAAACTGGACTACATGGCCACGGCGCTTCACGAGGCGATGTCATGAGACTGGCGGATTACGTAGCAGACTTTCTGGTGGCGCACGGCGTGACTCACTGCTTTTCGGTGGTGGGCGGCGGCGCCATGTACTTAAACGACAGCCTGGGCCACAAGGAAGGCCTGAAGGTGGTCTATCAGCACCATGAGCAGGCCTGTGCCATCGCGGCCGAGGCCTACGCGCGGCTGGAGAACCGCATCGCGGCGCTGTGCGTGACCACCGGTCCCGGCGGCACCAACGCGCTGACGGGCGTGCTGGGCGGGTGGCTGGATTCCATCCCCATGTTCGTCATCAGCGGTCAGGTGCGCTACGACACCACGGCCCGCTACGGTGAGCGCTTCACCGACGGGCACCCGCTGCGCGCGGTGGGCGATCAGGAGTTTGACATCACCAAAGCCGCGCAGGCCATGACCAAATACGCGGTCATGATCGAGGACCCGCAGACCATCCGGTACCACCTGGAGCGCGCCTGGCACCTGGCCGCCACCGGCCGTCCGGGTCCGGTGTGGCTGGACATTCCGGTGAACTTCCAGGGCGCGGACATCCGCCCGGAAACCTTGAAGGGGTATGATCCGTCCGAGGACGATGCCCAGCTGCCGCCGGCGGTCTCCGAAGCGGAGGTGAAGGACATCCTCGCGCAGATCCGGCAGGCTTCCCGCCCGGTGTTTTACGCCGGCTACGGCATCCGCCTCTCCGGCGCGTACGAGACGTTCCGGAAGCTGGAAAAAGCGCTGAACATCCCGGTGGTCACCTACTGGAACGCCATCGATCTGGTGGAGGACGCCGATCCGCTGTACGTGGGCCGCGCCGGCAACATGGGCGACCGCCCCGGCAACTTTGCGGTGCAGAACGCGGATCTGATCCTGGCCGTAGGCACGCGCCTGTCCATCCGCCAGGTGGGCTACAACTGGCAGACCTGGGCCCGCGCCGCCCGCGTGATCATGGTGGATGCGGACCAGGCGGAATTAAGGAAGCCCACGCTGCACGTGGAGCAGCCTGTCTGGGCCGATGCGAAAGACTTCTGCACGGCGCTGCTGGCCGCGGCGGAAGGCACCGCAGAACTGAAAAAAACGGCCAATGAGCGCCACGCGGAGTGGCTGTCGGCCTGCGCCCGCTGGAAGCATGACTACCCGGTGGTGCTGCCGCGCCACATCGAAGAGAGCGGCCGCGGCGTGAACGTGTACCACTTCATCCGGCATCTGTCCGAACAGCTGCCCGCCGGCATGCCGGTGGCCTTTGCCAACGGCGCCTGCTGCGTGGCCGGCCATCAGGCGTTTGTCATCAAGAAAGGCACGCGCGTGGCCAACAATTCGGCCGTAGCCAGCATGGGGTACGGCCTGCCCGCGGCCATCGGCACGTGCTATGGAGCCGGCTGTGTGCCCACCCTCTGCCTGGAGGGCGATGGCAGCCTCATGATGAACCTGCAGGAGCTGCAGACGGTGGTGACCAACCGCCTGCCCATCCGCATCTTCCTGATCAACAACGGCGGTTATCACTCCATCCGGCTGACGCAGGGCAACCTGTTCAAGGAGCACACCAAGGTGGGCATCGGGCCGGAAAGCGGTGATCTGTCGTTCCCGCAGTTTGAAGCCATTGCCACGGCGTTCGGCCTGCCGTACCTTTGCGCGCACACCAATGCGGAGATGCACGAAGCGGTGGAAAAAGCCCTGGCCATGGACGGGCCGCTGCTGTGCGAGATCTTCATGGATATCGAACAGCCCTGGGAGCCGAAGAGCAGCGCCCGAAGGCTTCCGGACGGGAGCCTGTTCTCGCCGCCGCTCGAAGACCTGGCACCGTTCCTGCCGCGGGAAGAACTGAAGAGAAACATGTTCATCCCGCTGCTGGGGGAGTAAGAACCGGCAGGCGCACATGCCCCCTGCTGATTGACGAAACCGGTTTCGACTGATAAAGTATAACAAAACTTCGGCCGGAAAGGAGGCGCTGCATGCATATCTGGATCACCGGCGCTTCCGGCATGATCGGGGCGGCCTGCGTGCGGCTGGCACTTGCGCAGGGCCACTCGGTAACGGCAGTCATCCGCCCGGGCGGGCGGACGGATCTGTTTCCGGCTTCCGACCGGCTGACGGTGCTGCCGCTGGGGCTGGAGGAGTATGCCGCCTACGCGGAGAAACCTTCTGCCTGCGACTGGTTCCTGCACTTTGCCTGGAGCGGCACCACGGGTGCTGCGCGGGCGGATGAGGAGCGGCAGCAGGCCAACGTGGGCTGGACGCTTACTGCGGTGCGTCTGGCGGCGCGTCTGGGCGCGCAGGTGTTTGTGGGCGCGGGCTCCCAGGCGGAGTACGGGCGCACCACCGAAGTGCTCACACTGGATACCCCCACGCACCCGGAAACGGCCTACGGGCGGGCCAAACTGGCTGCCGGGAAGGCCTCCCGGGAGGAGGCCCATAAGCTGGGCCTGCGGCATGTGTGGCTGCGGATCCTTAGCGTATACGGCCCCGGCAACGTGGAAAACTCTTTGGTGATGGCTGCCATCCACGGCTTCCAAAAAGGTGACCCGCCGGCTTTTACGCCGGGTGAACAGCTGTGGGACTACCTGTATGCGGATGACGCCGCACGTGCGTGCCTGCTGGCCGCAGAGCGCGGCAGAGACGGTGCGGTGTATGTGCTGGGGAGCGGGAAAGAACGGCCGCTGAAAGACTATCTGGCCGTCATCCGGGATGTGTGCGCGCCGGACGCAGAGCTGGTGCTGGGCGGAAAGCCCTACCCGGAAGGGGCCGTCATGCGGCTGTGCGCGGACATTTCGGAACTGACAAAGGATACCGGATTCACGCCTCAGGTGGGGTTCCGGGAAGGAATAGAGTTGACAGTGTCGGGGGATCCTTCGACTCGCTGCGCTCGCTCAGGATGACAGGAAAAGGAGGAGATACTCCTTGAAGACAGTTAGTATCATGGTTCCGTGTTATAACGAGGAGGAGAACGTGGTGCCTATGAGCCAGGCGCTCATCGCCATGTTTGAACAGGACCTCCCGCAGTATGACTACGAGATCCTGTTTATCGACAATCATTCCACGGACACCACGCGGGTGAAGCTGCGGCAGCTCTGCGCGGGCAATCCGAAGATCAAAGCCATCTTCAACGCGCGCAATTTCGGGCAGTTCAACAGCCCGTACTACGGCCTGCTGCAGACCACGGGGGACTGCGCCATTGCGGTGTGCTGTGATTTCCAGGACCCGGTGGAGATGATCCCGAAGTTTGTGGCGGAGTGGGAGAAGGGCTACCGCATCGTGATCGGGCGGAAGACCGCCAGCCAGGAGAACAAACTTATGTACGCCCTGCGCGGGCTGTACTACAAGGCCATCCGCAAAATGTCCTCGGTGGAGCAGATCGAGCAGTTTACGGGTTTCGGGCTGTATGACCGGGCGTTCCTGGAGGTGCTGCGTGATCTGGACGACCCCACGCCGTTCATCCGCGGCATTGTGGCGGAGCTGGGCTTTGAGCGCAAGGAACTGGAGTACACCCAGCCGCAGCGGCGCGCCGGCAAGACGCACAACAACTGGTACACGCTGTATGATGCGGCCATGCTCAGCTTCACGTCCTACACCAAGATTGGGCTGCGTATTGCCACGTTTTCGGGCTTTATCATCGCTCTTTTAAGCTTTCTCGTAGGGCTTGTTTACCTGATCATGAAGCTGATCTGGTGGGACCGCTTCCCGGCCGGCATGGTGCCGGTGCTGCTGGGCGTATTCTTCTTAGGCAGCCTGCAGCTGTTCTTCATAGGGCTGCTGGGCGAATACATTATGAGCATCAACTCCCGGGTGATGAAGAGGCCGCTGGTGGTGGAAGAAGAGCGGCTGAATTTCCCGGAAACCAAACAGAAAGAAGCGTGACAACGTGACACACGGCAGACGGCAGCGGGCGGTGCCCGCAGAGGTTGCGGCGATGGATGAGAAGGCTTTAAAGAGAAGACAGGCGGAAGACATCATCTGGGAGGTGCTGTTCTATATCGGCATCTTCCCGCTGGTTTCCCGCGCGTTTCTGCACACCACGCAGATGCAGTTTCTGTGGAATGGCTTTTTCCATGGCAAATTCATTTCCTACACGCTGTGGGCGGAGCTGCTGGCTGCCACGGTGGTGCTGGCCAAGAGCATCCGCCAGGGGCGGTTTTCCGTGTGGGAGACCCTTCTGGTGGTGGGGTCTCTTATCGCGTTCGGGCGCAGCAGCCAGATGACCGGCTACGAGGAACTGCCGGGCATACTCATTTTGCTGATCGGCGCCAAACACGTGCCGGCCAAGCGGCTGGCAGCCTACTTCTTTGTGCTGTTCACGGTGTGGACGTGCTTCACGCTGTACGAGTGCCGGCAGGGCGTGTTTGCCAATTGGGAATTTCCCGGCGCCTACGGCCGCATCAAGCAGTCAATGGGGTTCCTCTACCCCAACGAGTTTGCGGCGCATGTGTTCTTCCTGTTCCTCATGTGGGCGCTGCTGCGCGGCGGGAAGATCACCTTTGTGGAGATCGCCTTCATGGGCTTCCTCACCTACCTGGTGTGGACCAAGGCCTATGCGCGCACCTTCCTGCTCAGTTCCGCGGCGCTGATGATCGTGCTGCTGTGCGCCAAGATGGCACACCATGTGAAAGGTGCGGGCAAGTTTTTCCGCAGCTATTTTGTGGGAGGCATTCTGCTGATCATCCCACTGGCTGTGGCCGGCGCGGCACTTTATCTGGCATGGGCCTTTGAACCGAATGAAGACTGGATGCTGAAACTGAACGAACTGTTGTCCTCCCGCCTGCTGCTGGGCCATATGGGCTTGCGCGATTACGGCATCAACCTGTTCGGGCAGCAGATGAACATGGTGGGGGCTTCCTACCGCGGTGATGTGTCCGGGTACAACTTCCTGGATTGTTCGTATGTGAACATCCTGATCCGCTACGGGCTGGCACCGCTGGTCATGACGGTGGCGCTGTATCTCACACAGGGCGTGCGCGCGGTGAAGCGCCGGGATTCCCTCTACCTGGCCATTCTTTGCCTGGTGGCGGCACAGGGCTTCATGGAGCACCACCTGGTGGATTTTGCGTACCATCCGTTCTTCCTGCTGACGCTGGCTGCCTGGCCGGTGAAGAAAGAGAAGGAAGAGGAAGCGGAGGAACTGGAAGCGGATGAACTGTTTCCGGAGGAGAAGGTGAAAGAACCGGAGGAGGTTCCGGAAGTGGTGGCGGAAGTGGCTCCGGAAGCGCCGGTGGTTGAAGAAGTGGAAGTGCCTGCTGAGGTGTCAGCTGAGGAGAACAAGGAGGAGGGGATCCTTCGACTCGCTTCGCTCGCTCAGGATGACACGGCGCAGGATAACGGTGCTCAGGATGACACAACAGAGGAGACGCCGGAGGAACTGGCTGCAGAGGCTGCGGAAGAACAGGCGGCCGAAGCAGAGCTGGTGAAGGAACTGCAGGAAGCCCTGCAGGAGGAAGAAAGATCATGACCGGTACGGCCGGGGATAATATATGCAAGGGGAAGAGGCTGGCGCTGTTCGCCGGCCTCGCTTTGCTGTACTTTTTGCTGCAGCTGCGTTTTGCCAACGATGCCTGGTTTGTCACGGATGAGTTGGATGTGACGCTCATGGGCAAGGCGCTGGCGCGGGGACAGAAGCTCTACTCCGAGGCGTTCTCACAGCACATGCCAGTGATGTATTATATCAGCGCGTTCTTTGAGAAGGTGTTCGGCGCCGGCACGGTGCTGGCACAGCGCTTCTGTTTTTACGGCTTGTTTGCCGTGCTGTGGGCGGCGGTGGCGGTGCGCTACCGGAGGTGGTTTAACAAAACGGCGCTGGTTTTTGCGCCTTTCGTCTATTTCTTCATCATCCAGCTGTATGATATGGGCACACAGGTGCTGGCGGACCATCTGGCGGCGCCGGGTGCGGTCATGCTGCTGATGGAATTTGTCAAGTTCCGGCAGGAACGGCGCATTGACGTGGTCAGCGCCTGTTGGATCAGTCTGTCCATTCTGATCACGTTTGGCGGCATCTTTGTGGCGGCTTTTGGCATTGCCTTTGTGCTGGTGGGTGTCATGCTGTCTGAACTGGTGTGGGCCATAAAAGCGCGGAAGGAGACAGCGGAGAAGAGCGCAGTACCCGCCCGCCACCCCGTGCGGGAGTACGCGGTGCTGATAGCCCTCTGCCTGCTGCCGTTTGCGGTCATGGCCGTGGTGTGGCTCCTGAACGGCCGCCTGGATGATGCGTTCTACGGCATCTACACCGTGAACCGCGTGGAGTACCCGGCGTACAACGGCGGCGTGGGTGCCAGCGTGCTGGCCATGTTTTTGCAGCCCATCGTCATGCCGTTCCGGTTCCTGATCGATTCGTTCCCGCTGTCCCGCTATGAAGCAGCGGGGCACCGGCTGCTGCAGGCGGCGGTGCTGTGTGCGGGCATCTTTTCGCTCATCTGGCAGAGCCGGAAAGTGGGAGAGGTGGGCTTTGTCACGCTGTGGCTGGCCACCTTCGGCTTTGCGGTGCGGGGGCTGTTCAACTTCCATGATTCGCCCTGCATGGCGCTGCTGGCGGTGTGGATCACGGCTGCGGCCGTGGACATGCTGCTGGAGCTGCCAAAGAAACGCAAAACGTTAATGACCGCGGGCCGCGTGGTGTTTGCGCTGGGGGTGCTCATCTGCTGCCTGGACATTTATGACCTCTGGCTGGTGGCGCACCGCCAGCCGGTACCGGATCTGACCTTCCCACAGTACCACACGGAGGATGCCCGGGTGCTGGCGGAACTGACAGACCCGGACGAAGAGGTATGGGCCTTAAGCTTTGCCAACGATGCCCTCATGGTGGCAGACCGCCTGCCCTGCGGCAACGCGGTGAACACGCCGTGGACGTGGGTGAAGATCGGGCGGAAGCAGTTTGAAGCCATCCAGGATAACCCGCCCAGAGTGGCCTACTACCGGGATGATTTTTACGTACCGGGTTTCCCGCTGGACGGGTACGCGCCGGAGACCATCCGGTTCTTAAAAGATCACTACGAGCGTGTGGAAGGCACGGAGTATGTGTGGGTGTACAAGGATTGACGGTTTGCCTTGTTAATGTTAGAATATTCGGACAGTGTGACGCCGCCTGTGGCGGCCGGAAGGAGTGTCTATGCAGACCTATGAGATGCCGGAGCGGGAGATTGACCTGCGGTGTCTGTTCTGGAAGATCGTCAGCCACTGGCGGGCGGCCCTGATCTGGGGGCTGGTGGGTGCGCTGCTGTTGGGCGCGTTCGGCGCCGTGAAGTACCTGCGCTCCGAGAGTGCCAAGAGCCAGCTCACGGAAGAGCAGCTGACGGCCGACATGGAAAAAGAAGAGCTGCGGGAAGTGGAGCGCCTGGCTGTGCAGTATGAGGGCTTCCGCGAATATGAGAAGCGCCTGGAAGATGCCGGCATTCTGGACCTGAACCCGTATGATGTGATCCATTACGAGATCCTGTATTATATCGACGCAGATGCCAAGACAGATTCCGCTCACGGTGAGGTGGTCAACACCTACAATGCGGACCTGCAGAACGCTTTCCGTCGGCGTTTGTCCTCAGCAGATGTGCGCGAAGAGGTGGCGGGCATCCTGGGCGTGACCAAGGACACGCTCTCCAACTTTTTTTCAACATCCAACGCCGGCTCCAGCAGTTTTAACGTGGTCATCTTAAGCCAGGACGAAGAGAAGGCACAGCAGGTGGCCACCTACGTGAAAGGCGTGGTGGAGGACTACTCGAAAGAGATGCAGACCCTCATTGGTCCGCACAGCCTGCAGATCCTGGGTGAGGATTCGGTCCGCCAGTTTGAGAGCGGTATTGAGTCCCTGCGCAACAACAGCATGAGCAACCGCGACAGCCAGGAAGCCAATTTCGCCAAGAAAGCCGAGGAGATGACCGGCAGCCAGCAGGCGCTCTTCAAGCTGCGTCAGGAGGCCATCGACGAGAAGTTTGAGAAGGAGTCCGAGGAAGAGGAAGATGGCTCCCTGATCAACAAGAAGTTTATTGTACTGGGCTTTGCGGCGGGCTTCTTTGTGCTCTGCCTGTGGGTGCTGCTCAAAGAGGTGCTGGGCGGCAAGATCCAGAACCCGGAGGATGCCGGGCAGTTTACGGCAGGCTACGTGGCCGCCCTCCCCGAAGGGCAGAAGAAGGGCCTGGACGGGTGGATATTAAAGCAGATCCGCGGCGCGGATACCCCGGCCAGCCGCGAGGCGGCCATGGCCGAAGCCGTGGCCGAGCTGAAAGCCATCTGCGCGGCGCAGAACGTGGAGCAACTCTCTGTACTCTGCACCGCTGGGGATGCCGCGGTGCAGCAGAGGGCTGCCGCTTTTGCGGACGAGCTGTCCAAGGCCGGCCTGCCGGCACAGGTGAACGGCGAGAGCGGTGCCGTGTACTTCTACGAAGCCTCCGGCAAAACCCGGGCCAACGCCCTGGCCGGCGCGGTGCGCCTGGCCTTGCTGAAAAAGCAGGCGGTGGTGGGTGCCGCGGTGGAGTTTTAAGGCAAAAAAGAACAGGCCGTGCCGCAGGGATCACCGGTCCCTGCGGCGCCGGCACGTTTGAGGAAACACTATGTATCAGCAGCGCAGCGGCGGATGGTTTAAACACGGAGATTTCATCCTGCTGGACCTCCTTATGGCGGAGGTCTCCTTTGTCATTGCGTATTTTCTGCGCCACCGGGACATGTTCTTTGAACAGAACTACTACGTGTCCGTGGCCCTCTATCTGGCCGTCATTGAACTGGTGGTCAGCGCCTTCTACAGCAACTACAACGGCATTTTGCGGCGGTCTCCCATGCGGGAACTGTGGGTCTCCATCAAACACGATATGGCGGTATCCATGGTGCTGGTGGTGCTGCTGTACTTAATGCGGCGGGCGGAGCCTTTTTCGCGTCTCACGTTTGCGGGCTTTGCCGTGATCTACGCCGTCCTGTGCTTTGGTGCGCGCCAGCTGTTAAAGAGCATCATCCTGGGGCGGCTGTCGCAGAATCCCAACCGCAGCATCATCCTGCTTACCACCAGCACGCGCGCCCGGGACGCCGTGAAGCGCTTCCGGGACAACGCGCAGTTCGGCTTCCGCATTGCGGGTCTTATCCTGTATGACCGGGACGGCCGCGGCGAACAGTTTGACTACGTGCCGGTGGTCACGGACCTGGCCGGCGCGCCGGAGTACATCTGCCGCAACTGGGTGGATGAGCTGTTTGCGGACCTGCCGGAAGGCATTGTCATTCCGGGACGGCTGTTTAAGGCCTGCATGGACATGGGCGTGACGGTGCACCAGCGCGTGGCGCATGAGACGTACGAAGGCGGCGAGCAGGCCATTGAGAAGCTGGCGGGCTGCACGGTCATAACCACGGCCCTGCGCATGATCAGCCCGCAGCAGGCACTGGTGAAGCGCCTTATGGACATCTGCGGCGGCCTGGTGGGCAGCTTCTTCACCCTGGTGCTGACGGTCTTCATCGGGCCGCTCATCTTCCTGCGCTCGCCGGGGCCCATCTTCTTCAAGCAGGAGCGCATCGGTCAGAACGGCAAGAAATTCAAGATCTACAAGTTCCGCAGCATGTATCTGGACGCCGAAGAGCGCAAGAAAGAGCTGATGGAGCAGAACAAGATCAAGGACGGCATGATGTTCAAGATGGATGACGACCCGCGCATCATCAAGGGTGTGGGGCACTTCATCCGCAACCACTCGCTGGACGAGTTCCCTCAGTTCTTCAACGTGGTGGCCGGCTCCATGAGTCTGGTGGGCACGCGCCCGCCCACGGTGGATGAGTGGGAGAAGTACGATGTGCACCACCGCGTACGCATGTCCGTGAAGCCCGGCATCACCGGCATGTGGCAGGTGAGCGGCCGCAGCAAGATCACGGATTTTGAAGAAGTGGTGGCGCTGGACGAAGAGTACATCCGGAAGTGGAACGTCTGGCTGGATGTGAAGATCCTGCTGAAGACGTTGAAGGTGATGGTGACAAAAGACGGGGCATCATAAAGGGTGGGGGATCCTTCGACTCGGCCTGCGGCCTCGCTCAGGATGACAGTACGCTCAGGATGACATATGGATAATTCGTGGTTACTAAATGCCGCCCGCGGCGCGTGGCACTTGTTCGCCCGCTTCCTGCGGGCGGTCATGTCTTTCCTTTTCCGGCTCATCGGGAAGGAGATATCCGAAGAGTTCTTCGGGCGGTTTCTACAGTTTGTGAAGTTCTGCTTCATCGGCCTGTCCAATACCCTGGTGAACTACGTGGTCTACGCCGTGGTGCTGTGGGTGTTCAAGCTGGCGGGGGCCAACTTCCGGTATGACTACATGGTGGGCAACCTGTTCGGGTTTCTGATCAGCGTCATCTGGAGCTGGTACTGGAACTCCCACCTGGTGTTCAAGGCGGGAGAGAAGCAGCGCCCGTGGTGGCAGGTACTCCTGAAAACGTACGCGGCGTACGCGTTTACGGGCATCTTCTTAAGCAACGTCATCTCGTGGGCGTGGGTGGAACTGCTGCACCTGCCGAAACTGCTGGCGCCGGTCATCTACACCGTTACCAACGTGCCGATCAATTTTCTGCTGAACAAATTCTGGGCCTATGGGGACAAGTCGTAAAAAGCGGCTTGTCCCTTTTTAAGGCGCCGTTTCACAAAATTTTAAGAATCGGTGGCGGTTTTTCATAAACCGTGTTACAATCCACAGGTAACTGTTGTCGGGGAAAGCGCGCTTTCCCCTGTTTCATTTCCTGAATCAACGGAGGATTTATGGAAAAGCTTTTCAAGCTCAAGGAAAACGGTACGACCGTCCGCACCGAACTGCTGGCCGGCCTTACCACGTTCATGACGATGGCCTACATCATCGCCCTGAACCCCAACCTGCTGACCGGCTTCGGGGCCAACGGGCAGGATCTGTGGAACGGCGTGTTCATGGCCACCTGCCTGGCTTCCGCGCTTGGCACCATCTGCATGGCGTTCTTCGCCAACAAGCCGTTTGCCATGGCCCCCGGCATGGGCCTCAACAGCTTCTTTGCCGTCGTCGTGGGCAATATTGCCGCCATGACCGGCTTAAGCTATGTGGTCTCGTTCCAGGCCGCGCTGGTCATCATCTTCATCGAGGGTATCATCTTCATCATCCTCTCTGTGCTGAACGTGCGTGAGAAGATCGTGGAAGCCATCCCGGCAGGCGTCCGCATGGGCATTGCCCCGGCCATCGGCCTGATGCTCTTAAACATCGGCTTCGGCTCCAACGCGGGCATCTATTCCGAGACCGGCGGCCCGTTCTTCATGATGCGTGACTTCTTCGGCGCCCTCACCCCGAAGGTGGCCACCACCGCCATGGGCAGCGGCTATGCCGCCATGGTGCTGACCGTGGTCACCACGCTGGTGGGTCTGATCGTCATCATCGTGCTGGCGCAGCGCGGCGTCAAGGCGGCGGTCCTGATCGGCATGCTGGTGGCTTCCGTGGTCTACTGGGCCGGCCAGGGCATCTTCCTGCACACCAACCCGTTTGAAGCCCTCAAGACGGCCTCCTTCATCCCGCCTTTCAAGGATATGGCCGCTACCACGCTGTTCAAGCTGAACTTCCAGACGTTCTTCAGCATTGGCATCTTCACCGGCATCACGCTGGTCATCACCTTCTGCATGATCGACATGTTCGATACCATCGGCACCCTGGTGGGTACCGCCTCCCGTGCCGGCATGCTTGACAAGAATGGCAAGATGCCGCAGATGAAGCAGGCCCTCCTGTCCGATGCCATCGGTACCGTGGCCGGCGCCGTTTCCGGCACCTCCACCGTTACCACGTTCATCGAGTCCGCCTCCGGTGTGGAAGCGGGCGGCCGCACGGGTCTGACCGCGCTGACCACCGGTGTGCTGTTCCTGCTCTGCATCTTCATCGCCCCCATCGCGGGCCTGATCCCGGCGGCGGCCACGTCTTCGGCGCTGATCTACGTCGGTATCCTCATGCTGTCGGGCCTGAAGAACATCCACTTCGACGACATGTATGAGACCGTTCCGGTGGCCATCATGCTGATCGCCATGCCCATCTCCGGTTCCATCGGCCATGCCATCGGTCTGGGCCTGATCTTCTACACCATCATGAAGGTGTTTGCGGGCAAGGCGAAAGAGGTTTCCGTCCTCACCTACGTCATTTCCTGCCTGTTCCTCATCAAATTCTTCCTGGTGGCCTGATAACGTCTGATTCTTGTTGAAGGGGGATCCTTCGACTCCGGGCTTCGCCCTGCGCTCAGGATGACAAACGCTTCCGTCATCCTGAGCGAGCGAAGCGAGTCGAAGGATCTCCCTTTCTGGTTCCTCTAAAAACTCTATAAAGTATCCACAGGTGGGGGAGGGCATGGTATAATAAATCGGTTACTGTCTGGGGATCCTTCGACTCTGCCCTGCGGGCGTCGCTCAGGATGACATGTCATCCTGAGAGAGCGAAGCGAACCGAAGGATCCCCCTCCCTCTGAGAGGATACCCGCATGCTTTCAAGACTCAGCGTCCGCAAACCCTACACCGTGCTGGCCTGCGTGATCATCGTGATCGTGCTGGGCGTGGTGTGCCTGACCAATATGACGGCAGACCTGCTGCCCAACATGAGCTTTCCGTACGCCATCATCGTGACCACGGATCCCGGCGCGTCGCCGGAGGAGGTGGAGCGCAACGTGACGGCGCCCATTGAGAGCGCCATTGCCACTACCTCCAACGTGGAAAACGTGAGTTCCGTCTCGTACAACAGCTATTCCATGGTCATGGCGGAATACGCGCAGGATGCCAACATGGACTCGGTGGTCATTGAGATCCAGCAGCAGCTGGACCAGGTAACGGCCGCGTTTGACGACCGCGTGGGCGCGCCCATCATCATGCGCATCGACCCGGACATGCTGCCCATCATGATCGCCGCGGTGGACTATGAGGGGTATGATTCTCTGGCGCTGTCGGACTACGTGGCGGACGATGTGATGCCCAACCTGGAGAGCATTGAAGGCGTGGCTTCCGCTACGGCCAACGGGCGCATCGAGGAGACCATCCGCATCACTCTGAACGAAGAGAAGATCAAGGCCTTAAACGACGCCATCCACGGTGATCTGGAAGCCCAGTTTGCCGAGGCACAGGCCGAGATCGACCAGGGCCGGCAGGAACTGGAGGACGGCAAAGCGGCAGCCGAGGAGGGGCAGAACGCCCTGGCGGACGGCATTGCCTCCGCGTCCACGGAGATTTCCAACCAGAAGATCACTCTCTACCAGACCGAGGCGGACCTGGCGCTGCAGAAAAGCCTGCTGACGCTGGCTGCGCAGGTGCTGCAGGCCGGCAGCGAGCGCATGAACGGCCTGTACCAGGAGGCCAGCGCCATTGCTAGCAGCATGCAGACCATTCAGACGGCCCTGCAGGCGGCGGGCGAAACCCTGCCGGAAGAGGTGCTGGAAGCCCAGCTGGGCATGACCCGCGAGGAGGCCCTGGCCGCCCTGGCGGAGTATGAGACGCAGCTGTCCGCCCTGAACGAGGTGATCGGCACCGAGTGGCAGCAGCTGGCCGACCGAATCCTGAACGAAAATGGCGGCAGTGCTCTTTCCAACGGCCCGGCGGCGCAGAACCTGCAGCTGGCTTCGCAGGAGTTCCAGAACCTGATCACCCGCCTGCAGAACCTGGGCGGCGGGGATCCCGTCACTTATGAGGATCTGCCGGAGGCCATCTCCGGCCTGGCGGAGTACCTGACGCAAGTGAACATGGGCATCGCGGCCATCGACGCCGCCGGCGCGCAGATCGCGGCCGGCAAAACGGCGCTGGACGATGCCATGAGTGCGTTGAACCGCAACAGCATCCTCAGCTCCATCGAACTGTCCGGTGCACTGTCGGCCATCACCAGCGGCGAGGCCGCCCTGCAGCAGGCACAGGCCCAGCTGGACGCCGCCAAAACACAGGCCTTTGACCAGGCTGATCTGACCAGCATCCTCTCCGTGGAGACGGTGCAGGGGCTTTTAACGGCGCAGAACTTTGAGATGCCGGCCGGGTACATCACCGAGGAAGACGGGCAGTATCTGGTGCGCGTGGGCCTTTCCGTGAAGACGGAAGAGGACTTGAAAAACCTCCCACTCATCGACATGCACATGGATTCCGTGGGCCTGGTGACGCTGGCCGATGTGGCCGATGTGGTGCGCACCGACAACACGGCGGAAACCTACGCCCGCATCAACGGCCAGCCGGGCATCCTGCTGAGTTTTGAAAAGCAGACCGGGTATTCCACCGGCGATGTCACGGACGACCTGCTGGCGCGCTTTGAGCGCCTCTCCGAAGAGGTGCCGGGACTGCATTTCTCGGTGCTGATGGACCAGGGCGTGTACATCGATCTGATCGTGCGCGAGGTGGTCAAGAACATGATCATGGGCGCACTGCTGGCCGTGCTGGTGCTGGTGGTGTTCCTCCGGGATTTCCGGCCCACGGTCATCATCGCCTGCGCCATTCCGCTGTCCGTGATCGGCGCCATCATCCTCATGTACTTCTCGGGGGTGACGCTGAACGTCATCTCCATGGGCGGCCTGGCGCTTGGCATCGGCATGCTGGTGGACAACGCCATCGTGGTCATTGAGAACATCTACCGCATGCGCGCGGAGGGCGTGCCGCTGAAAAAAGCCGCCGTGGAAGGCGCCCGCGAGGTGTCCGGGGCCATCATTTCCTCCACGCTGACCACCGTGTGCGTGTTCGCGCCCATCATCTTTGTGAAGGGCATTACCAAGCAGCTGTTTGTGGACATCGGCCTGACTGTGGCGTACACGCTGGCGGCCAGCCTGGTGGTGGCACTGACGCTGGTGCCGGCCATGGCCGGCGGCATGCTGCGCAAACAGAAGGAAGTGAAAGAGGGCGGGCTGTTCAACCGGCTCATGAACGGCTATCAGAAGTTCCTGCGCGGCGCCCTGAAGTGGCGCGTGCCGGTGCTGATCCTCACGCTGGTGCTGACGGTGCTGTCCGCCATGCTGGCCATGACGCGCGGCACGGCGTTCCTGCCGGAAATGAGCAGCACGCAGCTTTCCGTCAGCCTGAACGCTAAGGAAGACGACCCGCTGGAATTTGAAGAACTGGCCGCCTGTGCGGACACCGCGTCCGAGCGCCTGCAGGCCATTCAGGATGTGCAGACCGTGGGCGCCATGATGGGCAGCGGCAGCTCCTTAAGCCTGCTGGGCGGGGGCGGCGGAGCCACCCTGTACGTGCTGCTGGATGAGAACACCAAACGCACCACGCGGGAGGTGTCGAAAGAGATCGAGACGGTGCTGGCGGACCTCCCGTGTGAGGTGAACGTGACCGGCGCCTCCATGGACATGACGGCGCTGACGGGCAGCGGCCTGTCGGTGCAGGTGCGCGGCCGTGACCTCAAGACCATGCAGCGCTGCGCGCAGGAAGTGGCGGCCATCCTGGAAAGCGTGGAAGGCACCGCCAAGGTGGACAACGGCATGGGCGACGTGACCAACGAGTTCACCATCACCGTGGACAAAGAAAAGGCTGCCGGTTACGGCATGACCGTGGCGCAGATCTTCCAGCTGGTGGCCACCAAGATGATGGATTCGCAGAAGACCACCACACTGGTCACGGATATCAAGGACTACCAGGTGTACGTGAACTCCGGTGAGCAGGTGACCGCCACGCGCGCCATGCTGGAAGGCATCACCTTCCCGTACACGGACCGCCTCAGCGGTGAGACGGAAGAGGTGAAGCTGACGCAGGTAGCGTCGTTTACCAACGAGGAGGGCTTGTCGGCCATCCGCCGCGAGAGCCAGAACCGGTACCTCAACGTGTCCGCGCAGATCGCCGACGGGTACAACGTGGGCCTGGTGGGCGCGGAAGTGGAGCAGAAGCTGGCCGCGTACGAAGTACCCGCCGGCTGCGAAGTGAAGATGGAGGGTGAGAACACCGCCATCAACGACGCCATGCGCCAGGTGGTCTACATGATGCTGCTGGCCATCGTGCTGATCTATCTCATCATGGTGGCACAGTTCCAGTCGCTGCTGCACCCGTTCATCATCATGTTCACCATCCCGCTGGCCTTCACGGGCGGCTTTCTGGCCCTGTGGATGTCCGGCAGCGAAGTGAGCGTGGTGGCACTGGTCGGCTTTGTCATGCTGGCCGGCATTATTGTCAACAACGGCATCGTTCTGGTAGACTATATGAACCAGCTGCGCCGCGAAGGCATGGACAAGCGCGAGGCCATCGTGACCGCCGCCCGCACCCGTGTGCGCCCGGTGCTGATGACCGCCCTGACCACCATCGTGTCCATGAGCGTCATGGCGCTCAGCCACCAGATGGGAAGCGAGATCATGCGGCCCATGGCCATCGTGGAGATGGGCGGACTGGTGTACGGAACGCTGCTGACACTTGTGGTAGTGCCGTGTATATACGATTTATTCAGCACAAATAAGAGTATGTTGCAGGAAGAAGTATGAGGAGTCACTATGACCCGTGAGCAGAAAAAACGGATTTTCGACATCATCCAGATCGGCGATCGGACAGACTTTGCCAGCCGCAACTTTGACGTGTTCATCACGCTGGTCATTGTGGCCAACATTGCGGTCTTGTTCCTGTCCACCTTCGACTCGCTGGCGGCTTACCGCGGCCTGTTCGACGTCATCGAGTGGATCACCATCCTGATCTTCTGTGTGGAGTACCTGCTGCGCATCTGGACGGCAGACCTGCTGTATCCGCACCTGCCGCGCCGCAAGGCCGTGCTGAAGTTCATGTTCAGCTTTGACGGCGTGGTGGACCTGCTGACCATTCTGCCGTTCTTCTTCCTCATGGGCGCCTCGGCCTTCCGGATGCTGCGCGTGGTGCGGATTTTCCACCTGTTCCGCATCAACGCCTACTATGATTCGTTTAACGTCATCACGGAAGTCCTGGCGGATAAAAAGAACCAGATCATCTCGTCCATCTTCATCATCCTGGTGCTCATGCTGGCGTCTTCCTTAAGCATTTACAGCGCGGAGCACGAGGCACAGCCCCAGGCGTTCCCCAACGCGCTCTCGGGCATCTGGTGGAGCGTCTCCACCATCTTCACGGTGGGGTACGGCGATATCTATCCCGTCACGTCGCTCGGCCGTGTGATGGCGGTGATCATCACCTTCCTGGGCGTGGGCGTGGTGGCCATTCCCACTGGCATCATTTCCGCCGGCTTCGTGGAGCACTACCAGACCATGCAGCGCAAGAACAAAGTGGCCATGGAAAACCGCCGCACCGTCTGCGTGGACGTGGACAAAGCCAGTCCGTATCTGGGCATGCGCGTGCGCGAGATCGAAGAGAAGATCGGGGTGGATATAGCGGTCATCGTGCGCGACGGGTCGGTCATGGTACCCGCCGGAAGCATGAAAGTGAAGGTGGGAGACAGCCTGTTGTATCTGAATTCGCGGATAGGATAAAGTAGAAAAGCGCAGATGTACTTCGTGTGGATGGATATTTCAAATAGTGGATAGAGGTGATAGTATGGCATCCATTTTTCCAGAAATGACTGATAAAATGCAGGACCTCTACATGGATATTGTTGAAGCATTAAGACAAATGCCTCCAGAAAGGAAAGTGTTCATTTTTGGTATTGATGAAGATGAAGATTTGGACTGGATTATGGCAGTCGCAAATTATATCACACTTGAATTTATAAAGTATTCCTATGATTATAATGATCCTGTATATCCTCTGCGTCACTTTTTGGATAATAATGATGATAGCGAAAGAATGCTTCAATCCAGAATAGTGAAGTATGTTTTGAAATATAAAAAGAAAGAGTTGGAAAGAGCACCTAACCTCCCACCATATCATAAATATTCCGACATTGATATGGATAATATGGAACAAAAGCTCAAAGGCTATCGTTTTACAGAAATGAATTACTTTGAGCATCAAAACATCCATGATTTAGAGATAATTAAGGCTATTGTAGAAAAACGTATTGTAAGTTCAAAGAAGGTGTCAAATCAACACTTTGAAGAAATGTTTGAACAATACGATAAAATGGTTGAGGAGTTAATGAAGTGGTCATTAAGAAGTGATCACGATATGGTCTTTACTTCCTTGGCACTATTTACCCTAGAGTGGAAGTTTGCAATAGAAACGTTATATCATATTGCGTGGCTTATGGAGGATAAAGGGATTAAAACAATTGATCAATCAACCTTAATCCTGATTTGTGGCGGGGTTATGATCGAATCTCAATTTGGAGATTCTGTGATAACTGACAGTAGTATGGTTATGGAACGTTTGTACGTACTTGATTTTCTGTTTGATAATAAAAACAAGTGGCCCTACAAACAATCGCTAATTGATTTGATTAAGGAAATCCTGGTAATAGGAGTGCGTTTTAGGGAAGCTGTTGAAACCGAAGATGGAGAACCATATAAGGAATGGTTTAGAAAAGAGTCAACAGAGGAAGACTGGGCATCTTTCTTCAGATACTATAATATCTTTTCTATATGGCAAAAAAAGGAGTGGACAAGGAAGAGAATTCAAAATATGAGAGTATTATATGATCTTATAATAAGGCCTAAAGAATGAACTCAGAACAAATAATCCCGAAAATCGTTCTTAGCGAACAACTTCACTTTCAGCTAAACTAAGCACTGTAAGGGTACAAGCGCTTGGAATCCTTCAATATACAATTTGAAGGAGGCTGTAATGAGTAAAGTAAACAAAGAACGAGGCGGATGCGTAGATGTATTTCATGCATCTCTTCTCAGTAACGCCCATTTTGCTGGTGAATTTGATTTTCCGGTGATAAAGGCTGAACACATTATTCCCAGAAACATGATACCTTTTTCTCAAGCAATAAAAGAAAAAGATAATTTTCATCAATGGGTTTGTTTCTATGAAGATGATTTTCGCTTTGAGAGAATCTGGAATCAACCATCAAGATATGTCAAGATACTAAGTCGATTTGATGGTGTTGTTGCCCCTGATTTTAGTGTTTATTATGACATGCCCTATGCAATGCAACTCTGGAATGTTTTCAGGAGTCGTACGATTGGAGCTTGGCTACAACAGCAGGGAATCAAGGTGATTCCTAACATTCGCTTTGGGGATGAAAGGACGTTTGAATGCTGCTGTGACGGCATCTCGAAACATAGCGTCATCGCTATAGGATCATTAGGATGCCTTAAAGTCAAAGAATATCGCTCCTTATTTGAAAAGGGTGTTAAATATGTAACAGATGTGCTTCAACCGGAAGCAATAATTTTTTACGGTGCTACACCAAACTGTGCGTCTAAGATTAAGAAGCAGGGTGTCAATGTTATAACCATTAAGCCACAATCTTTTCACTATAGAAAGGGGGTGAGAAGATAATGGGCGGCGGTTATCACGGAGGGTTTGGCGTTGGAAAACCTAATGAACCTGATTATTATGTTGGCCCTAATGGGCAGGCGCTTCCTGCAAAATATAAGCATTGGATTGGTGTCAGTAGAAGAAAAGCACTGCTGAATAAAACGAGAAACGTTAAACTGAAAAACGCGATCAATGAAATGTATCGGCGAGGGAGTTTTATTGGAGATGGAGGAACTGCAACTGTACTTAAATTCGAAAAAAGAACAGGTATTCTTCTCTCTCCAAAGGGGCATTATCAGAAGGCGGTAGAAATGAAGAGACGCCTGGAAAAGATTGTTTCAAAAGAATTGCCGAAAGCGAAGGATCGGAAAATAGCAATAAAGTTATGCAGGCAACTTCAACGAGCGATTCTTGAATGGGAGGGGTTAATATGAAGTATAATGAATTGTATGATTCGTTTGTTAACTTATTTCCTGATGATAGGGAAGTATTTGATCAACTCGAATTGGATGCCGATGTGGATAAAAACGAGGATGGCATGCATATAATGTTCGGAATGGTCGTTGTTCCATATATCAGATTAATAGCTTGCAAAAACCCTACAAAAACAAAACGAGCATTTGATTTTGTTGAAGAGATGGAACTGGATGCAAATCCTGAAATTGGGAATGTGGCAGAAGTCAGTGTTCTGGAATCCCTGATGACAGATCCGGGTGGAATGAAAAAGTACTTGAAGTATATTGGACCCAAATCTTTAGAATCAGTCAGATACATGTCATGTTTTTATAATGTTGAACCTTTTTAAAACGTGATGCAAGGAACGGGAGGCATCTCTGGCGTGCCCGTTCCTTGCTTTTATAGTTTTTCTGCATTCCGCTTGCTATTTCTCTGTATTACCTTTATACTAGGAATGCTGTTCACACGGGGCTTTTTGCCCCCACACGATTTGGAGGATCCTATGGTACGTGCGATCGTCGGCGCCAACTGGGGCGATGAAGGAAAAGGCAAGATCACAGACATGCTGGCTGCGCAGTCCGATATTGTGGTGCGCTTCCAGGGCGGCAGCAATGCCGGCCACACCATCATCAACGAGTACGGGCGCTTTGCGCTGCATCTGCTCCCGTCGGGTGTCTTTTACGGCCACACCACCTGCATCATCGGCAACGGCGTGGCGCTGAACATCCCCTACCTGGTGAAGGAGCTGAAGTCCCTGGAGGACCAGGGCGTGCCGGCTCCGCACATTCTGGTGAGTGACCGCGCGCAGATCCTCATGCCGTACCACATCAATTTCGATGCTTACGAAGAGGAGCGTCTGGCGGGTGCGTCGTTCGGTTCCACCAAGAGCGGCATCGCGCCGTTTTATTCCGACAAGTTTGCCAAGATCGGCTTTGAGGTGAGCGAGCTGTTCGATGACGAGGAATCCCTGCGCGCCAAGTGCGCGCGTGTGGCCGAGATCAAGAACGTCATGCTGGAGCACCTCTACCACAAGCCGCTGCTGAACCCGGACGAGCTGTACGACCTCCTGATGGAGTACAAGGCCATGGTGGCGCCGTACGTGGCGGATGTGTCCGCCTTCCTGTACGAGGCGCTGAAAGACGGCAAGACGGTGCTCCTGGAGGGCCAGCTTGGCTCCATGAAGGATCCGGACCACGGCATCTACCCCATGGTCACGTCCAGTTCCACGCTGGCGGCCTACGGTGCCATCGGCGCCGGCATCCCGCCTTATGAGATCAAGGACATCATCTGCGTGGTCAAGGCTTACTCCAGCGCTGTGGGCGCCGGCGAGTTTGTCAGCGAGATCTTCGGCGATGAAGCCGAAGAGCTGCGCCGCCGCGGCGGTGACAAGGGCGAGTACGGTGCCACCACCGGCCGTCCGCGCCGCGTGGGCTGGTTTGATGCTGTGGCCAGCCGCTACGGCTGCCGCATCCAGGGCGCCACGGAAGTGGCCCTGACGGTGGTGGATGCGCTGGGCTACCTGCCGGAGATCCCCATCTGCGTGGGCTACGAGATTGACGGCGTGGTGACCAAAGACTTCCCCGTGACCGCCAGACTGAAAAAGGCTAAACCGGTCTGGAAGGTCCTGCCCGGGTGGAACTGCGACATCCGCGGCATCCGCACCTACGAAGAACTGCCTGAGGCCTGCCGGAAGTACATTGAAACCATTGAGGCGGAGATTGGAGTGCCTATTACGATGGTGAGTAATGGACCGGGCAGAGAAGATATCATTTATCGCAAGTAAAGGGGGATCCTTCGACTCGGCGTTGCGCGCCTCGCTCAGGATGACAATACTGCTCTGTCATCCTGAGCGGAGTGTCCGCAGGACACGCAGTCGAAGGATCTCATGATCATAACAGAAGGAATACACTATGACGGAATTCTTAACTTGCATCTCCAATACAGTCTCCGAAGCTTTCGCTTCCGCTGGTTACGATGCTTCCTACGGCCGCGTCTCCCTTTCCAACCGTCCGGATTTGTGCGAGTTTCAGTGCAACGGCGCGCTGGCGGCGGCCAAAGCCTACCACAAGGCGCCCATTGCCATTGCGGAAGAGGTGGCCGCCCGACTGGCGGAGAGCGGTGTGTTTGAGAAGGCCGAGGCGGTGCGCCCCGGCTTCTTAAACTTTACCGTTTCGCCCGCTTTTGCCGCGGACTACCTGGCACAGATGGCCGCAGACGGCCGTCTGGGTGCACCCACGGTCACCCAGAATGGCCCCACCATCGTGGACTTCGGTGGTGCCAACGCGGCCAAGCCGCTGCACGTGGGGCACCTGCGCTCGGCCGTTATCGGCGAGAGCGTGAAGCGCCTGTCCCGCTTTATGGGTGTGGAGACCATCGGCGACGTGCACCTGGGCGACTGGGGCCTGCAGATGGGCCTGATCATCGAAGAGCTGCGGGACCGCAAGCCGGACCTGCCGTACTTTGATGCCTCCTTCACCGGCGAGTACCCGGCCGAAGCGCCGTTTACCATCTCCGAACTGGAAGAGATCTACCCGGCCGCCTCCGCCAAGAGCAAGACAGACGAAGCCTTCCTGGCCCGCGCCCATGAAGCCACCCGCAAGCTGCAGGAGGGGGATCCGGCCTGCCGCGCCATCTGGCACCACATCATGCGGGTGAGCAAGACCGACCTGAAGAAAAACTACGACAGCCTGAACGTCACCTTTGACCTGTGGAAGGGCGAAAGCGACGCACAGCCGTACATCCCGGATATGCTGGCCGACCTGGCTTCCCGCGGTATCTCGCACGAGAGCCAGGGTGCCATGGTGGTGGACGTCCAGGAGGAGAGCGACACCAAGGAAGTGCCGCCCTGCATCGTGCAGAAGAGCGATGGCGCGGCGCTGTACGCCACGTCGGATCTGGCCACCATCCTGGAGCGCGAAAAACTGTACGCGCCGGCCCGCTACATCTACGTGGTGGACAAGCGCCAGGAGATGCACTTCACGCAGGTGTTCCGCACCGCCCGCAAGGCCGGCTACGTGAAGCCGGAAACCCGGTTGGACTTCCTGGGCTTCGGCACCATGAACGGCAAGGACGGAAAGCCCTTCAAGACGCGCCAGGGCGGCGTTATGCGGCTGGAGAACCTCATCGCCGAGATTACGGACGCCGTGCGCGAGAAGACCGCCGAGAACGCCACAGAAGGCGCAGAAGCGAATGCCTCGGTCATTGCCCTGGCGGCCCTCAAGTACGGCGACCTGCAGAACGCCGCCTCCAAAGACTACGTGTTCGACGTGGACCGCTTCTCCTCGTTTGAAGGCAACACCGGGCCTTACCTGCTGTACACCATCGTGCGCATCAAGAGCATCCTGCGCAAGTACGCCGAGCAGGGCGGTGTAGTCAATCCGGAAGCCCTTCTGCCGGCCTCCACGGCCGCCGAAAAGAGCCTGCAGCTTTTAACCGCCCGCTTCCCGGAAACGGTAAAAAGCGCATACGACGAACTGGCCGTACACAAACTCTGCGGCTACGTCTATGACCTGGCCAACGCCTTCAACAGCTTCTACCACGAGACCAGGATCCTGGCCGAACCGGATGAAACACTGCGCGCCGGCCGCCTGGCTCTGATCACGCTGGTCTGCCGGGTGTGCGAGACGGTGATCGATATCCTGGGCTTCGAGGCCCCGGAGAAAATGTGAACCAAACCAGTCGGGGACGTACCTGATTGGTCCCGCCCTTGGGGACCAATCAGGCATGTCCCCACTGGTTTGTATTGGTTAAATTTATCACTTTAAATTGAAAAACACCCGTGCTATTATATCCTTTAGCGCATTAAATTCTCTCATATACAGCCGGTCCTTCCGGCGGGAGGCAGCATGGAAAAGAAAAACATCGACTGGGGCAACATCGGCTTTGGTTACATGACCACGGATTACCGCTATGTGGCTCATTACAAGAACGGCGCGTGGGACGAGGGTCAGCTGACCACGGATTCCACCATCACCTTAAACGAATGTGCCGGCGTGTTCCAGTACGCGCAGACCTGCTTTGAGGGCCTCAAGGCCTACACCACGGAAGACGGCCACATTGTCACCTTCCGTCCGGACCTGAACGCGGAGCGCATGCAGACCTCCGCCGCCCGTCTGGAAATGCCCATCGTTCCCAAGGAGATGTTCCTGGACGCCGTGGAGAAGGTGGTCAAGGCCAACGAAGCCTGGGTGCCGCCGTACGGTTCCGGCGCCACGCTCTACATCCGTCCGTACATGTACGGCAGCAGCTCCGTCATTGGCGTGAAGCCGGCGGAAGAGTACGAGTTCCGTGTGCTGGTCACGCCGGTAGGCCCGTACTTCAAGGGCGGCGCCAAGCCCATCGTCATCAAGGTGAGCGATTACGACCGCGCAGCCCCCAACGGCACCGGCCATGTGAAGGCCGGCCTGAACTACGCCATGAGCCTGCACGCCATCGTGACCGCTCATGCGGAAGGCTTTGCCGAGAACCTCTACCTGGATGCGGCCACCCGCACCAAAGTGGAAGAGACCGGCGGCGCCAACTTCATCTTCATCACGAAGGAAGGCGGACTGGTCACGCCAAAGTCCTCCAGCATCCTGCCGTCCATCACCCGCCGCTCCATCTGCTACGTGGCGGAACACTATCTGGGCATGAAGGTGGAAGAGCGCGAAGTGTTCTTTGACGAAGTGCCCAACTTTGCGGAGTGCGGCCTCTGCGGCACCGCCGCTGTGATCAGCCCGGTGGGCGAGATCAATGACCACGGCAAGCGCATCTGCTTCCCCAGCGGCATGGAAGACATGGGCCCCATCACCAAAAAACTGTATGACACCCTGACCGGCATCCAGATGGGCCGCATCGAAGCGCCCGAAGGGTGGATCCATACCATCGCGTAAACGAAATAGTGCACCACGTTCGGGGACGTATCAGTTTTGGCACCGCTTTCGGGTGCCAAAACTGATACGTCCCCAACTGGTGCAAAATGCACCAATATTGATACGTCCCCAACTGGTGCAAAAAGGAGATTCCATGATTCTTGTCTATCTCTACCCCAACTGTGCCGACTTTGAAATAGACTTCACCCTCCACCGCCTGCACCAGCACGGCGGTTACGCCATCAAGACCATCGCCGCTACCAAGGCGCCCCTTGTAGCCCAGTCCGGCATGACGTTCCTTCCGGATGCCTGCATCGAAGACATTACGGATACCTCCGACGTGGATGCCCTCCTGATTCCCGGCGGGCCTATCAACAACGACCAGAACGAGATCTGTGCGCTGGCAAAGCACCTGCACGATGAAGGAAAACTGGTCTGTGCCATCTGCTTTGGCCCGCAGTTCCTGGGCCGTGCGGGCATTCTGGATGAGCATGCCTTTGCCACGTCCTGCCCGGCCTGGCGCTTCCCGGAGTACGGCGCGTATGATCCGTTCCCCCGCGCCAACGAGCGGCAGGAGCGCGTGGTGGTGGACGGCAACCTGATCACCGCCAAGGGGTATGCTTTTGTGGACTTTACACGGGAGATCTGCCGGTACCTGCACGTGTATGACACCGCAGAGCAGGAGCGGGAGATGATCGATTCCGTGAAGGCTGACTGGGTACAGTGAGGGGCGTTTTGCCCCTCTTTTTTTTATGCCCAAGATGTGCTACTATCAGCCCATGTATACGTATTGTCTGTTCTGTGAAACCATTAAATCCAAACAGGTGGCCCGCCAGGCAGAAGTGCTGTTTCACTGCCGCGCCATCTGCGCGCAGCTGGAGCAGCTGAAATGGGTGCAAAAGCAGCCCCTGCGGGAGCGGCATGACTTCCTGCCGGGGTATGTGTTCCTGTACACGGAAGAGCCCATCCCGGACCTGCGCCTGGCCTTCCGCATAGGCGGGGTAGTGCGCTGCCTGGGCGACAGAGAGGACGCCTGGCAGCTGCAGGGCAGTGACCAGGCCTTTGCCCTCATGCTGCACGCCAAAGACGGCGTATTGGGCGCTGTACCGGTCTATGCGGAAGGAGACCGCATCCGCATCAAAGACGGCGCCTTCCGCGGTGCCGAAGCCACCATCCTGCGCGTCAACCGCCGCAAGCAGCAGATGCAGATCACCCTGCCGTTTGCCGGGCAGCAGGTCACGGTGTGGCTGGAGTATGTCTATACTGAACCTGTGACCACGTAGGACCACATAGGGACGTACCCTCTTTGGCACAACGCCCTTGTGTACAAGACCATATAGGGACGTACCCCTTTGGTACAATGCCTTTGTGTACAAGACCATATAGGGACGTACCCCTTTGGTACAATGCCTTTGTGTACCAAAGGGGTACGTCCCTATTGGTCTGTTCCACCGCCCCCTCTTCCCTTTTTGTTTATTCTGTGGTATGATGTCCCAAATATGTGGGAGGGGGAAACTATGCCCTTTGGGCATTTTGCCAAATCCGGTTTCCTTCAAATCCCCCACACGGAGGTCTTATGAAAGGCATCATTCTGGCCGGCGGCAGCGGTACGCGTCTGTACCCGCTGACCCGCGTTACGTCCAAGCAGCTTCTTCCCATCTACGACAAACCCATGATCTATTATCCCCTTTCGGTGCTAATGAACGCAGGCATCCGTGACATCCTGCTGATCAGTACACCGGAGGATACGCCTCGCTTTGAGTCTCTGCTGGGAGACGGCGGGCCTTTCGGCATTAATCTGAGTTATGCCGTGCAGCCCAGTCCGGACGGCCTGGCACAGGCATTTATCATTGGCGAAAAATTCATCGGGAATGATTCCGTAGCCATGGTGCTGGGGGACAACATCTTCCACGGGCACGGTCTGCGCAAGCGCCTGCGCGCCGCAGCTGAAAAAGAAAAAGGCGCCACCGTTTTCGGCTACTACGTGGATGATCCGGAGCGCTTCGGCATTGTGGAGTTTGATGATAACGGCCATGCTGTGAGCATTGAGGAGAAACCGGAACACCCCAAGAGCAACTACTGTGTGACCGGCCTGTACTTCTACGACAACCGCGTGGTGGAGTACGCCAAAAACCTGAAGCCCTCAGCCCGCGGCGAACTGGAGATCACGGACTTAAACCGCATCTACCTGGAAAACGGAGAGCTGGATGTCACCCTGCTTGGCCAGGGCTTCACGTGGCTGGACACCGGCACGCACGAAAGCCTGGTGGATGCCACCAACTTTGTGCGCACCGTGGAGACCCATCAGCACCGCAAGATTGCCTGCCTGGAAGAGATCGCCTACATGAACGGCTGGATCACCCGGGAGAAACTGGCAGCCGCCGCGGAACTGTACAAGAAGAATGAGTACGGCGCGTACCTGAAGGACGTGCTGGAAGGAAAGTATATCGGCTAATATGTCATCCTGAGCGAGCGGCGCAGCCGCGAGTCGAAGGATCCCCCATAACATGTCATCCTGAGCGAGGCCGCAGGCCGAGTCGAAGGATCCCCCAAGGAGAGAGAACATGAACATCATCGTCACCGGCGGTGCCGGTTTTATTGGCGGGAACTTTGTTCACCGCATGGTCAAGAAGTACCCCGAAGATACCATCATTAACGTTGATCTGCTCACCTACGCCGGCAACCTGGAAACCTGCAAGCCGGTAGAGAACGAGCCTAACTACAAGTTCTACCGCGGCGACATTGCGGATGCGGACTTCGTAAACCGCGTGTTTGAAGCTGAAAAGCCTGATATCGTGGTGAACTTTGCCGCGGAGAGCCACGTGGACCGCTCCATTACGGACCCGGGCATCTTTGTGCACAGCAACGTGCTGGGCACGGTCACCCTGCTGGATGCCTGCCGCCGCTACGGCATTAAGCGCTACCACCAGGTGTCCACGGATGAAGTGTACGGAGACCTGCCGCTTGACCGGCCGGATCTGTTCTTCACGGAGACCACGCCGCTGCACACCAGCAGCCCGTATTCTTCTTCCAAGGCTTCGGCCGATCTGTTTGTGCTGGCCTACCACCGCACGTTCGGGCTGCCGGTGACCATCTCCCGGTGCTCCAACAACTACGGCCCGTACCACTTCCCGGAGAAGCTTATTCCGCTGATGATCAGCCGGGCGCTGGCGGATGAAGAACTGCCGGTCTACGGTGACGGCGCCAACGTGCGCGACTGGCTGCACGTGTCCGATCACTGCGCGGCCATTGATCTGATCATCCACAATGGCCGTGTGGGCGAAGTGTACAACGTAGGCGGCCACAATGAGCGCACCAACCTGGAAGTGGTGAAGACCATCCTGCACGCCCTGAACAAGCCGGAGAGCCTGATCCGCTTTGTGAAGGACCGCCCGGGCCATGACCGCCGCTACGCCATTGACCCCACCAAGCTGGAGACCGAGCTTGGCTGGAAGCCGGAGTACAACTTTGACACCGGCATTGCGCAGACCATTGAGTGGTACCTGAACAACCGCGAGTGGTGGGAACATATCATCAGCGGTGAGTATCAGAACTACTTTGAGAATATGTACGGCGAGCGCCTTTCCTAAAAAACAAATCTCAGGAGCAGCAACATGAGAGTACTGGTAACCGGAGTTAAAGGACAGCTGGGCTACGATGTAGTCAAAGAATGCGAAAAGCGCGGCATAGAGGCCATCGGGGTGGATATTGAAGAGATGGATATCACGGACCCGGAGGCGGTGCAGAAGGTCATTCCCGAGGCACAGCCGGACGCTGTGATCCACTGTGCGGCCTACACGGCTGTGGATGCCGCGGAAGACAATGTGTCCCTCTGCATGCGCATCAACGCCGCCGGCACGGAGCACATTGCGGATGTATGCAAGCGGATGGATATCCCCATGATGTACATCAGCACGGACTATGTGTTTGACGGTGAGGGGACCCGCCCGTGGGAGCCGGATGACAAGCGCAACCCGCTGAACATTTACGGCCATTCCAAGAGCGAAGGCGAGATTGCCGTGGAGCGCCGGATGAAGAAATTCTTCATTGTGCGCATTGCGTGGGTGTTTGGCAAGAACGGCAAGAACTTTATTAAGACCATGCTACGGCTGGGCAAAGAGCGCGGCGCTGTGAGCGTGGTGGACGACCAGATAGGTTCCCCCACCTACACATATGACCTGGCCAGACTGCTGGTGGACATGATTCAGACCGACAAATACGGTATCTACCACGCCACCAACGAAGGCCTGTGCAGCTGGTATGATTTTGCCTGTGAGATATTTAAACAGGCAGGCTTGGATGTGAAGGTAACACCGGTCAGTTCTGAAGCCTTTCCGGCCAAGGCCAAACGTCCGCACAACTCTCGCATGAGCAAAGAGAAGCTGACCGAGATGGGCTTTGAGCGCTTGCCAGCTTGGCAGGATGCGGTGGGAAGATATCTGAAGGAACTGGGAGAATAAAGTAATATTATAAAACCCGTAAAGTCTCACACCGTGCCAATTGCTGGGTGAGGCTTTATAGGTATTACAATGAATATTATAGCAGGGGACAACCGCTGCTTGGCGAAGCATACACATTTATAATACTTTTTTAGCGCTGTTTCAAGTTTTTTTAACAAGTGCTTTACAAAATGTAAACATATATTTTTTTAAATATGTAAGTTCGTCTATTTCTGAAGTGCCATCGCGAGGACGAACAAATCAACTGTTAAATTATTAATTATTTGACAGATGGGCGGAATTAAGAGGAGAATAAGATCTGTATGGCTGATATAAAAAGAATTGGGGACAGCGAGAATGAAACGCAACATGTGTTTGTAATTGGGTCAAAATCCATCGGTCAATATGGCGGTTATGAAACGTTTGTCGATCGTTTAATTTCAGAGCATGAGTATGATTCGGCTATTAAATATCATATTGCGTGCAAAGCGAATGGTGATGGACATATGGATGAGAGCCATCTGTCTCCTGCTGTGACGGTGCTCAAAAAGAATCCTGATGGTTCAGTGCGGGAATTTGAATACAAGAATGCACATGTGTTTAAAATCACATGCCCGAATATTGGCCCCGCAGTTGCTATTTATTATGACCGCGCTGCGGTATTGCATAGTATTCAGTACTGTAAAGAGCATAGTATTAAGCATCCCATTTTTTATATTCTTACGTGTCGCATAGGGCTTTTCATCGATGGATTGGCAAGAAAGATTCAGGCAATAGGTGGAAAATACTATTTGAATCCGGACGGTCATGAGTGGAAGAGGGCAAAATGGAGCGCTCCTGTACGCAAATATTGGAAGTGGTCAGAGAAGAAAATGGTGGAGAAAGCAGATCTTGTGATTTGCGATTCTGTGAATATAGAGAAGTATATCATAGAGGAATACAACGCAAAAAGCACAACGTTTATTGCGTACGGAGCGGATGTTGAGAAGACTCCTATGTCAGATGAGGATCCCAGATTTATAGAATGGTTAGAGCGCAATCAGCTTAAGGTTGATGACTATTACTTGGTTGTTGGTCGTTTTGTTCCGGAAAATAACTATGAAACAATGATCCGGGAGTTCATGAAGAGTGGGAGCAAAAAGGATTTTGCTTTAATTACGAACACAAATGAAAAATTCCTGGAAGAATTGGATCAGAAACTGCACTGGAGAAATGATCCACGAATCAAGTTTGTTGGCACGGTGTATGATCGTGACCTTCTGAAAAAGATTAGAGAGTGCGCCTATGCGTACTTCCATGGTCATGAAGTGGGAGGGACAAATCCCAGCCTGCTCGAGGCTTTGGGCAGCACGAAACTAAATCTATTACTGGATGTTGGCTTTAATCGGGAAGTTGGCGAGAACAGCGCATTGTATTGGAATAAAGAGAACGGTAATCTTGCAGCACTGATCAATTCAGCCGATCGGATGGATCCAGAAGACAGAGAGGATTTTGGCAGAAAAGCAAAAGAACGGATTAGAAAAGCTTATAGTTGGAAGTTTATCGGAGATGAATACAGGAAAGTGTGGCTGCCATGAAAATACTTGCCATTCATAATTATCATAGATCAGGATCAGCAAGTGGTGACGATCAGGTCTTCAAGGCAGAAACAGCTTTATTGGAGGAAAAGGGACATACTGTTATCAGATATACGGTATCAAATGATGAATTTGATCACGCAGGGATAACAGGAAAAATCAGCGCTACAGTCGGCATGTTATGGTCGGGAAGGAATTATAAGACAGTTCAGAGTATTATAAAGAAAGAAAAACCAGATGTGGTTCATATTCATACTTTCTTTCCTTTATTGTCTCCTTCAATCTTATATGCTGCCAAGAGGTGTAATGTACCGGTTGTCGCTACTCTCCACGATACACGATTTATCTGTCCTTGTGCTACATCACTTCGGGGAACACAGCTGTGTAATGAGTGTGGCGATGGGCATTATTTACGCATGTGTAAATATAAATGTTTTAAGGGCTCAAGAATCCAGAGTTTAATTGTTGCGTGTATTTTTAAATACCATAGAGTGAAACACTCATTTTATAACCAGATTGATAAGTACATTTGCCTAAACGATAATCAGATAAAACTGCTGATTAATACTGGTTTTGATAAGAGTAAGATCATAAAAAAATATAACTTTGTATCAGATGCAGAAGCTAATCTTAAGGCTGTCAAGACAGAAGGACTTCCGGATCATTATGTCGTTTTTTATGGAAGGATTGGTGAAGAAAAGGGAATACGGGTACTGATGAAGGCTTGGGATAATCTGGATATTCCACTGGTTGTGATGGGAGGTGGCCCATTGGAAAAGGAGTTCCAGGCATGGGCAGATAAGACACCGAATGTTCATTTCCTAGGATATACAGAACACAATAAGTGTCTAAGCATCGTTAAAGGAGCTGACTTTGTTGTATTCCCGTCTATCTGGTATGAAGGCTGCTCAATGGTTGAAATTGAGGCGATGTCTCTAGGGAAAGCCTTGATAGCTACAGATTTGGGCTTTTCGGAGGAGGCAATAGTTGATGGCTATAATGGAACGAAGTTCAAACTCGGAGACGTTGAGGGTTTTATAAAGATTATTGAAGAATTATGGAATGATTCAGAGAAAAGTTACAAGATGGGGAAAAATGCCAGAAGAGAGTATGATAAGAAATATAGACCAGAGGAGAATTATTTGCAATTAATAAGTGTATATAACGAGGTTCGAGGATAAGTATGTACAAGGGTATTACCACAATAGACAAGTTGATCATATACTATCATACAGGAATAAAAGCTATAAGGGGATTATGGTTACGACTGTTTATAAAAGAAGTACATGGATTGTTTTTGGTTGGTAAAGGTACAAGGGTTACTCACGGTAGTCATATAAGGTGTGGAAAAAATGTTAAGTTTGAGGATTATTCGGAAATACATGGCCTTTCTTCGGAAGGGCTTGTTTTTGGCGATAATGTAACTATTGGCCGAGGAGTTATGATACGCCCTTCCAGTTACTACGGAGGAGATCTTGGTACTGGACTAGTAATGGGGGATAATAGTTCTATAGGACCGCATGGGTATATTGGGTGCTCTGGGAAAATCGTAATCGGATCAAATGTTATGTTTGGCCCTAAGTGTAGTTTGTTTGCGGAAAACCACGTTTTTTCTGATACGAAAACGATTATCAAGCAACAAGGAGTTAAACAAAAAGGAATCATTATTGAGGATGATTGTTGGATAGGGAGTAATGTTATAATATTGGATGGTGTAACAATAGGAAAAGGTTCTGTCATTGGAGCAGGTACTCTGGTGACGAAGAATATTCCTGAGAGTAGTGTTGTTATTGACAGTCGTGACAAAACCATTAGGTCAAGATAAGTGCTTAAGGAAAAACCTATTATGACTGTAAGAGTACATAATCAAAGGGCAAAAATAAGTGCTATTCTGTTTTTGCTTGCTTTGGACATATACTTAATATTTGGCATAATAAATACTTCGTTGTATGCTAACGCTATTGCCGGTATTTATAATTATGCTCTCTTGCTTTCAATTGCAATCCTAGCTTTAAGAGAGCTTTATCAGCAGAAGATTAGAATCAGAAGGATTATTGCTTTTTTTGTAACTGCGTTTCTTATCGGAATCAGTGTCTTTTTACGTGAAGGAGGCGCATCAAAATCAATATTAACGATAATTGTGTTTACAATCGCAGCAAGTAGCATGGATTTTGAAATGATAGCCAAGAATTCTTTTTTTGTGATTCTTGGCATGCTTATCTTTATCATTTTATCAAGCCAACTTGGGGTGATCAATGATTTTGTATATGTAATGGCAGGGAAACCAAGGCATTACCTAGGATTTCTATACACACTCCAACCGGCTGGGCTAATGCTTGAGTTGGTCATTCTGTATTTATATACGCATCGTCAGGATAACAGAAAAAGAGGCATTATACCCTTGATGGCCTTTGCTGTTGTGATATTTTATTATACGCGTGCAAGACTGACTCTTTTCCTGGAAGTAATGATGTTTGTGTACGATTATGTATACAGGAAGTGGCCTAAATATATAAGAACTAAAATATTGCAGATTTTGGAATGGTCTTCCTTTGTGCTTGTATCTTTGTGCAGCATTTATCTTACGTTAACATATAAGAGTACTTCTTGGAAGAGAGCTTTAAATCTTATACTTGCAAAACGACTTGAGTATGGTTACAACTCAATAATGAAATATGGTATATCTGCGTTTGGTAAGAATCTATCTTGGGCTGGAATGGGATTAAACAAATCCGGAGCCTTGACTTTAGAGGATGTCTGGGTAGGCTATGACTGGGTTGATAATGCATATATTCAGACATTGCAATTGTATGGATTAATTTTTAGCATAATGGTTATATGTATTATTACTGCATCGATTTATTTCTTGATCAAAAGGAAAAAGTATTATCTTGGATTTATTTTTTTGATATATGCCATGTATGGCTTTATCGATACAGCAATGCTTACCTTGTTTTATAATGTCTTCTGGATGGTATTGATGACGGAGATAGTTAAGCCTTCGAGTTATCACGAGTGCTTGTTTGAAAGAAAAAATCCAGAAAAGAGAAAGGCGGCGAAGCTAATATGAGCGTAGGAATTTATGTTGTAATGCACAAACCTGTAGATATACCGAGAATTAGGTCTTATAAACAGCTGTATGTTGGCGCATACAATAAGGAAAAAACTGCTTCTGTGGATTGTTATGATTGTACTGGAGATAACATCTCTTATAAAAACAAGAATTATTGTGAATTGACAGGTCTATATTGGATGTGGAAGAATGCTGATGAAAGCATTCAAGGATTGTGTCATTATAGACGATATTTCACGATGTCAAGAATATCATCAAATCCCAAGAGGTTTCTTACAGAGGAAAAAATCATCAAAACAATGCAGCGTTACGATGTGATTCTCCCGGTGAGACGTTATTACAAGGAAAGGGTAATCGATGCGATAAAGACTGCACCTAATATGAAAGATATTGAGGAGATGCGAAGAGCAATTCAATGTATCTGCCCCGAGTATCTTGAAGCCTATGAGAGCTTTCTAATAGGGAATCAATGCTATTTATACAATATGATAATTACAAAGAAGCCGATTCTCGATCAATATTGTGAGTGGCTTTTTAAATTGTTAGAGTTTATTGAAGGAGAATATCAGGTCGATAATGAGGATCCTTATCGTTCACGACTGTTCGGTTTTTTATCAGAAAGATTGATTTATGTGTGGATTTCTAAGAATATCGCTTCTAATAAGATTAAAGAGTTTAGAGTGATAAAAACGGATGAAACAGCGCTATGGCAAGTAGGCCAAGATATCAAGAACGAATTGAGAAACTGGGTGTTTCGTATTAAGGAGATATTATCAAAATGAATATTTGGGAAATTGCACGAAATAATACATTGGCAAAGCAAGCGATAAAGACTATAAAAAAACATAATAATAGAAA
>CAMJGH010000002.1 GCA_946405185.1 uncultured Lachnospiraceae bacterium
CGCCGTCTACAAGTTCCAGAAGATGACCGTCCGCAAGATGATCCTGCGTGACCACAAGCGTCCGGACGGCCGCCAGATCACTCAGATCCGCCCGCTGGCCGCCGAGATCGATCTGTTCGCCCGCACTCATGGTTCCGCCATGTTCACCCGCGGCCAGACCCAGATCTGCACCGTGACCACCCTGGCCCCGCTTTCCGAGGCGCAGCGCGTGGACGGGCTGAACCCCAACGAGACCGAAAAGCGCTACATCCATCAGTACAACTTCCCCAGCTATTCCGTTGGTGAGACCAAGCCGTCCCGCGGTCCGGGACGCCGTGAGATCGGTCACGGGGCTCTGGCCGAGCGCGCCCTGGTGCCGGTGCTTCCGTCCAAGGAAGAGTTCCCGTACGCCATGCGCCTGGTTTCCGAGACCTTCGAGTCCAACGGTTCCACCTCGCAGGCTTCCGTGTGCGCCAGCTCCCTGTCCCTGATGGCGGCAGGCGTGCCCATCAAGAAGCCGGTGGCCGGCATCTCCTGCGGTCTGGTGACCGGTGAGACGGACGATGACTACATCGTGCTGACCGATATCCAGGGCCTGGAAGACTTCTTCGGCGACATGGACTTCAAGGTGGCCGGTACCAAGGACGGCATCACCGCCATCCAGATGGACATCAAGATCCACGGCTTGACCCGGCCGATCGTGGAGGAGGCCATCCGCCGCACCCGCGAAGCCCGCATGTACATCCTGGACAACGTCATGAACCCGGTCATTTCCGCCCCTCGTCCGGAGATCAGCAAGTATGCTCCGAAGATCATCCAGATCCAGATCGATCCGGAGAAGATCGGCGACGTGGTCGGCAAGCAGGGTAAGGTCATCAACCGCATCATCGAAGAGTGCGGCGTGAAGATCGACATCAGCGAAGACGGCTCCGTGGATATCTGCGGCACCGATATGGCCGGCATCGAGAAGGCCATCCGGACCATCCGCCTGATCGTGACCGAGTTCGAAGAGGGCATGGTCCTGACCGGCACCGTGGTCAGCATCAAGGAATTCGGCGCCTTCGTGGAGTTCGCGCCCGGCAAGGAAGGCCTGGTGCACATCTCCCGCATTGCCAAGAAGCGCATCGACAAGGTGGAAGACGTCCTCAAGATGGGCGACACCGTGCGCGTGGTCTGCTTGGGCAAAGACAAGATGGGCCGCCTGTCCTTCTCCATTAAGGACGTGCGCGACGACATGGTCGATACGTTTGCCTGAATAACCAAATGATCCTGTGCAAGCCGGACAGCGTGAGCTGCCCGGCTTGTTTTCTTGCGGACGGCATGGTATGATATACACAAAGATTGGTTGATATGTTTGTTGGCTTTTCATGGGAGGTCGATGATGAAAAAGGGATTCTGTCTTCTTCTGTGCGTGCTGATCGGTCTGGCCTGCGCCTGCCGGGAGCCCGTTCTGCCGACCTTTGAGAGTTCCGAAAGCGCCGTCCCTTCAACAGTTCCCGCCAGCACGGCTTCCGAAAGCCAGCCGTCTGCCTCCGTGCCGGAGGACTCTTCCGAAGACACGTCAACCGGAACTCCGATGACAGAAGAGGAGCCGGCAAATATTCCCACGGTGCCTGACCTTCCGGAACCGGCCGGTTTTTCCGGCTTTACGTATCCGGACAGAACAAGAGAGGAGATCGATCAGGCGTACGCGTTCACGGGCTTCCACTACCTGCCGATCCTCACCGAAGCACCGGATGGTTTCTATCTCTCATCGGTTACGCTGCACCGCCAGTGTTATCTGGATAAAGCCACCGGGGAAACGGTTGTGTTCTGCGGCGATCCCGTCTGCAGCCACAAGACGCCTGACTGCGCCGCTTTTTATGCCGGGGTGCCCAAATGGTACGGCGGCAAACTCTACTATTACGTCAATTATGACCGCATTCAGACGTTTCTGATGAACCCGGACGGTTCCGACCGGCGGGAGATCACGCACTTTGTCCGCGAGACCCCGGTACAGGGTGGCCTGTCCGGCGCGGCCACCTGCATCTGCGGCAATTATGGCTACAGCCGGATCCCGTTGGGCGTCAACGATGACGGGTACGGGATCGAAGCCATTTCCCGCTCCCGCATGGAGGCAGGAGCCCCGGAAGAGATCCTGTTCACCTGCGAATACGAGGACTGGCCGGAGGCCTATATCCTGTCCCTTTTCGGGGATGAGAAGGCGGTCTGGTTTTCCACGGTGCGGTACCGCGAAAACGCCGAAACCGGGCGCTTTGAATCTGCCTCGGATATTTACCGGTACGACACGGCCACCGGTGAACTGACCAGCCCCTGGCGCTTTGATCACATGGTGGGATCTTTTTTCGTGATCGATGATGAGCTGTGGTACTGCCCAGATCAGCAGGAGGGGGAGGCTCCGCAGATCCGCCGTGTCCGGCAGGATGGCACCGATGAGTGCGTGATCAAAGGCGATGGCGGCATGATGAGCTGTGACGGCGTTTTTGTCTATGTCGCTTCCGCCGAAAATTCCGGCATCCGGATCTACAGCCTGGAAGGGGTGCTGCTGGCAAACGTATCGCCCACCCATCTGCAGCACTGGTCTGCCGATACCAGTGAGCACTGCCTGTATTTCTATGAGGAAATCTCCGACAACGCCCAGGCCACCCTTACCGTGGAGATCTATGACAAAGCGGATATCGTGAACGGGATCACGGATCGTCCCCTGGTATCCGGCATAACGGTCACGTTCGGGGACTGATGGGGCGGCCAAAACCGCCACGCATTTCCGGTTGACAATTTGCGCCGGATGTCCCATAATAGGCGTGTTGTCTTGGAGATGTACCCAAGTGGTTGAAGGGACCGCACTCGAAATGCGGCAGGCCGGGTGACCGGTGCCAGGGTTCAAATCCCTGCATCTCCGCATACAGACCCTCCGGTGAAAGCCGGAGGGTTTTTCTTTTCCGGAAGGCCGTTTTTTGGTACAATAAAGACGGTGGGAGCCGTGCCTTTCCCGGTGAAAAAAAGGCTTCCGGCCGGAACGCGCCGGCGCAGAAAGGAGGAGAGCATGCGGGCCATTTTCCGTGATCTGAGACGGGCCATGCGCCGTCAGTCCCTCACGCTCTTTTTCTTTGAGGTGATCCTGCGGGGCGGCGGTCTGATCGTGCTGTACCCGGCGTTTCTGGCACTGATCAACCTGAACATGGCGGGGCTGGGGCTCAAGAATCTGACCAGCCGCAATCTGGTATCGTTCCTGGGAAAGCCCACCGTCATCGCCACACTGGTGATCTTCGCGCTGCTGCTGGCAGTGCTGTTCCTGTTTGAATACGCAGGCATCGCCATCTGTCTGGCCAGAGGACGCGCCAAAGAAAAGCTCGGCCTGTCGGAACTGTACATGCTGGCCATCCGCAAGACGCTGGCCATGCTGAAGGACCATCACGGGCTGCCGCTGTTTTACGCGCTGCTGCTGATCCCGCTGATCTTCCTGCCGGTGCTGGCACTCTGTGTGTTCACGTTCAATCCCGTGTTCTATCTGGGGGCGTGGATCATCGATCAGCCTGTGCGGCTGTGGACCGCCATCGTTGCGGGGCTTCTGATCCTGGTGATCAGTCTGGAGGCGGCCTTTTCCCTGCCGGCCTATCTGCACACCGGGAAGCTTCGTTCCCGCCGGGGGCTGCGCCGGATAGAGAAGGATGGCGGTGTGCCGTTAGCCCGGCGCGTGCCTCACGTGGTGCGCGTGCTGCTGGTCACCTGGGCCTCGGCACTCCTGCTGGCGCTTCTCCTGTACGTGCTGCTGCAGGGCGGAGCGGTCGTCTACGCGCACAACGCTGTGTCGGATGCCAACCGCCTGTCCTATCTGATCGGCTTCCGGGGCGTGTTGCTGCCCATCATGCTGGTGGCACTGATGTCGCAGTGTGCCGTGTTCGGCCTCTCCATGCTGGATGAAAGCTTCCTGCTGCTGGCCTGGCGAGCCGGGGTGAAGACGTCTTCGCCGGACGAGAGCACGCCGCTCGGGAAGGCCGCCCGGAACCGCATGCGGGCCTTTCTGTTCATCACGCTGGTGTTCATCGTGCTCATCTTTTTCCTGCGGTTCCGCTACGATATCCACTCCCTGCCGGAAACCATCGCGGAGACCTCCGTGACCGCTCACCGGGGCGGGGATTCCCGCCTGCAGGAGAACTCCCTGACGGGGCTTCTGGATTCCATTGACGCCCGCATCCCCATCGCCGAGATCGACGTGCAGGAGACGTCGGATGGGATAGTGGTACTGATGCACGATCTGTCGCTGCGGCGCACCACGGGCGTGAAGGGCATGGTCTACGACATGACCTACGCGGACATCCTGGAGGCGCAGCAGAAGGCCTACCGGGGCGATTCGTTCGAGACGGATTACGTGCCCACGCTGATCTCGGTGCTGGAGATGTGCCGGGGGAAGATCCTCCTGAACATCGAGATCAAGAGCCACCCGCGCTACACCGGCCACCTGGTCGAGAAGGTGGTGGAACTGATCGGAGAATACAGTTCCGAAGTGGACTGCATGATCTCGTCCATGGATTACGGCTATCTGGAGCGCGTGAAGGAGCTGAACCCCGACATCCGCACCGGGTACATCATGAGTATGGCCTACGGGAATGTCCGGCACCTGACGGCGGCGGATTTCCTGAGTGTCCGCTACAGTTCCGTGTCCGAGCGTCTGGTGACGAACGCCCACGATGCCGGCCTGGAAGTGCACGTCTGGACCGTCAACAGCCGGGAAGGCCTGACCCGCATGAAGGCGTACAATGTGGACAGCGTGATCACCGACCGGCCGGCGTTTGCCACGGAAGTGCTGGCCACAAACGGCGGCTATACGGGGTATCTGGACCTGCTCCGGTTCCTCGCCAAACGTTGACGATTGGGCCGCAAAATGGTAAGATATTAAGGATTATGCAAGTTTGAGGAGGAGCTGTTTTGCCTGCTTCCAGGAAGAGCGGAAACACCCGTTCCGGGGCGTCTTCCGCCGGTAAGAATAAACAGGCGGCCAAGCGCCGCACCACGGCAGGTTCCGCAAGACCTGCCGTACGTTCGTCTGCCCAAAAGCGCTCATCCGGCAGAAAGACCACGCACCGGAAAGGGTTGGCCCATCCGGAGTATGTCATCGCGGCCGCATTTGCGGTGGCCGTGCTGCTGCTCCTGGCGGATTTCGGCATGCTCGGAAAACTCGGGCCTTACCTGAAAGCGTTTCAGTGCGGGCTGTTCGGGTACCTGGGCTATGCCTTCCCGGTGTGCGGCTTCATCGCCGTGTGGTTCTGCCTGTCCAATCCCGGAAACCGCGAGGTGTACAAGCGCCTGGCCGGCGGCTTTCTGGTGGTCTTTGCCCTCTGCGGGCTGCTGGAGCTGTTCTTCCCGGGGCAGCTGCCGTCACCGTTCACCTTTAAGGATATCTGGAAAACCTCTGCAGCCCCTGCCGGCGGCGGCGTGGTGGGCGGCATCAGCGTAAAGCTCCTGGCCATGACGCTGGGTGACCTCGGTATGAGCGTCATCATGCTCCTGCTGGTGTTCTTCGGCCTGCTGCTCGTCACCGGGTGGAGCCTGAAGGATTTCTTCACCTACCGCTCCGAACCCGCCGGAAAAGCGCCCAAGACCGAGCGGGAGAACGTGCGTGAACGTGAAGCCCTTCGCCGCCAGGAGGCGGCTGAGGCCCGCCTGCGCATGCGGGATGCCCGCCGTCAGGAAGCCCACGAGGAGAAGATGCTGCGTCAGCGCGAGAAGGCGGATCAGATCAACGCCCGCGCCGAGTACGTGCGCCAGAAGCAGAACGACCTGCCGGACATTCAGGAGCGCGTGGATGCCATCGCCCGCGAGGAGGACCAGGGCGCCACGTTCCACGGGCCTTCACTGTTTGTGCACCGCCCGGAGGATGCCGCCAAAGCCGCTGCCACAGCCGGCCCCCGAAAGGCAGCCGATGAGCCGCCCGTGGCGCTCTCCATCGATGTGGTGGACACCGAGGCCATGCGCAAGCGCCCCAAGACCGACCGTCCCATCACCTGGACCTTCACGGATCTGCCGGTCTTTGACGGCTCACAGGCGCCGTCCGCCGGACCGGACACTTCCGAAAAGCCGGCCCGCACGCGTAAGGCGGCCGACCGCCCGAAGTCTTCCAAGCCGGAAGCCGAGGCGGCTTCTCCCGCGGAGACGCCTGCTTCCCGCCGTGTGAAACCGGCGGATATCCCCATCTTCTTCGGGACCGGTTCCCAGGCCGCCCAGCCTTCTGAAGAGATACCTGCACCTGAAAAGCCCGCAGCGCCCGCGCCCAAAAAGCCGGCCGCCAGGGCAGAGAAGAAGCCCGCTGCCGCGCCGGCCGCCAGGCCGGCTCCCGCACCGGACAACGACATCGACAACCTGCTGCAGGCCTTCTCCGAAGAGGATACCGAGCCGGTCACGCTCTTCCAGGAGGACGATCCGTACGAGCAGGCCTTTGACGATGAGTTTGACGAGCCCGGCATCCCCGAGCAGTTCCTGCCCGGGTACGATGAGAAGGAAGCCGCCGGCAAGGATCTGAACACCTACAACGCCGAGACCGGCGTCAAGCGCGTGGTGACGGCCAGCGGTAAAGTCATCGAGGTGGAGCTGGACGGTGTGCCCGGCGCCCGCAAGATGCCGCCGGCACCGCCCAAGAAAGAGACCGTCAAGCCCGAGGAGATCGTGCCGGTCAAGCCCGTCATCCTGAAGGATTACGTGCCGCCGAAGCTCAACCTCCTGAAGCTGGCGGACAACAACATCAACCGGCAGGCGCTGGACGCCGAACTGCGGGATACCGCCGTGAAGCTCCAGGAAACCCTGCAGAGTTTCGGCGTGGGCGTCACCGTGGCCAACGTCACCTGCGGCCCGACGGTCACCCGGTACGAGCTGCAGCCCGAACACGGCGTCAAAGTCAGCCGCATCACGTCGCTGGCGGACGACATCAAGCTGAGCCTGGCCGCTGCGGACATCCGCATTGAAGCGCCGGTGCCCGGCAAATCCGTCATCGGCATCGAAGTGCCCAACCGCGAGAACGTGACGGTCTCGCTGCGCGAACTGCTGGAAACGCCGGAGTTCAAAAACCACCCGTCCAAGCTGGCCTTTGCGGTGGGCAAGGACATCGGCGGCAAGACCATCATTGGCGATATCGCGCGCATGCCGCACCTGCTGATCGCCGGTGCCACCGGCTCGGGTAAGTCCGTCTGCATCAACACGCTGATCATCAGCCTCCTGTACCGGGCCAAGCCCGATGAAGTGAAGCTGATCATGATCGACCCGAAGGTCATCGAGCTGCAGGACTACAACGGCATCCCGCACCTGCTGCTGCCGGTCATCACGGATCCGAAGAAGGCCGCCGGCGCCCTCAACTGGGCGGTCGCGGAGATGACGCAGCGCTACAAGAAGTTCGCGGACGTGTCCGTGCGCAACATCGGTGAGTACAACCGCAAGATCGACGACATGGACGATCTGCCGGAAGAGAAGCGCCCCGAGAAGATGCCGTATATCGTCATCATCGTGGACGAGCTGGCGGATCTGATGATGACCTGCGGCGGTGAGGTGGAAGACGCCATCATCCGCCTGGCCCAGCTGGCCCGCGCCTGCGGCATCCATCTGGTCATCGCCACGCAGCGCCCGTCCGTCAACGTCATCACCGGTCTGATCAAGGCCAACATTCCCAGCCGCATCGCCTTCGCGGTCACCTCCGGTGTGGATTCCCGCACCATCCTGGACCACAACGGCGCCGAGAAGCTGTTGGGCAAGGGCGACATGCTGTACTCGCCCATGGGCATGAACACGCCGCTGCGCGTGCAGGGCGCGTTTGTGTCCGGCTCCGAAGTGACGGCGGTGGTCGAGTCCATCACCAAACAGGGGGCCGTCAAGGGCAGCGAGCAGAACACCGCCATCACGGAGTCGGCCTCTTCGAACGCCCGCGGCGGTGCCGCGGACCGGGACGAACTGTTCATGCAGGCCGCCCAGTTCATCGTGGACAAGGAGAAGGCTTCCATCGGCGCCCTGCAGCGGATGTTCTCCATCGGCTTCAACCGCGCGGCGCGCATCATGGACCAACTCTGCGATGCCGGCGTGGTCAGCGAGGAGGAGGGCACCAAGCCCCGCCGCGTGCTGCTGACCAAAGAGCAGTTTGCCGCCTGGCAGGAAGAAAATTTCTGACGGCCGCCCCGTAAAGGGGAACCGTCCTGGAGATCCGTATGAATGCATTGACCGTAAATGAGATCGCGCAGGCCGCCGGCGGCCGCATCCTGTCCGGAAACCCGGAGACAGTGGTGACCAGCCTCGCCATCGACTCGCGCGTGGTCACGAACGACTGCCTGTTCATCCCCATCATCGGGGAGCGGACCGACGCGCACCAGTTCCTGCCGGAGGTCTGTGAAGAGGCTGCCGCCGTGCTCACGAGCGAACATGATGCTGCGCCCGAAAACCCCGGCCGTGCCGCCTGGGTCCGCGTGGACGATACCATCGCGGCCTTATCGGCCATCGGCGCGCTTTGCCGCAGCCGGGCCATGATCCCGGCCGTGGGCGTGACCGGTTCCGTGGGCAAGACTACCACGCGCGAGCTGATCGCCGCGGCGCTCTCGGCCGGAAAGACCGTCTACAAGACCAACCGCAACTACAACAGCCGCATCGGCCTGCCCATCACGCTGTCCGAGATGACGAACGATTATGACTGCGCCGTGCTGGAATTGGGCATGAACGTGCCCGGCGAGCTGACAGACATCGCGAAGCTGGCGAAGCCCGCCTGCTGCGTAGTTACCAACATCGGCGTGGCGCACATGGAGTTTTACGGCTCGCAGGAAGGCATCTGCCACGAGAAACTCTCCGTGACGCAGGGGATGCTGCCGGGCGGCGTACTCTTTGCCAACGGCGACGATCCCTACCTGCGCAAATTCGCACCCGACGTGCCGTTCCCGGTCGTCTTTTTCGGCGAAGGAGAGGACAACGACGTGCGCGCGGTGGATGTGCGCCTGGAAGACGCGCTGGCGCGCTTTACGGCTGTGCTCGGTGTGGAGCGCGTGCCGGTGTCGCTGTCCGTTCCCGGACGCCACAACGTGCTGAACGCCCTGGCCGCGCTGGCTGTGGCCAGCCATTTCGGCGTGGACCTGCACAAGGCCGCCGAAGCCATCGGCGCCTACAAAGGCTATGCCGGGAGGCTTCTGACCACCATCGTGTCCGGTGTGACACTGATCGATGACGCCTATAATGCCAGCCCCGCCTCCATGAAGGGCGGCCTGGATATCCTGACCCAGCGCGGCTGTGCGGGCCGCCGCGTCGCGGTGCTGGGCGATATGAAAGAACTCGGTGACCGGACGGATGATTTCCACCGCGAGGTGGGAGACCACGCCGCAGCCCTCCCGCTGGATCTTCTCGTGACCATCGGCAGCAGTGCCCGATACATCGGTGAAGCGGCCAAAGCCGCCGGCGCCGCGTTTGACGTGATGGGCTTTGAGACCGCCATGGACGCCAAAGACGCGCTGCTTTCGTACGCAAAGCCCGGGGACATCCTCTACTTTAAAGCCTCCAACAGCATGAAGCTGGGCGCGCTGGCTGCGGCCGTGAAAGACGGCCTGAAAGACGCATGATCGCCCGGTATGCCGGCGTCATCGTGGACGGCAAGGTGGAGGCGCTCGACCGCGTCTTTTCCTACCGCATCCCCGCGGCGCTTGCGGACCGCATCCGGCCGGGCGTGCGCGTGCGCGTGCCCTTCGGCAAAGGCGATCACGAAAAAGCCGGCTATGTGGTCACGCTTTCGGACCGGACGGATGTGCCGGACGAGAAGATCAAGGATCTGCTGGGCGTCAAGGATCTGACGGGCGATGCCGCCGAGATCCGCGTGGCGCTGGCCGCCTGGATGCGCGGCGAGTACGGCTGCACCATGAGCCAGGCCCTGAAGGTCTGCCTGCCGCCCGCCAAAGCCGCGCAGGTGCGCATCCAGCGCATCCTTCACCTGGCCGCAGACAGGGATCAGGCGAAGGCGCTGCTGGCCGAAGCGGAGAGGAAGAAACACCACGCCAAGGCCAGACTGATCGCCGCCCTCATCGAAGACCCGTCCGTTCCGCAGTCCGCCGTGACCGGCCGCCTGCAGATCACCCGGCCCACCATCGACGCCCTCGTGCGTGACGGCGTCATCCGCGTGGAAGAGCGGGAGATCACCGGCCCCGCGCAGCCGGAGACGGAGCGCGTGAAGATCACGCTGAATCCGGACCAGCAGCACATTGCGGATGAGATCTGGCAGGGCTATACGCACGGGGATTCCCGCCCCAGCCTGATCTACGGCATCACCGGCAGCGGAAAGACCGAGATCTACCTGGAACTGATGGAGCGCGTGATCGCGCAGGGGAAACAGGTGATCCTGCTGATCCCGGAGATCTCGCTGACCTACCAGACGCTGATGCGCTTTTACCGGCGCCTCGGCCACCGCGTCTCCTACGTGCACTCGCGGCTGACGCCGGCCGAAAAGGCCGAGCAGTTTGCCCGAGCGGCGGACGGGGAGATCGACGTCATGATCGGCCCGCGCTCGGCGCTCTTCACGCCTTTTGCAAAGCTTGGCTGCATCATCGTGGACGAAGAACACGACGACGCCTACCAGAGCGATCAGACACCGCGCTACCACGCGGTGGAGACAGCCTTCCATCTGGGAGAACTGACCGGGTCGCTGGTGATTGCCGGTTCCGCCACACCTTCCATAGACCGGTACGACCGGGCTATGAAAGGCGAACTGCGGCTCTTTTCCCTGACCAGACGCGCCCACGAGGGCGCGCTGCTGCCGGATGTCACCGTCTGCGACATGCGCGAGGAGATGAAGAACAAGAACCGTTCCATCTTCTCGGCACCGCTCTGGGAAGCCATCGAAGGGTGCCTGGAGCGCCACGAGCAGATGATGCTGTTCCTAAACCGCCGCGGCTTTTCCGGATTTGTGTCCTGCCGTTCCTGTGGAACGCCGCTCACCTGCCCGCACTGCGATATCTCGCTGACGGCTCACCGGGACGGGCGCCTGCGCTGCCACTACTGCGGCTACACGCGCATCCTCCCGAAACAGTGCCCGGTCTGTGGGTCCGAGTACCTGGCCGGCTTCGGCATGGGCACCGAGAAGGCCGAAGAGCTGGTGAAGCAGGCTTTCCCCGGTATCCGGACGCTGCGGATGGATGCGGACACCACCTCCGGCAAGGACGGCCACAGCCAGATCCTGCGCGCCTTCGGCGCCGGGGAGGCCGATGTGCTCATCGGCACCCAGATGATCGTCAAAGGACACGATTTTCCGGCTGTCACGCTGGTGGGCATCCTCATGGCGGATCTGTCGCTCTACAGTGCGGACTACCGCGCCTCGGAAAAGACCTTCGGGCTGCTCACGCAGGCTGCCGGCCGCGCCGGGCGCGCGGACCTTCCCGGGCAGGTCATCATCCAGACCTACAACCCGGAGCACTACGCCATCCAGTGTGCCGCCCTGCAGGATTATCCGGCATTCTACGAGCAGGAGATCGCCTACCGGCAGCTGATGCACTACCCGCCGTGCGGGTATCTGATGAACGTTCAGTTTGCCTCGCCGGATGAGCGCACGGCCGAGCGCGCCGCGGACGACTGCGCCGCGTTCCTGAAGCGCCAGCCGGAGACATCCGCCTACAAGATGGCCGTCATCGGCCCTGGCTCACCGCACGTGAGCAAGATCAAAGACCAGTACTACCGCCACCTGATCGTCAAGGCAGAGGACAAGACGGCGCTGGCGGCATTACGGGAAGCCATCCTCCGCCGGGAAGCCGGACCGCGCGTCTGGCTCACCTGTGAGATCCGATAAACCGAAAGGAAGCAAACACTATGGCACTTCGCAACATCCGTCTGGAAGGAGACCCGCTGCTGCGCAAGACCAGCAAGCCGGTCAAAGAGATCACCGACCGCATCCGTACGCTGGCCGAGGACATGCTCGAGACCATGTACGACGCCAACGGCGTAGGCCTGGCCGCCCCGCAGGTGGGCATCTTAAAGCGCATGGTCACCATCGATGTCTCGGAGGACGGGACGGAACCCATGGTGATGATCAACCCCGTCATCCTGGAGCGGGACGGTGAGCAGACCGGCCCCGAGGGGTGCTTAAGCCTCCCCGGGCTTCAGGGAACCGTCACCCGCCCGTCGCACGTTAAGGCGGAATACACGGATCTGGACGGCAACCGCTGCACGGTAGAAGGCGATGATCTGCTGGCCCGCTGCATCTGCCACGAGCTGGACCACCTGGACGGCGTGCTCTACCGCGATGTGGCCGAAGGCCCGCTGGTGCAGGTGAGCGCTTCCGACGACGAAAAAGAGGAAGAAGAAGCCGAAGAGGAGTGACCTCTTCGAAAGGAGCACGGCTTGCGCGTTATCTTTATGGGAACTCCGGACTTTGCGGTGCCGACGCTGCAGAGTCTGATCAACAGCAAACACGAGGTCTGCGCCGTGGTGACGCAGCCGGACCGCCCGAAGGGGCGTCACGGACAGCCGGTGTTCTCGCCGGTCAAGGAGACGGCGGCGGCCGCCGGCCTGCCGGTGCTGCAGCCCGCGAAACTCCGTGAGGAAGGCGTGTACGAAGCGCTGGCCGCTTACCACCCGGATGTCATCGTGGTGGCCGCGTTCGGGCAGATCGTGCCGGAACGCATCCTCAACCTCCCGCCGTACGGCTGCATCAACGTGCACGGGTCGCTCCTTCCGAAATACCGCGGGGCTTCTCCCATCCAGTGGGCCATTGCGGAAGGGGAGAAGGAGACCGGCATCACCATCATGCAGATGGCCAAAGGCCTGGATACGGGCGACATGCTGCTGCAGAAGGCCATCCCGCTGACCGGCACCGAGACAGGCGGGAGCCTGTTCGATGAACTGGCCGGCATGGGCGGTCCGCTGGTGCTGGAAGTGCTGGACGGCCTGGCCGCCGGTACCGTCACGCCGGTGCCGCAGAATGATGCCGAGGCCACCTACGTGACCATGCTCACCCGGGAGTCCGGCGCCATCAGCTGGAGGGAACCGGCCGCTGTCATCGAGCGCAAGGTGCGCGCCTTCAACCCGTGGCCGGCCTGCTATACGGAGCTGGAGGGACAGACGTTGAAGATCTGGGCCGCTCACGTGGAAGACCGGGATGCCAACGCCCTGCCGGGAACGGTGGTGGACACCGCCGGCGGTGTGCTGCGTGTGCAGACAGGAGAGCACATCCTGGCCGTCACCGAGCTGCAGCTGGCCGGCAAGAAGCGCATGGACACTGCCAGTTTCCTGCGCGGTTTTGCGGTGAAGCCCGGCACCAGGCTGGGTGAGGCAGACGCATGAGCGCGCCTTCCGCCCGCGAGCTGGCCGTACGCCTTACGCAAAGCGTGCTGGAGGGCGATGCCTTCCTGCAGGATGAACTGACGAAAGCCATGGAGTCCGGTGCGCTGACGCCCGCCGACAAGCGATTTCTGCAGCGCCTGTCGCGCGGCACGGTGGAGCATGTGATGCTCCTGGACTGGTACATCGGGCAGGTTTCCTCGGTGCCGGTCCGCAGGATGAAGCCGCGCATCCGCGCCATCCTGCGCGTCACCGCGGAACAGCTTTTCTTCCTGGAGGTGCCGGACCGCGCCGCGGTCAGCGAGGCCGTCCGTCTGGCGAAGGCCATGGGCATGGCCGGACTGTCCGGCTTCGTGAATGCCGTGAGCCGCAAACTGGCCTCCCAAATAAACACCTTAACACCGCCAAAAGACCGGGCCACCCGGCATTCCGTGCCGGAGTGGATCCTGAAGGAATACGAAGCCTGCGCCACGGCAGACCGCCTGGACGCAGCGCTTGCCTACCTGAACGACCCGGACCGCCACGGCATCACCGTGCACCTGCACGAAGATATGCTGCCGGCGGATCAGATCATCACCCGCATGGAGCAGGACGGCCTGACCGTCCGCCTGCGCGACGATATCCCCGGAGCAGCGGATATCGAAGCCCCCGAAGGCCTCGGGAAGTGCACCTCCTTTGCGAAAGGCCTGTTTACCGTACAGGATGCCGGCTCCATCGCCGCGTGCCTGGCCGCGGGCATCTGCCCGGGCGATACGGTGCTGGATCTGTGTGCCGCCCCCGGCGGCAAAACGGTCTTTGCCGCCCATGCCGCCGGTCCTTCCGGCCACGTGACGGCCAGAGACCTGAGCCGGGACAAGACCGATAAGATCACCGAAAACCTCTGGCGCTGCCGCATGCCGCAGGTAAAAACGGAAGTGTGGGATGCCACCACACCGGACCCGCGCTGGGTCGATCAGGCGGACGTGGTCATCGCCGACCTGCCGTGTTCGGGCCTGGGCGATATCGCCCGCAAGCCGGACATCCGCTACCGGCAGACGCCGGAGAGTGTAAAAGACCTGGCGGAACTGCAGCGGCGGATCCTCACCAATGCCGTCACCTACGTGAAGCCAGGCGGCACGCTGCTGTATGCCACCTGCACCGTCACGGAGGAAGAGAACGCCGGCAACGTGAAGTGGATGCTGGCCAGCTTCCCGGAGTATCATCTGGAAGAGGCGTCCGTCCCGGGGCTCACGCTCCCGGCCGGCACCAGCACGCCTTACGGTGTGCAGCTCCTTCCCGGTGAACTGGGAGGAGACGGATTCTTTTTCGCGAGGTTCGTGAGACAACAATGAAGGGAAAGGACGAACAGACAATCGCATACGGAACGGACGCCCGCTCCCTGAGTCTTCCCGAATGGGAGGCGTATCTGGCCAAAGCCGGCCTTCCCCGGTACCGCGCCGGGCAGATCTACGGGTGGCTGCACAAGCACGGGGCTGAATCCTATGAGGAGATGACCAACCTGCCGGCGTCCCTGCGGGAGCGCCTGGCGGGAGACCTTCCCATCGCGCCGGTCACGGAAGCCGCCAGACAGGTCTCGGCGCTGGACGGCACGCAGAAATTCCTGTTTGAGATGGGCGACGGCAACGCCGTGGAGAGCGTCTTCATGAAGTACCACCACGGCAACTCCGTGTGCATCTCCTCGCAGGCCGGGTGCCGCATGGGGTGCCGGTTCTGTGCCTCCACCATCGGCGGGCTGGACCGCAACCTCACGCCCGGCGAGATGCTGGGGCAGATCTATCAGATCCGCCGCCTCACGGGCGAAGAGATCAGCAACGTCGTGGTCATGGGCACGGGCGAGCCGTTTGACAACTACGACAACCTGATGCGCTTTCTGCACCTCCTGACGGATCCGAAGGGCTTCGGGCTCTCGGCCCGGTCCGTCACGGTGTCCACCTGCGGCCTGGTGCCGCGCATCTACCAGTTTGCGGAGGAAGGCATCCCGTGCACGCTGGCCATCTCGCTGCACGCCTCGGACGATGAGACCAGGCGCCGGATGATGCCCATCGCCGAAAAGTATTCCATCGCCGAGATCCTGGCAGCCTGCCGCACGTATTTCGAGAAGACCGGCCGCCGGGTGACGTTTGAATACAGCCTGGCTGCGGGCGTCAACGACAGCCCGGAGGCCGCGAAAGCCCTGGCCGCGCTGGTAAAAGGCCTCAACTGCCACATCAATCTGATCCCGATCAACCCCGTCCGCGGGCGGGAATTTGCCCCCTCGGCAAGGCCTTCCTGCGAGGCGTTTAAACTTTTACTTGAAAAACAGGCAATCCATGTTACGATAAGGAGAGAGCTCGGGCGCGATATCGACGGGGCCTGCGGTCAGCTGCGCCACCGTCAGAAGCTTTCGGCTCACGAAACAGGAGAGGAATGAGAAGCATCACCGCAACCGATATCGGGTTGGTGCGCAGCGTCAACCAGGATATGTGCTTCGCGTCGGATGAGCCCGTCGGGCCTCTGCCCAATCTGTATCTGCTGGCAGACGGCATGGGCGGTCATTCGGCCGGAGAGTTTGCCTCCAGTTTCACCATCCGCAACTTTGTGCGGCTGGCGGAAACGCGGGAGGCTGGTTTTGGTGTGCCGCTTCAGACGTACCTGTCCGCCATCGCCATGGAAGTCAACGGCCTGCTCTACCAGGAGTCCTCGCGGCCCGGCGCCTTCCACGGCACCGGCACCACGCTGGTGGCGGCCACGGTGGCGGAGGGCGTGCTCTACGTCATCAACATCGGCGACAGCCGTCTCTACCGGGTGGGCAAAGAGTTCACGCAGGTGACACTTGATCACTCCGTCTCGGAGGAGATGGTGCGCCGCGGCGAGACTGAGCGCGGTTCGGACCTCTACTGGGAAAAGAAGAATCAGATCACACGGGCCGTCGGTCCGGCGCGGACCGTCCTGGTGGATACGTTCGCCCTGCCGCTGCACGAGGGGGAGGGCATCCTCCTGTGCTCGGACGGACTGACCAATATGCTTTCGGATGAGGAGATCCTGTCCGTCATCCGCGCCTATCCGGGGCGGGATGCCGACAGCCTGGCTCACATCCGCGAAGACCTGCTCGAGGCGGCGAAGGCTGCCGGCGGCACGGACAACATCACGTTCGTCTATGCCTGGCCCGAGCAGGCGGCAGACCGCGCCTGACGCCGCGCGTATCAATAGGCGTTCAACCCGGCAGGGCTTTTCCGGCCTGCCGTCATGATGGAGGAATCACTTCATGTTGCGAAACGGTGCATTTGTGGGAGACCGCTACGAGATCATCAGCCAGATCGGCTCCGGCGGCATGTCGGATGTCTATAAGGCCAGGGATCACAAGCTTAACCGCCAGGTAGCGATCAAAGTCCTGAAAGACGAATTTTCCAAGAACCAGGCGTTTGTCACGCGTTTCCGGGTGGAGGCTCAGGCCGCTGCCAAGCTGTCGCACCCGAACATCGTCTCCATTTACGATGTCGGCGACGAATCGGCGCTGCATTACATCGTCATGGAGCTGGTCGAAGGCATCACGCTGAAAGACTACATCGCCCACAAGGGCACCCTGGAGAACCGCGAGGCCACCGGCATCGCCATCCAGGTGGCCCAAGGCCTGGAAGCCGCCCACGCGCAGAAGATCGTCCACCGGGACATCAAGCCGCAGAACATCATCATCAGCCGCGAAGGCAAGGTGAAGGTGATGGACTTCGGTATCGCCAAGGCGGTCACCGGCGATACCATCAATTCCGAGGCCATGGGCTCCGTGCACTACATCTCGCCGGAGCAGGCCCGCGGCGGGTACTGCGACACCCGCAGCGACATCTATTCCCTCGGCATCACGCTGTACGAGATGCTGACCGGCCAGGTGCCGTTTGACGGCGACAACTCCGTCTCCGTGGCGCTGGCCCACATCCAGGAGCCCATCGTTCCGCCGCGCATGCTGGTCACCTCCATCACGCCGGCTCTCGAAAAGATCATCCTCAAGTGCACGCAGAAACAGTCGGACGCGCGCTATCCGAACGTCACCGCCCTGGTGACGGACCTGCGCAAGTCCCTCATTGATCCTACGGGCGCATTTGTGACCCTCAACCCCGCTGGCGCCGCGGCGGCTGCCGCATCAGCCAGCGCCGTGGACCAGGCAGGCATCGGCCAGGGCGGCACCGGCATCTCGGTGATGCCGACCGTGCAGGCTGCCGGCACCGCAGAGGGTCCCGCCGTTATCGAAGCGGAAGAGCACGCCGCTCTCTATCAGGAGACGGATGATCCCGCCCCCGCAAACAATGACCGCCGCAACTACGCCGGCATGATCAACGACGGGGATTACTTCGGAGAACCCGATGACGACGAGGATGAGGACGATGACCGTCCCACCGTCGGCGACCGCGTCACGCTGGTCATGACCATCGTGCTGGCCGTGGCCATCCTGCTGCTGGCGCTCTACATCATCGGGCGTCTGACCGGCATCATCCCCACCAAATCCACTGTGGTCACCGAGACGGAGAGCCAGACGGTCACCACCGAAGAGGCCACGCTGCCCGCCAACCAGACCTACATGCCTGACCTCTCCGGCAACACCGAAGAGGAAGCCCGCCGCGCGCTGAACGAGGCCGGCCTCGGCATGGAGCCCGCCTACGAGTATAACGATACCGTTCCCAAGGGGACCGTTGTCAGCCAGGATATCCAGGCGGATACCGTGGTGGACAAGAACCAGCGCATCAAGGTGATCATCAGCAACGGCCCGAACAATGTCCAGATCAACAAGGCGGACCTGCTCGGCAAGACCGAAACCGAAGTAGGCGTGCTGCTGCGCTCGCAGGGCATCGATCTGGAGGCGCTGGACATCGAGATCATCACCATGAGCCAGTATAACGACGAATATCCGGAAGGCACCGTCTGCGGCGTGCTGCCGGATTCCGAGACCGGCACCATCACGCTGACGCCCGGCAACAGCATGATCCTGTACATCTCCAGCGGCAAGCGCATCCAGACCTTCCGCATGCCGAACTACGTGAACCATCAGAACGCGGACGTGGTCAAGCCGACGCTGGAAGAGCGCGGCTGCACCGTGGAGCTGCAGTATCAGTACAGCGAGGATGTGGCCGAAGGCCTGATCATCTCGCAGAACATCGCCGAAGGCACCGAGGTGTCCGAAGGCACGCACATCGTGTTTGTGGTCAGCCAGGGCAAGCAGCCGTACGAGATGCCGAACTACGTTGGCCTGAAGATCGAAGACGTGACCAAGGTGCTGGATGAAGCCGAACTTCCGTATGAGATCCAGTACGAGACCGTCACGGAAGAGGCGCAGGACGGCATCGTGAGCGCGCAGAGCATTCCGGAAGGCGATAGCTTCACGACCGATCAGACGCTGGTGCTGACGGTGGGCAAACTCAAAGGAGAAGCTAACGTACCGGATTCTGCCAAACCCGGAAATCTGTGGTCAAATGTATATTCTGATTTTGCCGCTTTACAATTAGATCTTGATATAAAGACTTCTGAACAATATGACGACACTTACAGCACTCCTGGAATGATTGTTTCAATCACTCCTGAAGCTGGCAGTACTATTGAAAGATACGGCACGGTAACGGTAGTTGTAAGTCTAGGACAAAAGACCACGGCCAACCCTGTAACCGTTGGTATGGATGCTAATGCTGCTCATGATGCACTATTGGCCCTTCAATGGAATTTGAAGATTGTCTTCAAAGACACATCTGGTAATGAGCTGAATAATGATAACGGAGAGCTTGATGGGTGGACTGTTACAACTGTTACTCCCGAAGGACCGTTGGAACATAGCAACACAGTTACCATGTTTGTGACTCCGCCTCAAGCACAGCCTGAGCCTCAGACAGAAGGAACAACTGCTGCTACAGAGCCTGCCACAGAACCCCCCGCGGAAGGTGCCAACGAATGATGACCGGTACCATCCTCCGGGGTGTCGGCGGATTCTACTACATTCAGACCGAAACCGGAGACATCTGGTGCTGCCGGGCGCGGGGGATCTTCCGCAAGCAGGGGGTCCGCCCGCTGCCCGGCGACATCGCCTCCTTTGAGATCACGCACGAGGGGGATGCCGAAGGCAGCATCACGGATATCCATCCGCGCAGAAGCGAGCTGCTGCGGCCGGCCGTGGCCAACGCGGACCAGTCGCTGGCGGTGTTTGCCATGAAAGATCCGGAGCCGTCGCCCAACCTGATCGACCGGGTGCTGCTCCATATGAAGACCCGCGAAATGCCGGTGCTGCTAGTGTTCCAGAAACGCGACCTGGCCGGCGCCAAGCGGGAAGCCTACCTGCGGGAGCTCTACGCCGGGTGCGGTGCGGAGCTGTTCTTTGTGAGCGCCCGGACAGGAGAGGGCGTTGACGCGCTGCGGGAACGTCTGGCGGGCCATATCACCGTGATGGCCGGCCCTTCCGGCGTGGGCAAATCCACGCTCTTAAACCGCCTGTGCGGCGCCGAGCAGATGGAGACCGGCGGCCTGTCCGAAAAGATCCGCCGCGGCCGCCATACCACGCGCTACACGGAGCTGTTCCCGCTTCCCGACGGCGGTTTTCTCTTTGATACCCCCGGCTTTGGATCGCTCATCCTGCCGGAGATGGAGCCGGAAGACCTGGCTTCCTGGTATCCCGAATTTCAGAATGAGATCGGATGCTGCCGCTTTGCCGGCTGCGTCCATATGGGTGAGACGGACTGTGGTGTGAAAGATGCCGTCAGGCTGGGAAGGATCCCGGCGCCCCGATATCAGAATTACCGGATCTTCTTTGAAGAGCTGGAAGCTGCGCGGAGGTATTGATGAGACCCTTCATACTGGACCCCTCTCTGTTATCAGCTGATTACGGAAACCTGGCAGCGGATCTGGCCGCTCTGGAGGCTTCCGGCACGCATGCCGTCCATTTTGACATGATGGACGGTCTCTTTGTGCCCAGCATCTCCATGGGCTTTCCCGTGCTGAAGGCCGTACGGGCCAACACCAGGCTCCCGGTGGATGTGCACATGATGGTCGAAACGCCCATCCGCTACGTTGACCAGTGTGCAGCCTCCGGTGCCGACTGGATCACCATCCATCACGAAGCCTGTCACGGGCGCGGCAAAGAGACGCTGGCGCACATCCGCAAGCTCGGGTGCAAGGCCGGTCTGTCCATCAAGCCGGAGACGCCTGTGGAGGTGCTGCGGGATTACCTGGACGACGCGGATCTGTTCCTCATCATGTGCGTCCAGCCGGGATTCGGCGGCCAGGCGTACATTCCCGAGAGCACGGAACGCATCCGCCAGACCGCAGAGATGATCCGCCAGTCCGGCAAGCCCATCGACCTGCAGGTGGACGGCGGCATCAGCAAGAGACGCCTGGCCATGGTCCTGGAAGCCGGTGCCAACGTGGTGGTGGCCGGCACCTGCCTGTTCCGGCATTCCATTCCGGCCAACATCAAGGAGTTTTTGACCATCATGGACGACGTGGACCGGAAGCGCCGGAATGCTGCTTCCGCCAACTGACCCGCAAAAGATATTTGAAATTGCTGCTTTTTTAAAGGACAGTCTGCGGTATACTCCTTTCATTGCATCCCGGACATTCGAATGGATGCGAAAGGAGGGTACCATGGAAAAGAAGAAAGCGAAACCTGTTATCGTGCTCGTGGAAGCGGCGCTCATTGCGGCTCTGTCCTACGTCGTCTTCACGTTCCTGAAGATCCCGGTGGCTACTGCTGCGGGCAAGTCCACATACATTCATGTGGGCAATGCGTTTGCCGCACTCGGTGCCTTCCTGATCGGCGGGCCGTGGGGCGGTCTGGCCGCCGGCATCGGCATGGCCTTCGGCGATCTGTTCCTGGGGGATCCGATCAACGCCGTCAAGACCGTCATCTGCAAGCTGATCATCGGTCTGGTGGCCGGCCTCATCGGCAACCGGCTGCTGAAAGTCAACTCTGTGGAGAAGGCCGGCGAGCGCACCGTCAAGGTGACCGCAGCCGCTGCCATCGCGCTGCTGGTCAATGTGGTCACCGACCCGTTCCTGGGGTATCTGCGCAACCGCTATATCTACGAGCTTGACGTGAACGTGTCGTCGATCACCGCCAAGCTGACGAGCGGCATCACGTTCATCAACGCCATCATCAGCACCATCGCCGCGGTCCTGCTGTATCAGGCCCTGCGTCCGGCGCTGAAAAAACTGGGATATCTGTAACGGAAGATTCGTTAGGGCCTCCTCCGCACAGGTTCCGGAGGAGGTCTTTTTATGAAAAAGCTGATCCTGGCATCCGCCTCGCCCAGACGCCGCGAGCTGCTCGCGCGTCTGACGGCGGATTATACCATCATGATCTGTCACGATGAGGAGCATTCCGATGCGGAAGCTCCTTTTCTTCGTGTTCAGGAGCTGGCCGCCCACAAGGCGCGCGCCATCGCCGCCCAGCTGCCGGCGAAAGAGAAGGCCGTCATCATCGGCTCCGATACGCTGGTGGCAATGGGGCACCGGATCTACGGAAAGCCTTCTGATGCCGACGATGCCTGCCGGATGCTGCGGGAACTCTCCGGCAAGACCCATCACGTGCACACGGGCGTCTGCCTGATCGACACCGAGACGGGAGAGGAAGACCGCTTCACCGTGTCCACGGCCGTCACCTTTGCCGACCTGTCGGAAGAGGACATCCGCCGCTACGTGGCCACCGGCGACCCGCTGGACAAAGCCGGCGCCTACGCCGCGCAGGGGCTTTTCTCCCCCTATGTGGAGAAGATCGACGGCAATTTCGATGCCGTCGTGGGCCTGCCTATGTGTGAACTGCGCAAACACCTCAAAAACCACGGCCTTCCGGGCTTGTCATAAAAACCGTTCTTTTGTACAATATGACTATGAGATCAAAAACACTTCTCATCGCGATCCTGGTATTCTCACTCCTGGCCGCCTCCTGCGGCAGCCGGGATTCTTCGCATGCGGACGTCGGCTTTACGCCCAACGAAGTCTGCGCGCTCGGGCCTCTGTCGCTCACACGTGACGGCGCCGTCTATCTATATGGGTCGATGGCTGCCTCCAGCGCCTCCTCCTACGGTGCTGCCGTGGGCGAAGGCGAAGCGGAGCGCGCCGCCTATGAACAGTGGCTGCTGACCACCCTGATGCCGGAAGAGTTTTCGGCGCTGGCCGCTCTGAACGTGATCGCGGCCGAAGAGGGGCTGTCGCTGTCCAACCGGGATGATTCGGCCATCCGCGCTGTCATCACCGAGGACATCGTCCTGACACTCGACGACGGCTCGTTTTATACCGTTCCCAAGGAGACGGTCTGGCAGCTGCTGAAAGCCTACCGCCTGGCGGATATGGCCATTTCCCGGCTGTCCGAAAACATCTCCATCTCGGTCAGCGACGACGAAGTGCGCGTCATCAGCATAAGGCAGCTTCTGCTGGCGGACTCCGGCGAAGCCATGGGCGTCTTCACCAGCCTCGAGGAGGGCGAACCGTTTGAAGCGGTAGTCGGTATGTACGCCGGCAGCACCCTGCGGCAGATGACGCTGCGCCGGGGCGGAGAGGACAAGGTGCTCGAAGATGCCGCCTTCGCCTTAAAGACCGGCGAGTACAGCATGCCGGTCAACTGCGCGGACGGATGGTGCATCCTGTACTGCGACAGCGAGTATGACCCCTCGCTCACCCGCGAGAACCGCAGCCAGCTCCTTCGGGAAGCCCGCGAGAACGCCTGGCTCTCCCGCGTGGAAGAGACGCTGGCCGGGCAGGTGCTCTACCGCAACGCAGACCTGGCCGACAACCTGGTGCTGGCCGAACCGGCCGCCGAAGACAGCCTCTTTGCGCTGTACCGCCGCGTCTTCCCGGACGCCGGCTGACCCCCACGAACCTCATAACAAGTGACCATACAATGCTTATGAACGGAGGGAAGGAAACCATGCCAAACTATGTGATGGCCCTGGACCAGGGCACAACGTCGAGCCGCTGCATCCTGTTTGACAAGAGCGGCAATATCTGCAGCATGGCGCAGCGGGAGTTTGAGCAGATCTATCCGCAGCCCGGCTGGGTGGAGCACGATCCCATGTCCATCTGGTCTTCGCAGATCAGCGTGGCCGCCGAGGCCATGTCGCGCATCAATGCCGAATCCGCGGACATCGCCGCCGTCGGCATCACCAACCAGCGCGAGACCACCATCATCTGGAACAAAGAGACCGGCCGGCCCATCTACAACGCCATTGTCTGGCAGTGCCGCCGCACGTCCGAGATGATCGACGCCATCGTGGCCAAGGGGTACGGTGACATGATCCGCGAGAAGACCGGTCTCATCCCGGACGCCTATTTCTCCGGCTCCAAGATCCGCTGGATCCTGGACCACGTGGAGGGTGCGGACGAGATGGCCAAAGCCGGCAAGCTGCTGTTCGGCACCGTGGAAACCTGGATCATCTGGAACCTGACGAAGGGCCGCGTACACGTGACGGACTACACCAACGCCTCCCGCACCATGCTCTTCAACATCCATACGCTGGACTGGGACGATGAGATCCTGAAGATCTTTGACATCCCGCGGTGCATGCTGCCGGAAGTCAAGCCTTCTTCCTGCATCTACGGCCGTACGGACAGCGAAGCCATCGGCACCGGCATCCCGATCGCCGGCGCGGCGGGAGACCAGCAGAGCGCCCTGTTCGGGCAGTGCGGCTTTGAAGCCGGCTCCGCCAAGAACACCTACGGCACCGGTTGCTTCCTGCTGATGAACACCGGCAGAGAAGCCGTCACCTCGCACAACGGCCTGCTGACCACCATCGCGGCATCGGAGGCCGGCGAAGTGCAGTACGTGCTGGAAGGCAGCGTCTTTGTGGGCGGTGCCTCCATCCAGTGGCTGCGCGACGAGATGCAGGTCATCCGCCACGCTGCGGAATCCGAACAGCGCGCCCTCGAAGTACCGGATACCGCCGGCGCCTACGTGGTCCCGGCCTTCACGGGCCTTGGCGCCCCTCACTGGGACCAGTACGCCCGCGGCGCCGTGGTGGGCATCACCCGCGGCTTCGGCGTGAACCACCTGATCCGCGCCACGCTCGAATCCATCGGCTACCAGGTGGCCGACATCGTGCGCGCCATGGAGGCTGATGCCGGTGTCCCCATCACCAGCCTGAAGGTGGACGGCGGTGCTTCCGCCAACAACTTCCTGATGCAGTTCCAGGCCGATATCCTCAACACCACCGTGGAGCGCCCGCAGTGCATCGAGACCACCGCGCTCGGCGCCGCCTACCTGGCGGGCCTGGCCGTCGGCTACTGGAAAGACAAGGATGACATCCGCCAGAACTGGCAGTTGGGCAGGTCCTTCATGCCCACCATGTCGTCCGAAACCCGCATGAAGCTGATGAACGGGTGGCATAAGGCGGTCAAGCGTTCCTTTGCCTGGGCTTCCGAAGACTGACGGTCCTTCTGTATAAAAGAGGCAGGTTCCTTCCGGCAAGAAGGAACCTGCCTTCCTGTTATTTATGGGTAACATCACGCATACTGTGGGCATTGTTTTATGCCTTAGCACAGAAAGTGATCCTATGAAAGACCCCCAGATCATCCGTTTCCTGTTTCGCCTGCACGCCAGTGCACACTACAGCGGCTTTTACCCGATGGCCGAATGCCTGTACCACCTGACCGAGACGGAAGAGGCCGCCTCCCGCATCATCCGCGATGTCCTGAAGCCGGTCTCCCGGCTGTACGGCATCAGCGAGCACGCCCTCTACCGGCGCCTGGAAACGCTGGTGCGCGTGATGTACCGGGAAGCACCGCCGGATATCTGGGACGAACTCATGCTGCCGCTGAAGCGGGAGCCGAGCGTGGGGCAGTTTCTGTCCGCGGCTGCGCTGTACCTGCTGTATGAAGAAAAGTGAACGCAAAAATACCGGCCGGAAGCCACGTGGTTTCAGGCCGGTATATTTGCGTTTAAGCGAGATAGCGGAAGACGCCGATGACGGTGCCCAGCACCTCACAGTGATCCACGATGATGGGATCCATGAAGTCATTTTCGGGCTGCAGGCGGTAATGCCCGTTTTCCTTGTAGAAGCGCTTGACGGTGGCGGAATCCTCCACCAGGGCTACGACCACCTCGCCGTTGCGGGCGGTGTGGGCTTCGCGGACGAAGACCTGGTCACCGTCCAGGATGCCGATGTTCACCATGCTGTCCCCGTGGACGCGCAGGGCGAAGACGCGGTCCATACCCGTTATGTAGCCGGCGGGAAGCGGGAAGTACTCCTCGATGTTCTGCTCGGCGAAGATGGGCTCACCGGCGGCCACGCGGCCGATCACCGGAACGGAGACGGTCTCCGTGAAGAGGTCCGGCTCGTTCTCATCGACGATCTCGATGGCGCGGGGCTTGGTGGGGTCACGGCGTATGTAGCCGTTCTTTTCCAGAGAGGACAGGTGGGCGTGCACCGAAGAGGTGGACTTCAGGCTGACTGCTTCGCAGATCTCACGGACCGAGGGCGGATAGCCTTTGGCGCGCACCTGCGCTTTCATGTAATCCAGGATCTCCTGCTGCTTGGGAGTGATGGGACCGTAGCTCATGGTGATGACCTCCTGTCAGGGCACAAACATGTGTTCTGAACACAGTATAGCACAGCAGAGGGCGGAATGCAAACGTATGTTTCGAAAATATGTTCGATTTTCCGCTTGACAAACGTATGTTCGGGTGCTATTCTGTGTTCACAGCCATCGAACAAACGTTCCCTTCCCTGAAAGGAGGTCCTTATATGAAAGCTTCTGCCCGTACCCGCTATGAGAAAATGCACCGCCGCTACGTCATCGGCCTGTTCCTTCTGGTCGCCGTCTGCCTGCTTTTTGCCGCCACGCGCGCCCAGGCCGTCAGCGCCCACGCCCGGGAAGACCGCGTCAAGTGCTACACCAGTGTCTGCGTGCAGGAGGGTGACAGCCTCTGGTCCATCGCCGAGGCCCACTTCTCGGAAGAGTATGCCAGCACCACGGAGCTGGTCGAGGAGATCCGCCGCATCAACCACGTCGGTTCGGATATCCGCTCCGGCGCCTACCTCATGGTGCCGTACTACACCGCCAGCGCCCAATAACCGGTAATCCATCAGGAGACTCCCCGTTTCCCTGGTTTACAAGGCCGCCTGTGTTCCCCTGCACAGGCGGTCTTTTTTGTGCCATATCACCGCAGGGCAGACGTTTGCTGACAAATCAGCGCAAACATGGTAAAGTAGACGCTGTGCGGCTTTTGCGGCCGTCTCTTGAAACGGAAGGAGAGTGGTCCCTATGGATCCCATGGAAAAACGCAGACCGGTCATCGCCATCCTCCGCAATGTGCTCGGCACGGTGGTGTGCACCGCCCTGATCATCTCGCTCTGTGTCACCCTTACCCTGCTGTACCGTCCCCTGTATTTCCGCGATATGCAGCAGATGAAGCTGGCCGAAAGGAACGGTGTGACGGAAGAGGAGATCCTGGCCAATTACAGGACGCTCATCACCTACAACACCCTCTTCGGGCCGGACGAGCTGGAATTTCCCACGCTCACACAGTCCGAGACCGGGCGCATCCATTTTGCCGAGGTGAAGAAGATCTTTGTCGGCTTCCAGTGGTGCGCCATCGTCTGCCTGCTGCTGTTTTCCAGCCTTCTGGCGCGCTCCCGCGTGGCCAGGGACTTCCGGTGGCTGCGGGCCACGGCCATCGCCATCGGCGTCATACTGGCCGCCATTGCGGCCGTCTTTCTGATCGGCGGCTGGGACAACGTGTTCGTGTGGTTCCACAAGCTGGTCTTCAACAACGATTACTGGATCTTTGACTACACCACGGATCCCATCATCAACTTCCTGCCGGATACCTACTTCCTGCACTGCGCGCTGCAGATCCTCATCAACGTTCTCATCGGTGCCGGCATCTGCGAGTGGCGCTACCGGGCCACCCGCAAGGAGTTTGCCGCGAAGAAATAAGGTATACGCCGGCCTGGACGGCTGATCACGATGAAATCCGAACAGATGAGAGAACAAACGGAAAAAAGAGAACAGAGAGGCAGACGGTCCATGGTCACCACCACCCTGGACCGTCTGCCTATGGGCACGGCTGAGCTTCTGGCAGAGGAGAGCAGCAAGACCGCCCGTGAGCGCCGCCGTCTTCCGGATGCCGTCAGCAGCCGGGATCTGTACCGCGATGTCATCCGCATCGCCTGGCCGTCCATGGTGGAGCTGCTGCTCACCTCCCTGGTCGGCATGGCTGACATGATGATGGTGGGTGCCATTCCCGGAAAAGGGGATCAGGCCATCGCGGCGGTCAGCCTTTCCAACCAGCCGAAGTTCATCTTCATCTCGCTGATGATCGCGCTGAACGTGGGCGTGACCGCCGTGGTGGCGCGCTACCGCGGAGCGGGTGAGCACGAGAAGGCCAACACGGCCCTGCGGCAGGGGCTGTTCTTCTCGTTCCTCTGGACCATTGCGGCCGGCATTCTGGGCACCGTCTTTGCGGAGCCGCTGGTGCGGTTTATGGCCAATGACGGCTTAAGCGCCGGCACGCTGTCCGACGCCGTGGATTATCTGCGCATTCAGATGATCTTTTTCTTTACCATGGGCATCACCGCCACGTTCACGGCGGCGCTGCGCGGCACCGGCAACTCCCGCGTGCCCATGATCTACAACATGACGGCCAACGCCGTCAACATCGTCTTCAACTATCTGCTGATCAACGGGCATTTCGGCTTTCCGGCACTGGGTGTGCGCGGTGCGTCCATTGCCACCATCATCGGCCAGACCGTGGCCCTCGTGATGGCCATCCGCGTCAACGCCGGCGGGAAGTATTACTTTACCGTCAAGCCGCTGGATTTCCTGCATTTCCGCCTGGAGCCCGACATCCTCAAAAAGATCGTCAACGTCGGCGTGCCGTCGCTTCTGGAACAGCTGATCCTGCGCGTGGGCATCATTTTGTTCACCCGGCAGGTCACGCCGCTGGGGGACCTTTTGTACACCACGCATACCATCTGCATGAACATCCAGAGCATGTCGTTCATGCTGGGGCAGGCGCTGGCCGTCAGCTCCACGTCCCTGGTGGGGCAGAGCCTGGGCAAACGCCGTCCGGATATGGCCGAACACTATTCGCGGCGCTGCGTGTACGTGGGCCTGATCACCTCGGCGGCACTCGGCATCCTGTTCGGCACCCTCGGCAAGTACATCGTGGGCTTCTACAGCAGCACTGAAGCGGTACGGCTGGCCTCCATCCCGGTGATGATCATCATCGGCTGTCTGCAGCCCATTCAGGGGCCTACGTTCATTCTGGCCGGCAGCCTGCGCGGCGCGGGCGATACCCGCAGCGTGGCGCTGGTGACGGCCATCGGCATCCTGCTGGTGCGCCCCATCATGGGGTGGCTCACCATCGAAGTGCTCGCCTGGGGCCTGATGGGCGCCTGGTCGGCCATCAGCGTGGACCAGGCCATGCGGTGCCTGGTGCTTTACGCTCTTTACCGCCGCGGAAAATGGAAAAAGGTGACGCTCTGAGGCGTCACCATTCATCCACGTTCAGTTTCTGTACCTGGGCTTTCTGCTGTTCCTTTTGCAGCTCCGCATAGAACCGCGCCGTGACCGCCACGCTCTTGTGGTTGAGCTGCTGGCTGGCCAGCTGCACGTTTCCGGTCTGTGACAGGATGCGTGTGGCGCAGGTGGCGCGCAGCTTGTGCGGCGAGAAGATGTCTTTGTCCGGATAGTCCGGCAGATACGTGCGGACCATTTCCTTGACCATCAGTTCCACCGCGCGCACCGTCATGCGGCCGCCGCGGGTGGTGATGAACACGGCTTCACAGTTCTTTTTCGGCCCCAGACCGGACCGCCCCTGCCGGCGCATGGCGGAAGCCAGCGCCTCCATATCGCGGTAGAAACTCTCGGATTCCTCGGGGTAGGTGTCGCGCACCAGTCTGGCAAAGCCGGCCGTCATGGCGTTCTTCCGGCAGAATTCCAGTTCATCCTCCCCGTACTTTTCCGTGAGGGAAGAGGGGAGAGACGTACCGTCCAGATACATCTTCAGCGCCTCGGCTACCGCTTCTCCAAAGTACACTTCGTTCTCATCCCCGCCTTTGGTGACCACCGTAAAACACCCGCGATAGAAGTTGATATCCTGAAGATCCAGCCCCACCAGCTCCGAACACCGCAGCCCGGTGCCCAGAAACGTGCGCAGGATCGCGTAATTGCGCAACACCAGCCGGTCACGTTTTACCTGCACGGTCTCCGGAATGCTGATGACCACGGGTCTGTCTTCCCCTTCCAGCAGATACTTGTCGTTGGCCAGCACCCCCGTGAGCAGCCGGGAGGACAGATCCGCATCCAGCCGCACGATCCGGTGGCGGTTCAGCGCCGGATAGGAGAAGAACCGCATGGGGTTGTGCTCGGTGAAGCCGATGGCGTTCAGGTATTTGTAGAACACCGAGAGCGACGAAAAATACCGCTTGGACGACGCGTTGGTGATCATGCGCACGCGGTGCAGGTAGTCCCGGTATTCGTTCAGATCCTGGACGGAGAAGACGGTAAACATCTCCATGGGGAAGTCCTTCAGATCCGTTTCCGCCAGCGACGGCACCATTTCCTTCTCGTATTTCATGAACTCCACCACGTCCGACACGTAGTAGAGCTGCGTCAGCACCTCCTTGGTGCCGCCGGAGATGTGCTGGTAGAACCCCTGCATGTAAGAGGGGGCGGTCTTCAGCACACGGCGGATCTTATCTTCAGCCTTGCGGTTCTGTTCATCGCGGTATTCAACAGACATGACAGTCTCCTTAAGATTCAACCCACTGTGACATCGCTTACGGAAGAGGGCAGTTTGATGATAGCACTTCTTCGCATTATGTGCAATACTTCGAAATAATAAATTGATCTGAATCAGATATCCGTTCTTTCTTGACAATCTCCCGGATTTCCTTCATACTTTTTCAAGACAAAGATTTTCAGACATTTTTCAATCCTTTATACAGGAGTTATGAACCTATGAATGACAACACCCCGCATAAGAACCGCACCCGGAAGGGCCTCCTGCTGGCTGCGCTGGCCATCGCCTGCCTGCTGCTGGCTTTCGGCATCGGCACGTTTGCCGGCGGCCGTGCCGCCAGGAAAGCCGTGCAGAACATCCCGGACACGACCATCAAAGAGGCCGGCGTGAGCGCGGACGGCGATCTGATCATCACACTGTCTACCGGGAAGACCATTAACGCCGGCCATGTGCTGGGTGCGCCCGGCCGTGACGGCGTTGATGGCAAAAACGGCCAGGACGGCGCTCCCGGCGCCAACGGTGCAGACGGAAAAGACGGGGCCGACGGCGCTCCCGGTGCTCCCGGAGCCGATGGCCGGAATGGCCTCAACGGTGCCAACGGAGCAGACGGCAAGGATGGCAGGGATGGCGCAGACGGCAGTGCAGGGCCTGCCGGACCGGCCGGAACCAACGGTACGGACGGGAAAGACGGTGTCGGTGTGTCTTCCGTGACCATCAGCGCCAGCCAGGAACTGATCATCACCTATACCGATGGTACCGCCCACAACGCCGGCTCTGTGAAGGCCGAAAAAGGCGATACGGGTGCCATAGGCGCGACAGGAGCCGCGGGAGCAGACGGGACCGGCATCTCCACGGTGGCTGTCAATGACGCCGGTGAACTGGTCCTGACGCTGACGGATGGCTCGGTCCTCAACGTAGGCCGGGTGGTCGGCCGTGACGGGCAGAATGGCGCCGACGGCAAAGACGGTGCCGATGGCCAGGACGGAAAAGACGGCAGAGATGGCGCGGATGGCCAGGACGGAAAAGACGGTGAAAACGGCCAGGATGGCAAAGACGGCAAAGACGGACAGAACGGTGCCGACGGCATAGGCGTTTCGTCTGTCGCCATCTCGGATGATGGCAGTCTCACCATGACGCTCTCAAACGGGAACAATATAGAACTTGGAAACATCCGGGGAAAGGATGGTGCCCCCGGTGCCAATGGCGCTGACGGCAAGGACGGTCAGGACGGCGCAGACGGAAGAGGCATTGAGTCTGCCTCCATCAACGAAGCCGGGGAGTTGGTCTTCACCTTCACGGACGGCTCGACGACGAACCTCGGCACGGTCGTGGGAAAGGACGGTAAAGACGGAGAGGACGGTGCTGACGGACAGCCCGGAAAGGACGGAAAGAACGGAAACAATGGAAGCAACGGCAAGGATGGGGTCGGTATTGAATTGATCCAGAGGATCAATGATGAACTGATCGTAGTACTGACACCCGATTACCGCCCGGTAAACCTCGGCAATATCAAAGGTGATAAAGGAGACACCGGAGACACCGGCCGCGGCATTACCGATGTCACTGTAAATGGTGACGGCAATCTGATCATCACCTATACCGACGGGACCACCCAGAATGCCGGGCATATTGTCGATAAGAATACCCCCACAGACCCATATGCGATCGGCAGCGTCGTCACGATGGGCAAATACGAGCAGGATAACAACACCTCCAACGGACCCGAGCCCATTGAATGGATCGTGGTCCAGAATACAGGAAACAAAGCGTTGCTGATGTCCAAATATGTGCTGGAATATATGGCTATGTCGGATTCCCGGTACATGAGGTCCGCCGTTCGGGAGTTTCTGGAAGGTAATTTTTACTGGAACGCCTTTACCTACGATGAAACGAAAAAGATCCTGGACTCGCATATTCCCGATCTGAGTGCAGTCACACAAGGCAGAATAAACAATCATGTGTATATCTTCAGTTATGACGAAATAACAGCTCTTTCGCTGAACAACATCGATCTTACCCCGATTTTCACCCCCTATGTCCTGGCGAGAAACGGCAACAGGGAGGATGACGGCGTCTGGCTGCGGGATGAATATGACGGTTCCGGCAAATCAGGGGGCGGTAATTGCATCTATCGGACTTATCAAGGGTTCCTGCACATACAAAGTCCGACTGCGTTTACAGTTAACTATGTAATGAAACCAGAGGAGTCCTGCGGCGTCCGCCCCTCCATGTGGATTTCCATCGAACCGTAACCGCTGAACCATACGATACGGACTCTTTCAAGCCGCCCGGCTTTCCAGGCGGCTTTTTTCATGCGCCAAAAAAAGCCTTTCTGCCGTCCGTGGCACCACCTCCCCGAACCATCTCCGGTTTACAATACGGCAGATTCCGTCACACCAACTGTCAACTCAAAAAAAATATAATGGATCCATATAACCATTTTCGTTCACGGGGCGTCTCTTATACAGAGGGGCAGTTCTGAACCCCGTCAAAACAATCCATGCAAGGGAGAAAGACAATGAAGAAGATCAACTGGTTCGTGCTCTTGGTCATGACGGCGCTGCTGGCGCTTGCCGGCTGTGGAGGCGGCAAGACGATCAACCTGAATGACTACGTCAAGGTGACGTTCACCGGCAGCAACGGCTACGGAAAGCCCGAGCTGTCCCTCGATGAAGCAGGCCTTCAGAATGCCATCGACAAGGCGGCCGGCAAGTCCGACGAAGAGAAGCTTGGTGCCGTGTGGGCGGCTTCGGGCGCCATGCAGGGAGAGTGGTCCGCTTCCGAAGGCCTCTCCAACGGGGATACGGTGACGTACCACTTCACCGCCAGCCAGGAGGAGCTTGCCAAACTCAGCAAGGTGCGTTTCCGCTTCAAGGACATCACCGTGAAGGTGACCGGCCTTCCGGAGCGCGAGGTGTACGATCCTTTTTCGGAGATTGAGGTGACCTTCGAAGGCTTTTCCGGGAAAGGGGAGGTGAAGATCCAGACGAAGGAACAGACGGTGAAGGGCCTTACGTTCAAGGCTTCCCAGCCGGAAGGCCTTTCCAATGGCGACACCGTGACCATCACCTGTGAAGCGCCGAACGGCGATCTGGACGCCTACCTGGCCGAAAGAGGGATGGCTGCTGAAAAGAGCAGCTGTGACGTGACCGTCTCCGGGCTTACGGAGATGACATCCTTCGATCCGTTCGAGTATATCACGGTGTCCTTTACGGGCATCTCGCCGAACGGCTCCATCCAGGTGGAGCAGGCCGGGATGCCGGTCGGCACGCTGCAGTTCATCTGCGAAGAAAGCGGCCACATCATGACCGGCCAGACCGTCACGCTGAAGATCGACAGCACCGGATATGGCGACATCGTCGATTTCTGCGCGAAGTACGGCTACACGCCTTCACGCCTTTCCTGTGAGTACACGGCCGACAGTCTGAACCGGTATGCGACGTCTTTGGATGACGTGTCGGAAGAGGTTCTGGTGCGCGTGGACCGGGCTGCTGAAGATTTCATGCAGGCGTATGCCAACAAAGGCATGTCGGGCTTCCCGAACAGCGATTACTACCGCGGTATGACACGCGTGGGCAGCGCCATCATCAGCCGGAAAGATCTGAAGCCGATGCCCACCAGGCCGACCACCCGCCTGTATGTGCTTTACGAGGTGTCGATGGAGTATGAGGGTACCGCCATGTCCTACTACTATGTCTTTACCTATGACAACGTCCTGACCGACGCGCAGGGGCAGATGCAGCTGGATGCGGAATCGTACCGGTATACCGATAACGGATACTTCAAGATGACGCAGGTTGTGTTCGGCAAGGGGCCCATTAAGGGCAACTCCGGCTATGGATTCAAATCCGTGCAGGATTTCCTGGACGCAGAGGTGCTTTCAAAGACGGACGAGTATCAGTACGATACCGACCTTCTGCCGTAAGAAGTTATTTATCTATATTCAATATTTGCCCATCCTGTGCTATGATAAAGGCGGGGCGGTTACAAGCCCTCCTTTCCGACAGAGACCAAAGGACGAACGACCATGGACGAAAAGATGCTGCAGCAGGCTGTCACCCGCTTTCAGGCGGGCGATGAGCAAGGCTTCAATATGCTTTACTCCGCGTATTACAACCGCGTGAAGAGCGGCCTTTACTATATGCTCAATGACGAGCATCTGGCCGAAGACTTCACGCAGGATGCCTTCCTGAAGGTGTACCAATACATCAATCAGCTGAAAGAACCCGGCAGATTCCCTTACTGGGTAAACAGGATCGCCGCCAACTGCGCGAACGATTATCTGAAGAAAGGCATGGCGACAGAAAAGACGTTCACGTCGCTGACGCCTGAGGGGGAAGAAGAGTCTGCCTTCCCATCTGACCACTATGTCCGGAATCCGGATGACTATCAGCCGGAGCAGGCCTACAGCCGGCAGGAGACGCAGCGCCTCATCCGGGAGATCCTGGATGACCTCCCGGATGGCCAGCGCATCTCCGTAACCCTGTACTATTACAACCAGATGAAGGTGAAAGAGATCGCGGAGATCACCGGCGTCAAGGAGAACGCTGTCAAGCAGTCGCTCTACCAGGCCCGCAAGAAGATCACCGCCAAAGTGGAAGAGTTGGAAAAGAAGGGGACGAAGCTGTATTCCCTGGCACCGTTTTCCTTTTTCCTGTGGCTTTTTCACGCCGAGGCCGAAGCCTCCGCACTGGTGGCGGTTTCGGCTGCCGGTGCTTCCGCGGTGGCAGCTGCAGCCGCTGCTGCGGGAGGCGCCGGTGCTGCGGCCACCGGCAGCGCTGCCATCGGTTCAGCCGGCGGCCTGGGCGCCTGGCTGGCGGGGCTTCCCGGACTGGCCAAGGCCGGGTTAGGCGTGCTGGTGATGGCTGCCGTCATTGGCGGCGGCATCGGCATTGGCTCTCTGGCCGGGAAAGGAGATCGACCCCCTTCCCCTGAGACTGTCACCATGATCACCTCGGAAGCCGCCACCGAGTCGTCCACAGCTGAAACCTCCGAAAGCAGCACCGAAGAGACCACACCGGCCCATGTGCACAACTGGGTGGAAGTGACGGAAACCATCCATCACGACGCGGAGTATGAGGTCATCCCCCACGAAGCAGAAATCAGTACGGAGACGGAGGTCATCCACCACGACGCGGTGATCCGCACCATCCACCACGAGGCGGAGTATACAGAAGAAACGACGTTCGTCCCAAATGGAGAGACGTACAATATGTACGCCTGCCCTGCCTGCGGCGCCACGGGGTTCATATATGAAGGCCCCGGCTCTGACATGACGAATCTGCAGAAATATGGCGAGCTCCAACACAATGACGGGTGCACGGGAAGCGGCGCGCTAGTCCCCGTCACAGGTTACGGGGGAGATTATGAAACCATCCAGGTGCTCCTCCGGGAAGCCTATGACGAAACCGTGCTGGAAGCGGAGGCCTGGGATGAGACCGTCACCCACACGGTGGTGGAAAAGGAAGCCTGGGATGAGACCGTGCTGGTATCGGACGCGTGGGATGAAACCATAGTCACCGGCTGCATCTGCGAGGAGTGCGGCGAGACCAAACCCGACTGAAACTCATCACAAACCATATAACCAAAACCCTTTTCAGGCGGTCTTTCCTAACAGGAGGGGCCGCCTGAACGCATATCAGCACCTGATGGACTGTTTACGATACGGCAACTTTCATAAGCCCAACAGTCACCCTCTTATGAGTACAATTATATAGTTATGCCAAAGCCATAAGGAGGTGACAGATTTTGGAGCACTTGGCTGAAAAACTGAAGCTGGCGCGTCAAAACGCGCATCTGACGCAGGCCCAGGTGGCTTCCATGGTCGGACTGAACAAAGCGGCTATCTCTACCTACGAGACCGGCACCAGAAGGCCTTCGTTTGAAGTCTTATGCCGGCTTGCGTCCATATACAAAGTGAGCGTCGATTACCTGTTTGGACTGTCTGAAAGCAGCTCCATCCAAACGGAAGGCCTGACCGCCGAAGAGACGGAGCTGATCCGTTCACTCATCCGGATCATGGAAAAGAAGCACCCGGAGACAGGCGAAAAATAATGTCCAGAAACCGTATAACCTTTTCCGTTCTCAGGCGGTCTTTATCTATGAGATCCAAAAGGAGGACCATCATGAAAAAACACATCGCCATTCTGACCGTCACCTGTATCATCCTGATCCTTTCCGGCTGCCGGAAAGCCACGCAGGCGGACACGCTGCCGGAAACCACCGCTCAGACCGCTGCCGTGGAGACCACAGAAGAGAACACCCCGGCGTCCACCGAAGAAGAGCTTCAAACGGCAGACGAGGCTTCCCGTGAGCCTTCCACCAGACGTGATCACGCTTACAGACCGACCGGGAAAGCCCTCGCGGTGCATGCCCGGCCCGCCGGAAAGGCCGGCATGACGTCTGAGGCATCCGCCGAGGCTGACGCCTCCGAAGAAGCCCTCGGGCTTCCGGCTGCGGCGGACGCCGCGGAAAACGTCAATCCCTCTGCCGCTCAGCCGACCGCTCCCACACCGGCAGAGAACGCCTCTCAGGAAGCACGCGCTGCCGAACCCGCACCGGCGCCCACCGAGACTCCCGCTGCTCCCGCACAGACACCGGCAGCGCAGGAGAGTGCCGCCCCCGCTCCTGCAGCACCCGCTCCCGCAGAAACCGCTGCTCCCACCGCTCCGGCGCCTGCCTTTACAGAAGGCTTCAACAACGCCAAGGCGTCCGAATTTGTCCAGCAGCTCAATGCGTTCCGTCAGGCTAACGGCCTTCCTGAAGTGCGTTGGGATGATACGTGCGCACAGGTTTCCGCGGAACTGAGCGCAAAGCGCAGCACCGGCGTGGCGACGGACGTGACGGAAGAGCACCTGAAGCGGCTGAACTGCAATACGATGCATTACGTCAGCATGTACGGTCCGGCCTCCGAAACCGCTGCAAAGCATTTCACAGGATTGAAAAACTATCCCGGCGAACCCGAGAAGCTGCTGGATCCGTCCCTCACCCGCATCGGTGTCGCTTTCTACGATCATATGAGCGCCCAGGGAGAATGGTGCGACGGATATCTGATCCTGGCGCCGGATGCGTTAAGCGCACCCATCTATATACCCGAGACCGAACCGGCACCTGCCTTCGATCCGTATTTCGATGAAGCCGCGGCCATGCAGTGCTTTGAACTCACCAACGAGCTGCGCAGAAGCCTGGGACTCCCGGAACTGGTCTGGGACAGTGCCTGCCTTCAGGTATCCAATGTCAGAGCGCAGCAGCTGCCGGCAAACTGCACCCACGACCTCTTCTGGAGCGAGTTTGTCAAGGTGATGGGAGATCAGACGCCTTGTGCGGAAAACATCATGCACAGCCGCAGCACCTGTGACGGAGCCGTTGCTTTTGAGGGCTGGAAAAACTCCCCCAGTCACTACGCCGCCATGGTCAATCCGGCATACACCCGCGTGGCCATCACCATCTACCAGGTGATGTATGAAGGCGTCCCCTCCACCTTCGGCGTGATGATCCTGGCCGGACCCACACCGTGATCCGCATCCCGTCGAATACAGAGTAAAGGAGAGTCATCATGTTCGTAGCCTACATTCTGGTCTTTATCAGCTTAGGTTTTATCTGGGCATTCTGGAAGATGTCCTGCAGTTTTCTGTTCAACCTGATCCTGTTGTTTCTAACCTGGCTCTGGGACCACATGAGGATCACCTGCATCGTCCTCGCCATCACCATGGTGCTCGGTGTGGTCTTCACCGTCTTTTCCATCGGCTGGCGTGATCAGTACCACGAGCTCTTCTATGAGGGCAGCGCCATCGTCCGGTTCTTGGAACTGACGTCCGAGCCTCACGTGTTGGACTGGTATTCCTCCGGCTTTGAAAGCCTCTTCGGAAAACTGTTTGGCGCAGACTCCGGCACAGACGTGTTTGTCCAGGTGATCGGCATCTATCTGGCTGCTTACCTGATACCGGTGATCCTCATGCTCATGATCGTCCTGCTCATGCCCATGTGTTTCATCAAGGTGTTGGCCGCCGCCATCGTACTGGATCTGATCCTCAAACTCTTTCAGCGCAGAAGAAAATAAGAACCCCAGCAGGCGGCCGCTTTATCGCAAAGCGGCCGCTTTTCGACAAAAACGGATACAGACATATAACCATTTTCCTTCTTGAGCCGTCTTATATACAGAAGGGCCGCACAGGCACTTCAAAACCATCCAGGGAGGAACACAACATGAAGACCATCATCACTTTTCTCTGCAATCTCGGCAACGATCTGGCAGACGCCGCGCAGCGTGCGGCAGAGGCGATGCCCGGCGGCTGGTGGGGCCTCATCGGACTGACCATCGTCATGCTGGCCGCCAGCACGGCACTTTCGTACCGGTACAACCGGAAGACCACGGAAGTTTCCGGGAAAGAAGCCTGGACCAAAGCAATGACAGATCCCATCGCGTGGATCGCAAAGCCGATCCGTAAACTGCTGAAGAAAAGCAACAGCTGGCTTGTACTCATTGTCCTGACACTGCTGATCGCTTCAGCCGGCTGTTCGGACGGCAATACCGTCACTCCGAATGACGATGTTCACAAGGCCTCCTCCGAGGAGCAAACATCCGCCCCGTCGAAAACCTCTGCGGCTGCTTCCTTCAGAAAGCAGAAAAAAGCCGCCGCTGCCAGGACATCGGAAGCGAAGGAATCTGAAGGAGCGAAAACCATCCTGGCTCAGAACTACACCGAAGCAGAAGCGGAACAGTCGGCTGCTGAAACGGAAATCGCCATGCTGAGTTCTGTTGAAAGCGCAGAAGATACAGCCGAGAACGTCGAAAGTGTCACCACGGTTGCACCGACTGCTCATGAACACACGTGGGAGGAGATCGGCCATAACGAAAACGTCATGATCCGGGATGCCTATGATGAGCCGATCGTGGCAAAAGCAGCCTGGGATGAGCAGATACTCGTAAAGGATGCCTGGGATGAGCAGTTACTGGTCAGCGATGCCTGGGATGAGCAAGTCATGGTGGAAGAGGAATGGGATGAGCCCATATATGAGTGTCACAGTTTCTGCAATCAATGTGGGATCGATCTGACTGTCAATTGTCCGGGAGAATACGTGAATCATTTGATGGATGTTCACGATGGTGCCGCCGGCTGGTATTCCAGAAACACTGAAGTTGATTCCATCCATCACGATGCGCAGTATGAGACCGTCCATCATGACGCGGAATACCAGACCGTTCATCATGAAGCTGAGTACCAGACGGTACATCATGATGCGGAATACGGAACCGTGCATCACGACGCTCAGTATGAACAGCGCTGGATCGTGGACGGATACCGATGCTCCGGGTGCGGTGAAGTCAAATAACAGGTTGTGAATGATCATGCTGACAACTGACAAATTAAAGGAACTGATATGCCTTGGCATCGGATATGGGATGGATCCTCCGGATAAGGTGGAGGAAAGCTATGCCCGGCTGATGAAACGGGTGAGAGCGGCAGAAGCCTCATCCGGTAAGCGGGAGTTTGTTTCATCAGACATCGAAAAAGCAGAAGGACATCTGGCAATGCCGACGGGCTGAGTCTGGTTGATGGAAATTCTGTTTTCGCATAACTGCAATACTACGAAAAAGAGCATTTATCCCGAAAATACCCCGGAATTGCCTGTATCAGGCCTTTCCGGGGTTCTTTTTCAGGCTTCCGGCTTTTCAGCGGATTCCTCGGTATGGTCGGCTTCCTCGGACGTTTCTTCGCTGGCAGCCGTCTTGTCTGCAGGTTCTGCTTCAGCTTCATCAGCTGTCTTGTCTGCAGCATCCGTGTCTTTCGTTTCCGCAGCGGCTTTTTCGGCTTCGTATTCCGCATCGGCTTCGGCAATGGCGCCGCGTACTGTGCACATCCGGTACAGCACCACGCCCGCAATCAGCGTGAAAATGGCGATGAACTGCGATGTGGAAAACAGCCAGACGCTCCCGCGCGGATCTCCGCGGAAATACTCCATGGCAAACCGTCCGATGCTGTACAGGATCAGATACAGGCTGCCCACCTGGCCATCGTAGCGCTTTTTGCGGGCAAAGCCCAGGAGCACGCCGAAATGCAGGAAATTCAGTGCCGAACTCATGAGCTGCGTCGGGATCAGCTTCACATTGTTGGGGGCAAACTGGGAATTCTTGAACACGATGTGGCAGGCGGACGCGGTCTCTTTGCCGTAGCAGCACCCGGCCAGGAAGCAGCCGATGCGGCCGAACGCCTGTGCGAGCGCAATGGACGGCATGACCAGATCAAACATCTTAAAGAAATTCAGATGTTTGCGCCGGGTATACAGCCAGCCTGTGAAAATTCCCAGGACGATACCGCCATAGACCACAAAGCCGTCCGCCACGTTCAGGAACAGCTTCGGGTTGGCCAGATACGTCGGCAGTTCCACGATCCAGTACATGACCTTGGCGCCGACCAGACCGCCGATACCGGCCCAAATGCCCAGGTAAAAGACGGTATCTTCATCGGTACCGTACTTTTTGGCGCGCTTCATGGCCACCAGAAACGCTGCCACAATGCCGACAGCCATCATCAGGCCGTATCCGTAGATGGTGATCGGCCCGATATGCAGCAATTCATTATGCATTTCGGTTACTCTCCCGCCGGGCGCCGGCCGGCTTTACTTCTCTTCTTTCAGGCGCTTCTGGCGAAGGTATTCCAGGATGATCTCCACGCAGCCGTCGTACCCGATACGCGAGCTGTTCAGGATCAGATCATACGAGGAGGCGCTCCCCCAGGTCTTTGAGGTAAAATAGTTGTAGTAATTGGCACGTTTCTTGTCGCTCTTGGCGATCAGATCCGCCGCCTTGTCTTCGGAGATGCCGTCGCGCTCGGCGATGCGCTTCACCTTGTCTTCCTTGTCCGCCGTGATGAACACGCTGACCATATGCGGGTTGTCCGACAGCGCATAGTCTGCGCAGCGCCCGATGATGACGCAGGAGTGATCCTCCGCCACCTTCTTGATGGTGTCAAACTGCGCCAGGAAGACGCGGTGGTTGATGGGAAGCTGCTCCGTGCCGCCCACGCCGGCTCCCAGCGAGTACGTGTTCATAACGGTGGAAAACAGAAAGCTGCCGACCGGCTTCTCGTCGTAATTCTCAAACAGGTCCTGCACGATGCCGCTTTCCTTGGCGGCCAGTGCCAGCAGTTCCTTGTCGTAGTACCGGATGCCCAGACGCTCTGCCAGCATCTGCCCGATCTGGTGTCCGCCGCTGCCGGTCTCCCGTCCGATGGTGATGACTTGCTGTTTGTCTGCCATATAGTACCTCCTTCCGGTGGTCTCTCTCCCTTTGGAAGGCGACCGCCTTCCCCTCTTCTAACAGGATTATACCACAAGTCAGGCACTTTTGTATAGGTGGTTCATTTCCGGGCGCGAAGCGCCGTCAGAAGTTCTTCCATTTCATCCGGAAGCGGCGAGGAAAACACGACCTCTTCGCCGGTTGTGGGGTGAACAAACCCCAGCAGATACGCGTGAAGGCACTGCCCGTGCAGGTTTTTCAGGCTCAAGCCGGCCAGTTTCCCTTCCGCCGGGCCGTAGACCGTATCGCCCACCAGCGGATGGCCGATCTTCGTCATATGCACGCGGATCTGGTGCGTTCTTCCCGTTTCCAGGCGGCATTCGATGTAGGTGCAGTCCCCAAAGCGCTCCAGCACTTTCCAGTGCGTCACGGCTTCCCGTCCGCCCGGCACGACCGCCATCTTCTTGCGGTCCGCAGGGCTGCGGCCGATGGGCGCGTTGACCGTCCCTTCGTCCTCGCGCAGATTCCCGTAGACGATGGCCCGGTAGCGGCGCTGCAGCGAATGAACCGCCAGCTGCGCGGCGATGGCTGTATGCGCGGCATCGTTCTTGCAGACCACCAGCAGGCCCGTGGTGTCGCGGTCGATCCGGTGCACGATGCCCGGACGCTCCACGCCGTTGATGCCGGACAGATCCGTACAGTGATACAGCAAGGCGTTGACCAGCGTCCCGGTCATGTGGCCGGGTGCGGGATGCACCACCATGCCTTTGGGCTTGTTGACCACGATGACATCGGCATCTTCGTAGACGATATCCAGCGGGATGTCCTCGGCGGCGATGGCCACCGGCGTCACTTCGGGCACGCGGATGCGGATGCCGTCGCCGGCCGCCGGCTCATAGCTGGGCTTGACCGGACGGTCGTTCACCGTCACGTCTCCGGCCGCGATGCGCTTCTGCCAGAACGTCCGTGAGCGCTCGGAAAAGCGCGCCGCCAGATACCGGTCGAGGCGCGCTTCTTCTTCTCCTTCTTCCACACGGTAGAAAATGTCCGTCACTTCTTTTCGTCCCCGTCTGCTTTCGTACCCGGCTTCAGGAAGGCCAGATCATCGTCCTTCCTGTAGACAAAAACCATCAGGATGATCAGCAGGATCACGGAGCAGACCACACAGATGTCCGCCACGTTGAACACCGGGAAGTTGATCAGCGAGAAATACAGGAAATCCACCACATAGCCGTTCATCATGCGGTCCAGGAGGTTTCCCACCGCACCGGCCATCAGGCCGAACAGGCAGAGGGTGAACAGCGTGTACCGCTTCTCCTCCGGCACCTTGCGGAGAACGCCCACGATCGCGGCCAGCATGATCAGCGTGACCGCCAGGAAAAAGAAGTTGGCGTTCTGCAGGATGCCGAAAGCCGCGCCCCGGTTCTCCACGTATGACAGTTCAAAGACGCCCGGGATCAGGGGGATGGATGCCGCCTTCAGCGTGGTGGCCGCCCAGTACTTGGTCAGCTGGTCGATCAGGACCAGCACGGCCATCATCACAAAGCCGGCGGTCTTCATGCGCGGTGTTTTCGTTTGATCCATTCTTCTGAAGGCTCCTTGTGTTTAGTAGATCGAGAGATTCAGCGTATTCATGTTGAGGGTATCGTTGACCATCTCGATGAAATCCCCGGACAGATCCACGGAACCCGGCGCCGCGATGAAGATCTTGTTGGAGATACCCTGCAGGGAGCCGCCGATGGTATAGCAGGCGCCGCCCACGAAATCGATGATGCGCTGCGCATCCGTCAGACCCACGGCTTCCAGATTCATGACCACCGAACGGCCGCTGATCAGCAGATCCACGATCTGCTCGGAATCCTCGGCGGAGCGGGCGATGACCATGGAGACCATGGATTTGCGGCGGGAGCCGTCATCGGACGAAGAAGCGGCTTCCCGGCGCTCCGCAAAGAGCCTGCGGGACGGTTTGGCCGGTGCCGGCTCGCGCTCGGCACGCGCTTCCGCACGCTCGGCGCGCTCGGCCCGCACGCGCTCACGGCGCGGCGGAACGTAGTCGTCCTCATCCTCCTCGGCCGGCGCGTCGTCTTCCACCGGTGTCCGGTCTTCTTTCCAGCGGGCAAAGAGACCGCCGCGGTTTTCGCTGGTCACGATCTCGTCGTCTTCTTCGGTGATCTCCTCATCCGTTTCGGGCTCATCGTCTTCCACATTGAGGGCCATTGCCTTAAGCATCTTGTCCATTACACCCATCGTATCTTACCTCCCGATACCGATCATACTTGAGAGAAGCCTCTCCCCTTTATACTGACTGTAAACAAGTTATTTTCACTTTTAATAGATCACATCAAACTCTTTGACACCGCGGTTCTCCTGGACGATGTGATCATAGACCGCGAGCCCGTACGGTGTGCCGCTGCGGATCAGCAGCATGTTCTCCGTGTGCTCGAGGATCTCCACCTGGCGGAACACGGCGTAGCCGCGGTTGATGTTGAACGCCCCCACCAGTTCCCTGGTTTCGGCCACCACGAACGTCTGGTCCGAATCCGGCAGGTAGATGGTATCCCCCGCCGCAAAATCCTTCTGGTTCACGTAATAGTAGCCATCCGCCGACAGGCTGTAGAACGTCGGCGAGATGAACTCCGGCGTTTCCTCGCCGGCTTTGCGCCGCAGGAAGCCGTACGTGTTCTGGTTGCCGCCGTACGCCGCGTACTCCTTGGGGATCACGTAGAACGACTGCGTGATCACCGCGGATTCCGGGATCTTCAGGCCTTCCGTCTTCTGCTTGACCAGCTTGATGTCCAGGAACCGGTCATCGGTGTAGCGGGCGCCGTACTTCGGCACATCCAGCGAGCAGAACTTGGTTCCGTCGGCCGCCGTAAACAGATGGAACGGCGCGGACACGTTCTGCCCGGTGGATAAAATGGTAAAGGTCACGCGCTTGTTGGCCGCGGACAGGTCACTGACGGAGAGCTCGTACAGGTCCTGATAGTCCTCGTCGCTGACCGGCCAGATCAGCGAGAAAGACTGATCCGTGATGGTCTTGAGGATGGGCGTGCCGGCACTCAGCAGCTCACCGCTGCGGTGGATGGTGCGCGTGTATTCCGAACGGTCAAAACTGGCGGCAGTGATGTCCGCCTCCTTCAGGAACTCATACCCGTCCAGCGCGAAAGACACCAGACCCGAAACCTCCGCCGTGCCTTCCACGAAGGTCTCGCTGCCGCGCAGGCTGTCCAGCGCGGTCTGGCCGAGCGAGTTGAGCACATCCATCTCCAGGTCCCGGCGGATCAGATAGACATCCGAAAACGCCAGGTCATCGTAGCTGGTGCGGAACTCGTAGAGTTCTTTTTTCATCTCCCGCACCGTGGATTCCGGGAAGGAATCCATGCCGGCCATGGCCTCATGCAGCTTCTCGGAGAAGGTGCCGTTGACATCGATCGTGTAGAGCGTTTCGCTGCGGTCTGCCATGTCTCCTTCGTTCAGGAAGAAATCCACGGTGCCGGAGGCGTCCATGCCGCGCACCTGCTCATCCCGCAGGATCAGCGCGGTCACAGTCTCCTCCTGTGTGATGGCACCGGCCTCCACCTGGTAGAAACGGATCTCCTTGCGGGTCAGATACAGCGTTGTGAGGATGACCAGGTAAACAAAGATAAACAAAAAGAGGGCCAATCCCACATTGACGCGAATTGGCCTCTTATAGCGGATGATGTTTTTCTCTTTGCGCGCTGCCATCCGTACCCGTCTTACAGGGAGACGGTCACGTACTTGCGGACGCTCTCGGGAAGGTCACACTCATCAGCGGAAACGCTTAAGATAAACGTAACCTGATTCTTGGAGCCGATGAAGTTCAGGAAATCAATGACTCCCTCGATCTCGTCAGCTTCAATGCGGGCCAGCTTCAGGAAGCTGTCCAGGTAAATCTGCTCAAGATCGTGATCCGAAGCGATGATGCCGGAAATAAAGCCGAAGAAGCGCTCTTTCGAGTCAATGTGGTAGTCCAGCACGTTGATCAGACGGATGCGGTTGTTCAGCTCATACATGTGGTTGATGGACTTGTCGAGATAAACGATGGAGCCGTCTTTTTCTTTGACTGCCTTGTTGGCCTGCTCAAGCAGGATCTTGGTTTTGCCTTTGCCTTTATTTCCGGAAATGATCTGTATCATAAATCACGTACCTCCTTTTGATGATATTATAGGCGAACCACAGGGAAAAGACAACCGCTTTTCACGGAAATCCCTCCGGCGGTCATCATTTGTAGGCTTCGCGCCACTCCATGGCACCGGCCTCGAGCGACCGGATCAGGAGTTCGGCCGTGGCCAGATTGGTGGCCAGCGGAATGTTGTTGCGGTCGCAGAGGCGGAACAGGTAATCCGCGTCCGGATCCGTCTTTTTGGGAGCCACCGGCTCCCGCAGGAAGATCAGAAGATCCAGCTCGTTGCTCTCGATCTGCGCGCCGAGCTGCTGCACCCCGCCCAGGTGGCCGGGAAGGTATTTGTGCACGATGAGATTTGTCTGCTCTTCCACCAGCCGGCCCGTTGTGCCGGTGGCGTACAGGTCGTTCTTCTTCAGGATCCCCTGGTAGGCGATGCACAGATTCTGCATCAGCATCTTTTTGGAATCATGAGCGAGCATTCCGATCTTCATACGACCCTCCAATCATCTTTCTCTTTCTTTTTACGCTGCAACCCGACGTTCAGCACGATCCCCAGGCCCACGAAGGCGCTCAGCAGGGAGCTGGTGCCGAAACTGATGAACGGGAGCGGGATGCCGGTATTGGGCATCATTCCCGTAGCCACACTGATGTTGACGATGGTCTGGAAGCCGATCAGCGCCGCATACCCGGTGCACAGCAGCCGCCCGCACATATCCGGCGCCCGACGGCCCACGTTCAGGCACAGGATGATGAACAGCAGCACGCCGCACAGGATGCCGGCCGCTCCCAGAAAGCCCAGTTCCTCTCCCACCACGGCAAACACGAAGTCCGTCTGCGCTTCCGAGAGGAAGTTGCCGTTCTTGACCGATTCAAATGTGGTGGTGTACAGCCCCTTGCCGGCCAGGCCGCCGGAGCCGATGGCCATCATGGAGTTCTCCTGCTGGTAGTAAAGATCCGCATACTGCTGCGGCCGGAAGAACGCCAGGATGCGGCGTGCCCAGTAGTGCTTCTCCACCAGTTCCTGCTCGTTGGCGAACAGATACCAGAAGAACGCGCCGGCCGCCGGCACGATGACACCGAGCACCCCCAGGATCCACTTGTAACTGATCTTGGCCGTATAGATCATGGCCGCGAACAGCAGCACGCAGACAATGGTGGTGGAGATGTCCGGCTCGCGGAAGATCAAAAACAGCGGAACGGCTGTGGTCCCCACGATGATGCCGACCGCCCAGGCCTTGTTGATGTCCCGCTCCAGCACCGACATCAGCGATGCCCAGAAGACCACCAGCATGATCTTGCAGAACTCGGACGGCTGGATCTGGCCGATGGCCGGCAGGATGATCCAGCGCCGGGCGCCGCCGCGGACCACGCCGGCGATCAGCACGTACGCCAGGATGGCTACGATGACGACCCAGATGACCGGGAACAGCTTTTTGTACAGGTGATAGTCCACCAGCGAGAAGATCACGGCCATGCCCGCGGAAATGGACAGGCCCATGATCTGGCGCTGGTACAGATCCGCGTCCGCGGTGCCGATGGTGGCGCTGCGGATCACCAGCACGCCGACCACCGACAGTCCGGCTGCCAGGAGCAGCAGGATCACCGGATAATCCCATATTCGATAATCGCGCAGTCGTTTCAGTGACATAGACTCTTCTTTCAAAGGACGGGCATCAGTCGTTGAGGTTGTAGGCGCCGCCGAGGTTGAAGGCGTCCAGGCTCATGACTTCGTCGTAGGACATGGCCCCGTACCAGAATTTGTAGATTTCGTTGGCCGCCAGCGCCGCAAAGGAAGATCCGTACCCGTTGGGGATGGTGACCGCCAGGCTGATCTCCGGGTTGTCGAACGGCGCATAGCTGATGAAGTGAGCGTGCTCCGAACGCTTCAGGTCCTGCTGCGACGTACCGGATTTGCCGGCCATCGGGAAGCACTCGATATCGGTGAAGTTCACGCTCTGCGAACCTTCGGTCATGACCAGGCGCATGCCGGTCTGCACTTCGTCCCAGATGGCGTCCGGCAGCTCGATCGTCCGCACGATCTCGGGCTCAAACACTTCTTTTCTGGTGCCGTCCGCGCTCTCGACCGAGCCCAGCAGGCTTAAGCGGTAGAGGTTGCCGCGGCTGGCGATAGCTGTGGCATAGCGCCCCAGCGCTGCCGTCGAGTAGGCGTGAGTACCCTGACCGATGGCCGAGGCGATGGCCTCGCGGTCGGAAATGTGCGGTGTGGATTCAGACAGCTCGATGCCGGTCTTCTCGGAGAAGCCGAACATCTCCGCATAGGTGCGCAGTTTCTCGACACCCGCGGCCGAGTTCAGCTGTCCCTGGTCGTCGAGGCTCAGGCGGTAGCCGATCTCGTAGAAATAGATGTTGCACGAGTCCGCGATGGCATCGCGCGCCGCTTCGGGCCCGTGGCCTTCCAGGAACCAGCACGACGGCGACGGCGTAACCTTTTCATAGACACCGGTACAGTTCACCTCCTCCGTCATGGTGATGACGTTCTCCTGCAGACCCGCGATCAGCGAGATCATCTTGAACGTGGAACCCGGCGCGATGGTGGTCTGCGTGGCGCGGTTGTACAGCGGTGAGGACATGTCCTCGATCAGGCGCGAGTAATAGGTAGCGTCGATGGAACCCGAGAAATAGTTATTGTCATAGCCGGGGTAGCTGATCATATCCAGCACCTTGCCGGTCTTGACATCCGTCATGACCACGGCGGCCGAGCACGGATCCAGCGCCAGCTGCTGCGGCGTGAGTTCCAGGCTGCGGATCTTCTCCGACAGGTAGTGGAACACCACTTCGCGCCCGCCGGACTGAATCTGCTGCAGCTCCTCATCGGTGTGCTCCAGCACGCCCTGGTACAGCAGCGCAGCCGTGATGTCGTTGCCGGAGATCACGTGGTCCGTGATCAGCTGGCTGTAGAGCAGCTTGTCGAAACTGCGGCTCTCCTCCAGGCGGCCCATCAGATCCGCCAGCAGACGGTCGTAGAGTTCGTCCGTGTTGGCGTACTTTTCGTCCGTGTTGACGGCGGACGTCTCGATCCAGTCGTTGGAGATGGCGGCGCGCAGGAAGTCCTGCAGGGTGACGGACCGCTCGGCCCAGGCCAGGTAGATCTCGCTCTCGCGGTCGATGGCGCCGCTCTTGAAGATGCCCCAGCTCTGCAGCAGGTCGCTGTAGAGGAAGTCAAAGTAGGCCTGCTCGTTTTCGGAAAGCGTCTCGTAGGGGCGCGCTTCGGGCGAGGACAGTTCCTGCTCCACCACAGCCAGCGCCTCGGCGCGTTTGGCGGTAAACGCCTCGCGCATGCGCTTTTCGGGCTCCGAAGCATCCGGACGGTCAAACAGTTCGTAGTCCACCACGTTGTTGCTGATCAGGTTGATCAGCACGGTGCGGATGGGGATCTCCGGGTTCTGCTTCTCTTCCACTTCATCGGCGTCCACCAGGTTGGCCAGAATGATACCGGCCAGCATGCGCTCCATCAGATGGTAAGTGCCTATGACTTTTTCAATATCGATCGTCAGGTACACGGAGCTGCCCATCTCGGGCTCGGTGCGCTCCACCACGTTCAGGATCTGCCCCTGGCTGTCCAGATAGACGGTCTGCTGGCCCTTGCGGCCCTGCAGATAGCTCTCCATGTTCTCTTCGATACCGCCGACGCCGATGACATCGCCCGCCTTGTAGCCGGCATCCGGGTAGAGTTCCTGGAGTCTGGCCAGCTCCTCTTCATCCGCCGACTTGGTGTAGCCGATCAGTGCGGCGCAGTAGCGACCGTACGGATACACGCGCTTGTAGTTCTGCTCGACGGTCAGGCCGGCAATGTCCGAGGCCGCCTCCATGGCCGCCGCCACCGCCTCGTCCGTCAGATCGGAAGCCAGCGAGATGGACAGATACTTGCTGTAGGCCGTCATGGTGAGTTTGAAGCGGATGTTGAGCACGGCCAGCGCCGTCTCGTTGTCCGGGTTGACCGGCGTTTTCTTGTCGGCTTCAACCCAGCGGTCAAAGTAGTACTTGGCCTTCATGTAATCGATGACCTGCGTGGCCGTCCAGGCGTAGACATCCTCACCGTTGTTTGCGCGGCGCTCGATGTAGGTGCGCCCGCACAGGTCGATCAGGAACCGGCGGCGTCTTGCCGGCGAATCCGTGGACCACACAAAGCCGTACGGCGTGGCTTCGATGGGAATGACCGTGACGAGCGGCTCGCCGATCTGCTGCAGCAGGTGCCAGATCTCGCGGGCGGCCGTGTTCTTGGCCTGGTGGGTCCGGTAGGCGCCGGTATCCCGGAAGACCAGATCATAGACTACTTCGTTGCCGGCCAGCAGGTTCCCCTTGCTGTCGTAGATGTTGCCGCGCACGGAAGGAATGTCCAGCGTGGCCAGCGTCTTCTGGACATAGTTTTCGCGGTATTTATCCCCGTTGACGATCTGCATGGCGTACAGGCGCCCGATGAGCCCTCCGAACAGCAGGGTAAAGATGATCGCCAGAGGAAACAGGCGGGAGCGGACCAGTTTGTTGAAAAAGGCGCCGATAAGCTCCCAGAATTCCCTAGCCAAATTTCACTTCCTTCTTTCTCTCCCGTGCGGTCAGCCACCCGTCGATGCGCAGGATCAGACCGTAGATAAAGACCAGCAGCACCACGGAGACCACGAACTCCGGCAGAAGCTTGGTGGCGGCAAAGCTCATCAGGTTCCGGTCACCTTTGAGCAGGAAGCGGAACACGAACACGTAGAGGCCGTACACCAGCTCATCCGCCGTAAAGACCACCAGCGGGATGAGCAGCATGTCTTCGGTGATGAATTCCTGCAGCAGGCCGTTGAGATACCCCGCGTACAGGTAGAACAAGGCAAAGAAACCGATCAGCCCGCCGCCGGTGACGTCCTGCAGCAGCCCGCAGAAAAAGCCTGTGAGCATGCCGAACTTCGGCCCCCGGAGGATGGCGATGGTCATGGTCACGATGAGCATCAGGTTGGGACAGATGCCGGCCAGAGACGCCGGCAGGATACCCGGCAGCCAGGCCTGGCCCAGATACGCCAGCAGCACGGCCAGCGCCGTCAGAAGAGCCCGGATGATCATTCGGCACCTCCTTCCTGCGCTTCACCCTCCGCGGCGGAAGGCGTTTCCGTCTCTGCGGCGGTTTCGGCCTCCGATCCGGCTTCCGTCTCCCTCTCAATGGGGATGGGCGGCTCGCCGTCGGCCGAAAGCACGACGAGGACATTTTTCAGATGCGCGAAATCCACCGCCGGGATCAGGCGGGCGCTGTACGAAAGCTTGTCCGCGTTCTGTCTCAGGTCCGTCACGGTGCCGATGGGAATGCCGCAGGCAAACCGGGCGGAAATGTGGCTGGTGACCAGCTGGATGCCGTTTTCGATGGTGGAATCATTGTCGATGAACGTGACCGGAAGGTACCCCTGCCGGTAGGCGTTTTCATCGCCCTCCACGATGCAGGTGTCCAGCGTGTCCGGGCGCATGGCCGAGACGTTGGTCTCGTGGTCGATCAGCGTGCGGACAACGGCAAAATTCTTCGCAACGGAAACCACCAGACCCACCAGACCGTCTTCGTTGAGCACGGTCTGACCGGTCCGGATGCCGTCGGCCTCCCCCTTGTCGATCATGACGGTATAGTCAAAGTTGGCAAAGCCCGTGGAGATCACGCTGGCGCCGACCGTCTCGTACCCGCTGTAATAATCCCGGATGCCGGTCAGCTTCCGAAGACGGTCCAGCTCCGCCAGGTCCGTTCCCACCAGGTCCAGGCGCTCCTGCAGGGCGTCGATCTGCGCCTGCAGCGCCACGTTCTCCGCGGTGAGTTCCCGGACGGTGCGCCGCTCACGGGAAACACCCGACAGAGCCCGCCCCACCTGGTTGACGCCCGTCTGAAAAGGCACGACAACAGCGCCGACCGCGGTGCGTATGGACACACCGGCCCCGCTGCTGAAATAACTCACGATCAGGGAGGCCGCACACACCAGCGTGAGCAGCCCCAGCATGGCGCGTGCGGACAGATTGATCCTTCCGAATTTCTTCATGTTCTACAGCAATCCCCGTTCCCGTAAGCTCACGTACCGCCCGTCACCGATGATCAGGTGGTCCGTCAGCCGGATTCCAACAATATCGGCCGCTTCCCGCACCCGCCTGGTGAGGAGGATGTCCTCCTCGGAGGGTTCCGGGTCCCCGCCGGGATGGTTGTGGAGCATCAGGAAGGCGGCCGCGCGGCTGCGCAGCGCTTCCAAAAGGATCTCCCGCGGGGTGATGACGGATGTGTCGGCCGTCCCGAGTGACACCACGCTCTCCCGCACGAGGCGCAGGCGGGTGTTCAGGAAGACGACCAGCAGCTGCTCCTGCGGCAGGCGGCGCAGCTGTTCCATGTAGTAGTCGGCGGCTTTGCCCGGTTCGTCCAGTACCAGGTCCCTGGCCGCCTTTTCGCGCGCCAGCCGTCTGGCCAGCTCCGCAATGCAGACAAGCTGTATGGCCCGCACCCGGCCCACACAGGTCAGCTGCCTCATCTGCGGCACCGACAGAGACAGAAGCTCTGTCAGGCCTTTTGTCTGCGCCAGGATCTCGCGGGAGACGTCCACGACGTCTTTCCCCTGCATGCCGGTGCGCAGGATGACGGCCAGCAGTTCTTCGTCAGCCAGCACTTCCGGGCCGAACTGTTCGCAGCGCTCGTACGGGCGGGTCATATCCCCCGCCGCCTGGCTTTTGCTCTTATGTGACAATGTGTCCCTTTCCCACTCTCCAGGTGTTTTGGAAGACATTTCTCACAAAAGAACGCCCGAAAACGATGCGTAATTGTGGTTATTTTAGCATAACGTCAGGCCTTCATCAACCAGTTTCTGAACCGCCATCAGCACGCCCGTCTTGGCGTGATACCACGTCAGACCGCCCTGGAAGAACACCGAATACGGTTCTTTTAACGGCCCGTCGGCCGACAGTTCGATGGACGAGCCCTGCACGAACGCGCCTGCGGCCATGATGACCGGCGCGTCGTACCCGGGCATATCCCACGGCTCCGGCGCCACAAAGCTGTCCACCGGCGCGGCGGCCTGAATGCCGCGGCAGAAGGCCACCAGCAGCTCCGGCTTGCGCAGGATCACCTGCTGGATGATGTCGTACCTGGGCGTCTCCGGCCGCGGGATGACTTCAAAGCCCAGCCCCTCAAAGCAGCTGGCCGCAAAGACGGCTCCCTTGATGGCCGAGGCCGTCACGGTCGGTGCCAGGAAAAAGCCCTGGAACATCGAAGGCAGCAGCCCCAGCGAGGCGCCCACCTCGGCGCCGAGGCCCGGAGCATTCAGCCGGTAGGCACAGCGGTCGATGATGTCCTGCCGCCCCGCCAGATACCCGCCGGTGGAAGCCAGCCCGCCGCCCGGATTCTTGATCAGCGACCCGACCACCAGGTCCGCGCCCACATCCGACGGCTCGATCTCTTCGGCAAACTCGCCGTAGCAGTTGTCTACCATGCAGATGACATCCGGCTTCACGGCTTTGACGGCCGCGATGATCTGCCCGATCTTCTCACACGAAAGCGTGGGACGGGACGAATACCCGCGTGAGCGCTGGATCTCCACCAGCCGGGTGCGCTCGTTGATCCTGCTCACGATGGCCGGGATATCCGGATCCCCGTTCTCATCCGGGTCCGCCTGCGCGTACGTGATGCCATACTCCGCCAGCGAACCGGCCGACGGACGGATGCCGATCACTTCTTCCAGCGTGTCGTAGGGCTTGCCCACGGCGGATAAGATCTCATCGCCCGGGTGCAGGCAGGCCCACAGGCCCACCGTCAGCGCGTGCGTGCCGCAGGTGATCTGCGGGCGCACCAGCGCGGCTTCCGTGTGAAAGGTATCCGCATAGACGGCCGCCAGCGTGTCGCGCCCGGCATCGTTGTACCCGTAGCCGGTGGACGTGCCCAGATGGGCTTCCGCCAGGCGGTTTTTCTGCATGGCCGCCAGCACCTTCAGCTGATTGGCTTCGGCCACCCGGTCGATGGCCGCAAAACGGGCAGTCAGTTCCGCCTCTTTCTTCTCTCCGTATGCCTGTACGGCGGGGGAAATGCCCACCGTGGAATAATCGATCATATTGTCTGTTTCCTTTGCCGTTCTTCTTCAAGCTGCGCGATCACCCGTGCGGTGGCGGCCGCATCGCCGCCGTATTCATCCACGTCGAGGCGCACCATGCCTTCGGTGTGCCGAAACCACGTCAGCTGCCGCTTGGCAAAATGCCTGGTATTGAGTTTGATGAGCGCACGGGCTTCGTCCAGCGTGCACTCCCCGGCGCACCAGGCGTACAGTTCCTTGTACCCCAGGCCCTGCATGGCCGTGCTCGTGCGGACAGCCCCCGCATCATACAGCCGTCTGACTTCTTCTGCAAGCCCTTCGTCAAACATCGCATCCACGCGCTGTTCGATGCGCGCGTAGAGCTTCGCCCGGTCCCGGTCCAGGAAATACATCCCGGTATCGTAAGGCGACGGGCGCTGCTTTTCTCTCTCATTGTGGGCCGAGATGGGCGTGCCGGTCTGCCGGTAGAACTCCAGCGCCCGGATCAGGCGCTTTTTGTTGTTGGCATGGATGGCGATGGCACTCTCCGGGTCCACCTCCTCCACCATCCGGTAGAGTTCTTCGGCGGGTTTTTCTTCCAGTTCCCGCCGGTAGTCCGCATCCTCCGCCGTTTCGGTGAAATCGATATCCCGCAGCAGCGCCTGCAGATAAAACCCCGTGCCGCCGGCCACAATGACCGGCTTGCCGCGCCCGGCGATGTCTTCCGCCGCCGCCTTGGCCATGGACTGAAAGCGCACCACATCAAACGGCTCCGACGGATCCAGCACGTCGATCATCCAGTGGCGGACGCCTTTCATCTCTTCTTTTGTCACTTTGGCCGTGCCGATGTCCATGCCGCGGTAGACCTGCATGGAATCCGCGCTGATGATCTCGCCGTCCAGGAGCCTGGCCAGTTCCACGGAGACCGCCGTCTTGCCCACCGCCGTGGGCCCGGCCACCGCGATCATATGGATGCTCATCACACGATCCTCTTGAATTTCTTGTCCAGCTCGGCGCGCGTGAACGAGATCAGCGTGGGCCGCCCGTGCGGGCACGCATACGGGTTCTCGCACTGCATCAGCTGGTCGATCAGCGACTGCGCCTCCGCCAGGGAGTATGTATGGTTGCCTTTGATGGCCGCCTTGCATGACAGCGACGCCGCCTTGTTCAGGATGGTCTCCTGCGACAGCCGCCCTTCGGCCGCCAGGCCGTCGAGCACTTCCAGGAAGAGCGCACGGGGATCCACCCCCAGGGCGCCGGCCGGCACCGCGCCGATGGCGTACTCGCGCCCGCCGTAATAGGTGATCTCATAGCCCAGCTTCTCAAACACCTCGCGGTGCGTGCGCAGCACCTCCCCCTCACGCTCGGACACCTGCACGATGACAGGCGGCGAGACCATCTGCGAATCCGGCGCCTGCTCTTCGGCCAGGCGCTTTACCGTGCGCTCATAGAGGATCTTTTCATGCGCGGCGTGCTGGTCCATGATGTAGAACTTATCGCCCATCTCGATCAGCCAGAACGTGCCGAACACCTGCCCGATGATGCGGCGGTCCACCGCCGCCTGCTTATCCAGAAAGTGCCCGTCAAAGAGCGTCATCTGCTCCGGCTTCGGAGTGGGCTTTTCTTCAGGAGCCTGCTCCGGCTGCGGCTGAGGCACCGCCTGCGTTTCCGGAACGTTCTGGTAAGCGGCCGGGTCTTCTGACGGCTGTACAGGCGCCACGGAAGGTTCCGTCTTCGGCCCGATGCGGTACGGCGTGGCTTCCTCCGAGAAGTTCATGGCGTGCGCGTACGGCGCCCGGAAACTCCCGGAAGAAGGAGCTGCCGGAGCTGCGTGATACGTTCCGAGCGACCGGTACTGCCCGCCCATAGACGGAGCCGGACGGCCGAAACCCGCCATCTCGCGGACGGCTTCCTGCGGCGTCTCCGGTGCAGCCGGGCGGATGGGCGCCTGCGGGCGGTTTTCCTTTTCAAACGGCTCCTCGCCGGTGCGCCCGGCGGGCGCTTCCTGACGCACCTCTTCCGTCAGGGCCACATCGGCGATGAACTCACGGCCGGTCAGGGCGTTCTTCACGGCGCCGTAGACCATGCGGTAGATGGCATCCTCGCTGCGGAAGCGGATCTCACGCTTGGCCGGGTGCACGTTGACATCCAGATACTCGCCGGGAATACGGATGTCCAGCACCGCGAACGGATACCGGTGCTGCATCATGAACGGCTTGAAGGCCTCCTCCACGGCGCGGCTGATCATGCCGCTGGTGATGCTGCGGCCGTTGACAAACACCGTCTCATACCCGCGGTTGCCGCGGGCGATGACCGGCTTTCCCACAAAGCCGGTCAGTTCGGCGCCCAGTTCCTGCGAGCGCCCCTGCACCGGCAGGAGGTTCTCATGGATCTCACGGCCGTAGACCGCGTAGATCACGTCTTTCAGTTTTCCGTTGCCGGACGTGTCCAGCTTGGTCTGGCCGTTGACGATCAGGCGGACGGACACCGCCGGATTGGAAAGCGCCAGCTTCTCGCACACCTCGGTCACGTAGGCACTCTCGGTGGCGGCGGTCTTTAAGAACTTCCGTCTGGCCGGCACCGCGCCAAAGAGGTTCTTCACCAGGAACGTGGTGCCGTTCGGCGCGCCCACGGCCGACAGGCCTTTTTCTTCACCGTTTTCGATACGGTAGTCGCTCCCCTCCACGGCTTCCGCCGTCTTGGTGATCAGCTCCACCTCCGCCACCGATGCGATACTGGACAAGGCCTCTCCGCGGAACCCCAGGCTGGTCACGCCGATCAGATCGGCCGCCGTGCGGATCTTGCTGGTGGCGTGGCGCGCGAAGGCCAGCTTCACCTGGTCCGCATCGATCCCGCAGCCGTTGTCGGTCACGCGGATCAGCTCGGTCCCGCCGCCTTTGATCTCCACCGTCACCGCCGTGGCGCCGGCATCGACGGCGTTCTCGGTCAGTTCCTTGACGACCGAAGCCGGCCGCTCGATCACCTCGCCGGCGGCTATCTGGTCGATGGTCTGTTTGTCCAGCTGTACAATGGTGGGCATTTCTTACCTCTTTTTCAGTCTCGTCTGCAGCGAATAGAGCGCGTTCATGGCTTCAAACGGCGTCATCTGCGCCAGATCGTACCGCTTGATCTCTTCGAGCAGGTCGTCCTTCGGCTCCTCCTCAAAAAGCGAGAGCTGCCCGTCGTCGGCCGCCTCTTTGCTCCGCTGTGCTTTTTTCTTGCCGCCGGCTTCCTGCACCAGCTCGCGGGCGCGCACGTTGATGTCCGCATCGGAGAGCTGTCCGACCAGCTCCTTGGCACGCGTGAGCACCCGCTCCGGCAGGCCCGCCAGCCGGGCCACCTGGATGCCGTAGCTCTTGTCGGCACCGCCCGTGATGATCTTGCGCAGGAAAACGATCTCCTCCCCCTGCTCCTTCACGGCGATGCAGTAGTTGTGCACGCCGGGCAGCGTCCCTTCCAGTTCGGTCAGTTCGTGATAGTGGGTGGCAAAGAGCGTCTTAGCCCCCACCAGCTGCTTGTCGGCAATGTATTCCAGCACCGCCCAGGCGATGCTCATGCCGTCAAACGTGGAGGTGCCGCGGCCGATCTCATCGAGGATCAGCAGCGAGTTGCGGGTGGCGTTCTTCAGGATGTCCGCCACCTCGTTCATCTCCAGCATGAAAGTGGACTGGCCGCTGGCCAGATCATCCGACGCGCCCACGCGGGTAAAGATGCGGTCGCAGATGCCGATGTCCGCCTCCGCCGCCGGCACGAAGCTCCCCACCTGTGCCATCAGCACGATCAGCGCGGCCTGGCGCATGTAGGTGGACTTGCCGGCCATGTTCGGGCCGGTGATGATGGCCACGCGGTTGTCCTTGTTGTCCAGATACGTGTCGTTGGCCACAAACGAGCCGTCGCGCGTCATCTGTTCCACCACGGGGTGCCGGCCGTCCTTGATGCGGATGATGCCCTTGTGGTTGATCTGCGGGCGCACGTACCGGTTGGCGGCGGCCACCGCGGCCAGCGAGGCAAATGCGTCCAGCGACGCCACGGCCTGCGTGGTCTTCGTGATGCGGTCGATCTCGGCCGCCACGGCCTCGCGCACGTCCGTAAACAGCTTGTATTCCAGATCGCCCAGGCGCTCTTCGGCGCCCAGGATCATCTCCTCCAGTTCCTTCAGACGCGGGGTGATGTAGCGCTCGGCGCCGGTCAGCGTCTGCTTGCGCACGTAGTCCTCCGGCACCTTGTCCTTGAAGGAGTTGGTCACTTCCAGATAATAGCCGAACACCTTGTTGTAGCGGATGCGCAGCGTCCGGATGCCCGTGCGTTCGCGCTCGGCGGCTTCCAGCTCGGAGATCCACGTCTTGCCTTCGGTCTGCGAGCGCCGCAGGAGGTCGACTTCTTCGGAATAGCCCGTCTTGATGATGCCGCCGTCTTTGACCAGCACCGGCGCATCTTCATCGATGGCGCGCGTGATCAGGCTTTCAACATCCGCCAGTTCATCGATCTGCTCCCGGAGGGCGTCCGTGCGCGGATGGTGGAACTCCGTCAGCACCCCGCGGATGGGCGGCAGCATGCGCAGCGACTTGGCAAAGGCGATCAGATCCTTCGGGCCCGCCGTGCCGGAGCAGATCTTCACCGACAGCCGCTCCAGATCGTAGATGGGATTCAGGTACTCCCGCAGTTCCTCGCGGGCCACATACTCGCCCGTCAGGGCTTCCACCGTGTCCAGACGCTCTTCGATGGCCGCCTGGTCCATGAGCGGCTGCTCCAGCCACGAACGCAGGTGTCTGGCCCCCATGGCCGTGCAGGTCTTATCCAGCACCCACAGAAGCGACCCCTTGCGGGTCTTGTCCCGCAGCGTCTCGGTGATCTCCAGGTTCCGTCTGGCCGTCTGGTCCAGCACCATGTAACGGGCCGTCTCGTAGGTGGTCATGACGGTCAGGTACCCCAGCGCGGATTTCTGCGTCTGGTGCAGGTACGACAGGAGCGCGCCGGCGGCGAGAGTTCCCATGGGATACTCCGCAAAGCCTTTGTCGGCCGTCTCTTCGCCGAAATGCTGGGTGATCAGCCGGCGGGCGCGATCCTCCTCGAACGAAGCCGCATCCAGCACACCCTCCGCGAACATCACCCCGCGGTCCTTCAGGCCGGACAGATCCACGCCGCTCATCGAAAAGGCGGCGTTGTAGACGATCTCCGACGGCGCGTAGCGGCTCACCTCATCGATAAGGCGGGCGGCATCGCTCACTTCCGTCACAAAGAACGCTCCCGTGGTGATGTCCGTGACCGCCAGACCCAGTGCCCCTTCCAGGAACGCGATGCACATCAGGTAGTTGTTGCGCGTGGAATCCAGCGCTTCCGACGCCATGATGGTGCCGGGCGTGACCACGCGGGTCACTTCGCGCTTGACCAGGCCTTTCGCAAACCGCGGGTCCTCCATCTGTTCGCCGATGGCCACCCGGTAGCCGGCCTGCACCATCTTGGTGATGTAGGCATCCACCGCGTGGTACGGCACGCCGCACATAGGCGCCCGGTGATCCAGCCCGCACTCCTTGCCGGTCAGCGTCAGCTCCAGCACGCGCGCGCCGATCTCGGCGTCCTCAAAGAACATCTCATAGAAATCCCCCAGACGGTAGAACAGGATGCAGTCCGGGTATTCCTCTTTGGTCTCCAGGTATTTTTGCATCATCGGAGAAAGCTGTTTTCTCTCCGCCTCTGTCAGCATGAAGCCACCTCGCCCATGTAATAAAAGCCTTTCGATTCCGTCAGATGCACCGGAACAATGGTCCCGATCATCGCCGGATCTCCCGGGAAATGCACCATGGTGTTGCCGGACAGGCGCCCGGTAACATACCCCTCACGCTCCGCGTCCGCCTCTTCCACCAGGGCTTCCTCAACGGTCCCCACTCTGGCAGCGTTCTTCTCCGCGGCGATCTCCTGCACCAGCGCGAGCAGCCGGTCAAAGCGCGGCTGCGCTGCTTCCTTGCTCACCTGGTCCGGGAAATCCGCGGCCGGCGTGCCGGAACGGCGGGAATACAGAAACGTGAACGCGCTGTCGTAGCGGACCCGGCGCACCACGTCCATGGTCTCTTCAAAGTCTTCCTCGGTCTCGCCCGGGAAGCCCACGATGATGTCCGTGCTCAGGCTGATGTCCGGAATGGCCGCCCGGATGCGCTCCACCAGTGCCAGATAGGATTCCTTGGTGTAGTGCCGGTTCATGCGCTTTAAGAGCGATGAGCTGCCGCTTTGCAGCGGCAGATGCAGCTGCCGGCAAACCTTCGGGCACTCCGCCATGGCTTGGATCAGCTCATCGGACAGATCCTTCGGGTGGGAGGTCATGAAGCGCACGCGCCGGATGCCCTCCACCTCGCAGACCTGTCGCAGCAGCTGCGCAAAGGTGATGGGTTCTTCGAGGCCTTTGCCGTAGGAATTGACGTTCTGGCCCAGCAGCATCACCTCGGTGACGCCGTCAGCCGCCAGGCGCCGCACCTCGTCCAGGATATCCTCCGGACGGCGGCTCTTCTCACGCCCGCGCACGTGCGGCACGATGCAGTAGGTGCAGAAGTTGTCGCACCCGAACATGATGTTCACGCCGGCCTTGAAGCGGTATTTGCGCTCGTTGGGGAGTTCCTCCATGATGGTCTTGGAATCCCCCTCGATCTCGATGACACGCGCATGCTCACTTAAGCACTTGTCCAGATACTCCGCAAACTTGTACAGGTTGTGCGTGCCGAACACCAGATTCACCACGCGGTAGTGCGTGCGGATCTCATCGGCGATGCCGTCCTCCTGCGCCAGGCACCCGCAGATGCCCACGACCATCCACGGCCGCTTTTTCTTGAGGCCGGTCAGCTGGCCCAGCCGTCCGAACACGCGGTTGGCGGCGTTCTCGCGCACCGTGCAGGTGTTCATCAGCACCACGTCGGCCTCAGCCTCCTCGGTGAGGATGAAGCCGCCCTCCCGCAGGATGCCCGCAAACTTTTCGGAATCCCGGGCGTTCATCTGGCAGCCGAACGTGCGCACGCAGCCGAAAGGCTTGCGCCCGTGCTCCTCTTCAAACGCCCGCGCGTGCCGGCGGAGCTTTGCGATATAGTAAGCCTGCCTGGCCGGCTCCTTGACGGGAGCTTCCCCGGCCAGCAGATAATCATCACCCTGAAACGTCATCTTTCCTCCTCTTTTGCGGCGGGCGCGAACCGCATGGCGATGCGTTCAGCCGCCTTGATGCCGTCGATGGCGGCCGAGGTAATGCCGCCTGCGTATCCGGCGCCTTCCCCGCAGGGGTACAGCCCGGCGATCCGGGTGGATTCCATGTCCTCCCCGCGCACGATGCGCACCGGGGAAGACGTGCGGGTCTCCACACCCGAGAACACCGCATCCGGCCGGTCAAACCCTTTGATGCGCCGTCCGAAATCCGGCATGGCCGACAGAATGGCCTGTGAGAACGGTTCCGGCAGCACCTGCCGGAGGTTGGCAAAGCCGGTCAGCCCGCCGGTATCCGGCAGCACCTCCCCGAAGGCTGTGGACAGCACGCCGCTTTCGAAATCCGCCAGCAGCTGCACCGGCACACGCCCGCCGGCAGCGGCATAGGCGGCGGCTTCCAGCTGCCGCTGCAGGGCCATGCCGGCAAACACGGGATCCTCTCCCGCAAAGGCCTGCAGGTCACCATCCAGCACGGCCGCCACGATGGCTGCATTGGCGTTCCGTCCGGCCCGCGCGTGGTCGCTGCACCCGTTGACCGCCAGCCGCTCCGGTTCCGAGGAAGCGTTGACCACCTGTCCGCCCGGGCACATGCAGAAGCTGTACACCCCGCGCCCGTCCGGAGCCCGGAAGGTCAGCTTGTAATCGGCCGCCGGAAACTCACCGCGCTCCCGGCCGTACTGCGAGACATCGATCATCGTCTGCGGATGTTCGATGCGCAGGCCCACCGCAAAGAGCTTGCGCTCCATCTCCAGGCCTTTCCCGCGCAGCATGGCAAAGGTGTCACGGGCCGAATGGCCAATGGCCAGCACCGCCGCCTCCGCAGGGATCCACTCATGATCATTGATCTGCAGCGCTTCCAGCCGCCCGTCTTTTTCCCGGATATCCGTCACCCGCGCGCCGAAGCGGAACGAAGCGCCCATCTCCTCCAGGCGGTGGCGCATGAAGACGATCACCTTGCGCAGCTCATCCGTTCCGATGTGCGGTTTGGCCATGAAGCGGATCTCTTCCGGCGCGCCGCAGGAGGCAAACACCTCCAGCATCTTGCCGATGCGCCCCTCGCGGTCCTTGATGCCGCTGGTGAGCTTCCCATCCGAAAACGTACCGGCGCCGCCTTCCCCGAACTGCACGTTGCTCTCCGGGTTCAGTGCTCCGCCTGCCCAGAACGTCCGGACATCCGCCAGGCGGTCTTCGACCGGCTTGCCGCGCTCGAGGATCAGCGGGGCGTAACCGGTCTCCGCCAGGATCCAGGCCGCAAACAGGCCGCAGGGCCCCGCGCCCACGATGACGGGACGGTGCGCCAGCGGCTTCGTCCCTTCCGCACGGAACCGGTAGACCGGCTCCTCCTTCTGCGACAGATGCAGCCGGTCCGCCCGGCGCATCAGCGCCTTCTCCCCGGGCACTTCCACCCACACGGAGAAGACATAGCTGACGTCCGGCTTGTGGCGCGCATCCACGGAACGCTTGGCCACCTTTACCAGCCGGATATCCTCCGGGCGCTTTGAGAGACGCGAAGCGCAGGCCGCCAGAATGGCCGCCCGCGACGTATCGCTCCCGGTTTTCAATTCACTGACTAAGATCATATCACACAGCCATTTCTGTCTGGTATCGTCTTGCAAAAAGCCGCCTGTTTCAGGCGCCGGCCGCGCGTCCGGCCAGAATGCCGCCGGCAAACGCCGCGTGCAGGTTGAACCCACCGCAAAGTCCGGTCACATCCAGCACCTCGCCCGCCAGATAAAGCCCGGAACAGCGCCGGCTTTCCATGGTCGCCGGGTCCACTTCTTCCACCGGTACCCCGCCGGCTGTCACCTGCGCGTGGGCAAAACCGCCCGTCCCGGTCAGCCGGAGGGTGAACGCCTTCCCGGTCTGCCACAGGCGTTCAAGCGCTGCCGCATCCGGAGGCGTCTGCCCATCGGAAGCTGCTCCCCGGCAGATCACCGGGATCAGCTTCGCCGGAAGCAGGCCCGTTAACAGTTCCGCCGCACTCCGTGACGGGAACTGCGCAGCCCGCCGGTAAAAGGCCTCTTCGGACAGTCCCTCCGGCCAGAAGGAAAGCACGGCCGACACAGCCGCCGGGTCACTTTCCAGTGCGCGGGCCGCCCGGGCACTCACCTGAAAGACCGGAATGCCGGAGATGCCGTTTTTCGTCAGCTGCAGCTCGCCGGCATCGGAAGCCGCAACGGTCTGCCCGTCTTCTTTCCAGGAAAGTTCCACGCGGCCGTTCACGCGTACGCCGTCCCACGCTTTGCAGAACGGCGCGGAAGACATCAGGTACGTGAGCGCCGGCACCGGCGCCATCACCGTATGGCCGAGGTGTTTGGCCAATGTATATCCACTCTCCGTCCCGCCCAGAGCCGGCCCGGCCGGCCCGCCGCAGGCGATGACCACCCGGTCCGCGGAAAACCCGCTGCCAAGGCTGTCACCGTTCAGAACAAACTTTCCGGAAGCCTCCCGACGGATGTCCGCCACGGCGCACCCGGCATGGACCGTCACGCCGTTCTCTTCCAGTGCCAGACGCAGCGCTTCCACCACCGTGGCCGCCTGATTGGTGGCCGGGTACACATAGCCGCTGCGGCAGACGGAAGCCACGCCAAGCCCCTCAAACCAGGCCCGCAGCTCATCCGGTGTCACGCGTCCGGCCAGTTCCCCGGCAAACGCCGCGCCGTCCGTGTAATCAGCCGCCGTGACGGTCGCATGGGTGAAGTTGCACCGCCCGTTGCCGGTAGCAGCCAGTTTCCGCCCGATGCGGTCATTCCGGTCAAAGAGATGCACCGAGGCGCCCGCGCGCGCGGCTTCCACGGCCGCCGCCATGCCGGCAGCGCCCGCTCCGATGACCGCGATCACCTTTCGGGTTCCCTCTGAACGCATCTCCCAGCCACTCCTCACTAACAGAAAGCAGCGCTTTCCGACAAGAAGAAAGCGCCGCAACGTTTCTTACTGCAAAAGTCCCAGTTTTCTGGCCAGACGGGCGATCCGCCCGCCCATCGGGAAATCGGCCAGTTCGCGCTCGGTCACCGCGCCGGACAGCAGCAGCGCCGCCGCATAGACCGCCACACCGGCCAGCACGCCGATCAGCACCGTCACCGCGTTGCTGTGGAACAGCGACGTCAGCAGCAGCTTTAACGCAAAGACCACGATGCCCATGATCACTGCGCACAGCCCCGGCAGGATCAGGATCTTCATCAGATCCGGGCGGGCGATGTGCTCCCGCAGGATGGTCATGCCGTTCAGCAGGCTCATGCACAGGGCAAACAGCGCGTAGCTGATGATCACGGCTTCAATGCCCATATGCATGCCCCACAGCAGCACCGCCATGACACCGGTGTGGATGGCCAGCGAGATCAGCGCGTGGATGACCGGCACCCGCAGCCGCCCCACCCCCTGCAGGATGGCGTTCATCACCGTGGACAGCGACATGAAGATGATGGACACTGCCCCGAGGTGCAGGAACGCGGCCGCGTCCGCCGTCTCCCCGGAACGGGAGAACAGCAGCGCCATGACGGGTGAAGCCAGCACCGCCAGGCCCACCGCCGACGGCACGGCGATCAGCATGGCAAACTGCAGCGCCAGGCCCACGCGCGCCGAAACGGCTTTCTGGTCACCCTTCGTGTGGGCCGCCGTAACGGACGGCATGAGCGATACGGCGATGGCCGAGGAAAACGACACCGGCACGTGGATGAGCGTCAGCACCATGCCGCTGTACGCGCCCCACACGGATTCATACGTGTCCGCCGCTTCCGTGCGGGTGATGTAATTGCCGAACACCGCATTATCCACCAGGTCGATGATGTTGTACGAGGCGGTGCTGGCGATGATGGGCAGGACCGTGAGTGCCAGCGCCGTCAGGATCTCCTGTGTGTCCTCACGGTGCTTCGTGCGGTCTTTTTTGAGCAGTTTCACAAACTGCGGCCGGAAGGCCGTATACAGCATGAGCACAAAGATGAGGGCCGTTAAAGCGCCCATCGTGGTGCCCAGTGTCCCGCCGGCTGCTCCCAGGGAATGCGCCCGTTCGGCACTCCCCGCTCCGCCGGCCGTACCCATCCCCACACGGAACAGATACCACGCGGCCGCCACGCTGACGACGGCATTGACGATCTGCTCGGCCAGCTGGCTTACCGCCGTGGGGAGCATGGTCCGCAGGCCCTGGAAGAACCCGCGCAGCACCCCGAGAAACGCCATGACAAACACCGCGGGAGCCAGCACGCGCAGGGCCGGCGCCGCCGCAGGCATCCGCAGGATGCGGCCCGCAAAGAAACCTGCCCCCGCGAAGGTGATCAGCCCGAAGACCGTGCCGATGACTGCGGCCGCCAGAAACGCCGTCCGCATCAGGCGGCAGGCGTTGCGGTATTCCTTCAGCGCCATGCGCTGCGAGATCATGCGGGAAATGGCCGCCGGCATACTGTACGAAGAGATCAGCAGCATCACGTTGTACACCTGGAAGGCCCCCGAATAGTAGGCCATGCCCTCGCGGCCGATGATGTTGACCATCGGGATGCGGTATAACAGCCCGATGATGCGCACCACAATGGCCGTAATCGCCAGGATGCTTCCGTGTAAGAGAAAACTGCTGTTTGATTTCTTCGCCATCGATGATCACATCTTCCTGTCAGTTATTCAGCGCGCAGCTCGATCGAACCCTCTCTCGACTTCATGACGATGCACACCCAGGTCTTGCCGGGGTTCATCTCGATCTCGGTGCCGTCCAGATAATAGTAATGCGTGATCCCCCACTCCCAGTCTTTCTCCCAGTGGATGGGCACGGCCACACCGTTGGTGCAGTAATATCCGGTGCCGTTCTTGTCCATGACATCAAAGTACAGATACGGAGAACCGCCGATGTGCTCGCACGGCTGGGCCAGGATCAGGATGTTCTTGACCGCCAGCTGGTCACCGCTCTCGGTCACATGCGGGCCGCCGTACTGGAAGCGCTTGTACTGTCCCGAAGCCTCATCGTACGTAAACCACGGCTCATTGATGGGATACCCCGGCACCACCGTTTTGGCCGGAACGGCATCCGCGCGCTCCGACAGCTGCGTGCCGCCTTCCTTGTGATTGAAATGGAACGTACCGTTGTACGGATAGCTGCCGTCCCAGTAGGACATCCAAGGGTTGTAGCCCATGTACTCCATGCCCTTCTGGACGCCGGACGCACTGGCATAGGCATTGTGCGGGCTCGGACGGTCCGTGGTGCGGTAATAGACCAGACCGCCTTCCTTGCCGAGGCCGTTCAGGTTGTCACAGAACACGGTATCCAGATACATCTGGGCGTGAATGGCCTGCCCAAAGTGGCAGAAAATGGCCCTGAACTCCGCCTGATAGTAGACGAAATACGTGCGCGCGCTGCGCATGGAGCCGATCTTTTCCAGACCGGTGATGTTCTCGAAGATACCCATCAGGCGGTTGATGCCGCCCTCGCAGGGCGCTTCGTAAATGACGCCGGCTTTTTCCAGACCGCTCTGCGGCACAGCCGCCTTGACGTTGTTGAGCATGAAGGCGTACGGGCGCATCTCGGTGACGAGTTTATCAACCACTTCGCCTGTCAGCCAGGAAAACGCTTCATCCTCCGCCAGGCCATAATCCTCCTCGGTCTCCGTCTCGGTTTCCGTTTCGGTTTCCGTCTCGGTCTCCGACTCGGTCTCGGTCTCCGTCTCAGACATCGTCTGGGTCTCGGTTTCCGATTCCGTCACTTTGGTGATCTGTTCCGTTGCCTCTTCGGTGCTTTCAGGAGCCTTCTTCTTGCAGCCCGCCAGTGAAAAGACCATGACCATGGCCAGCATCAGGGCCGCCAGTCTGAACAACGTGTTTTGCTTCATGTTTTATCCCCCATTCCCCGGTCAAGCCGGATCCCTTGTGATACCAAGTGCCTGCAGGATCTCCTCCTGCCGCCGCTCCATGTCCTGCCGTTCCCCGTCCTCCATGTGGTCATACCCCAGCAGATGGAGGCAGCTGTGTGCCACCAGGAACGCCACTTCGCGCTGCAGCGAGTGCCCGTAGGCCTTCGCCTGTGCGGCGGCGTGCTCGGTGGAGATGACGATATCCCCCAGCAGCAGTTCCCCCGTGTCCGGGTGGAAGCAGTCATAGTCTTCTTCCAGGCGGTCGTAGTCCGCCGGCGCATCCCACTCGATCATGGGAAAGGACAGCACGTCCGTAGCAGCGTCGATGCCGCGGTTCTCGCGGTTCATCTCGTGAATGCCGGCATCGTCCGTGAACAGCACGGACACGTCGCACTCGTAGGGGCACTCTTCGTAGTCCACAGCCCCTTCGACCACCCGGCGCACCAGCGCTTCGTACGCTTCTTTATCGGGAAGATCCGCTTCCCAGTCGATGGTTACGGTCATACCTGACGCCTCCTGGAAGGATCATAACGGCGCTCCTGCGGACGCTGCGGGCGGGCATCCGGCGGCCGGTGGGAGGCCTGACGCGCTTCGTACGCCTCGTAGGCTTCCACGATGCGCTGCACCAGCGGATGGCGCACCACGTCTTTGTTGGTCAGCGTGACGGTCCTGATGCCTTCCACATCCCGCAGCACGCGCAGCGCCACGTCAAGCCCCGACAATTGTCCTGCGGGCAGGTCCTTCTGCGTCTGGTCACCGGTGATGATCACCTTGCTGCCGAAGCCGATGCGGGTGAGGAACATCTTCATCTGGGCGGGCGTGGTGTTCTGCGCCTCATCCAGGATGATGAACGCGTTGTCCAGCGTCCGGCCGCGCATGTAGGCGAGCGGCGCCACTTCAATGAGTCCTTTTTCGGAGTTGTGCTGGAAACTGTCCGCGCCCATGATCTGGTAGAGCGCGTCGTACAGCGGCCGCAGGTACGGATCGATCTTCTGCTGCAGGTCACCCGGCAGGAAGCCCAGGTTCTCACCGGCTTCAATGGCCGGGCGCGTGAGGATGATGCGGCTCACCTCGCCGTCCTTGAACGCCTGAATGGCCATGGCCATGCCCAGATACGTCTTGCCGGTGCCGGCAGGCCCCACGCCGAAGACGATCATGTTCTCGCGGATGGCTTTGATGTAGTCCATCTGGCCCAGCGTCTTGGGTTTGACAGGCCGCCCGGAAATGGTGCGGCAGATGATGTCCTTGTCCATCTCCAGCACGGCGTCTTCCGCGCCTTCCATGGACAGCGCCAGCGCATAGTCCACATTCTGCTCCGTGATCTCGTTGCCGCGCTGCGACAGCTCGATCAGGTTCGTCAGGACGCGCTTCGCCCGGCCGGCTGCCACCTCGGTGCCGATGATCTTAAGGGAATCATCGCGTGAGATCAATGACACATGCAGTGTCCGCTCCACTTTCTTGAGGTGCTCATCCAGCCTGCCGAAGACGTTGGCCTGATGTTCGGTTGGTATATTGACAATGGATTCGATCGCGCTCAATCCGTTTCTCCATTCCTGTTTCACAAGGGATGCCGGCCGCCCGTAAGGGGCCTTCGCATACAGGGAAAAGTATAGCATTTTTGTGGATGAGAGTAAAGCGACATCTCTTGCATTTTCCGTCCGCTCTGCTATACTGAGACGCGAAGGCTTTTGAAAGGAGTTCTCAAAATGGCACAGATTACGAAAGATATGACCATGGGCGAGATGCTCATGGTGGATGAAGGCATCGCATACATCCTCATGCAGTGCGGCATGCACTGCATCGGCTGCCCGTCTTCCATCGGGGAGACTCTGGAGCAGGCCTGCCTGGTGCACGGTCTTGACGCCGATGCCGTCATGGACTACATCAACGAGTACCTGGGGCAGAAGGACGAGGCGTAAAAAGCGCTTCCGGCGTCCATGAAAACAGCAGGCACGCGGTTCTTTAACAGATCCGTGTGCCTGTTTTTTTTGCCATTACCCGCAAAAAAACCGGCTGAGCATCTGCCCAGCCGGCCTCTTTTTGATTTAGTTGTATTTGCGCTTTCTGGCAGCCTCGCTCTTTTTCTTTCTCTTCACGCTCGGCTTCTCATAGTGCTCGCGCTTGCGGATCTCCTGCTGGATACCGGCCTTGGCGCAGTTCCTCTTGAACCGGCGAAGGGCGCTGTCCAGGCTCTCGTTCTCCTTGACAATGACACTTGACATTCTGTTTTCACCCCCTCCGGATTATCGTCGCGCTTTGCGCGCGCCAAATCATTATAGCACAACCGCCTGCGGCGTCAAGCGGATTTTATCACGCCTTCAGCTGCTCCGCGGCGCATTCCTGCGCTTTCTTCAGCGCGTCCGCCACGCCTGCCGGGTTCTTGCCGCCGGCCTGGGCCATGTTCGGACGTCCGCCGCCGCCACCGCCGACCATCGGCGCGATGGCCTTGATCAGATTGCCGGCATGGGCACCCTTCTTCACGGCGCCATCGGTTGCGGACACCACCAGGTTCACCTTGCCGTCGGCCACGGAAGCGGCCACCACCAGGCTCTCGCCCAGCTTGTCCTTCAGCTGGTCGGCCAGCGTGCGCAGGCCGTTCATATCCTGGTCAGGCACGGAGACGGTCAGCACCTTCACGCCGTTCATCTCCACGGCGCTTTCGGCGGCGTCGCCCACGGCACCGGAAGCCAGTTTGCTCTTCAGGCTTTCGTTCTCGGCATTCAGGGCCTTGATCTCTTCCTGCAGGCCGGCCACGCGCTTCATCAGCTCGGCCGGTGTGGTCTTCAGCTTGCCGCACACGGCAGCCAGTTCCTCTTCCACGCCGCGGTAGTAAGCGGACAGGCCGTCAGCCGTCAGCGCCTCGATACGGCGCACACCGGCCGCGATGCCGGACTCGGACAGGATCCTGAAGCTGCGGATCTTGCCGGTATCCTTCACGTGCGTACCGCCGCACAGTTCGATGGAGAAGTCGCCCATGCGCACCACGCGCACTTCATCGCCGTACTTCTCGCCGAACAGCGCCATGGCGCCGGTCTTGCGGGCCTCATCCAGGCTCATGATATCCGTGACAACGGGCAGATCTTCTTCGATCTTCGCGTTGACGATGTCTTCCACCTTCGCGATCTCTTCGGCCGTCATCGGCGAGAAATGCGTGAAGTCAAAGCGCAGACGCTCGCCGTCCACGTAGGAGCCCTTCTGCTCCACGTGCGTGCCCAGCACTTCGCGCAGGGCCTTCTGCAGCAGGTGGGTGGCGGAGTGGTTTTTGGCCGTGGCGGAACGGTTCTTTTCGTCCACCTTCAGGGTGACGGTCTCACCCACGGTGAACATGCCGCGGGTCATCACGCCCACATGGCCTACTTTGCCGCCCAGCAGATGGATGGTATCCGTCACGGTAAAGCTGCCCTTCTCGTTTTCGATCACGCCGATATCGGCATGCTGGCCGCCCATGGTGCCGTAGAAAGGCGTCTCCTCCACCAGGATGGTGCCCTTCTCGCCGTCGGTCAGCGCCTCGGTCAGCTCGTCCTCGGTGGTGAGCACGGTGATCTTTGAATCATGTACCAGACGGTCATAGCCGACAAACTGCGTGGTGATGTCCGCGGCGATGTGATCGTACACGGTCTCCTCGCGGCCGTTGTAGTTGGTGGTCTTGCGGGCCGCACGGGCGCGCTCGCGCTGAGCCTTCATCTCGGCCGCAAAGCCGTCCTCGTCCACCAGCAGACCCTTCTCCTCCAGGATCTCCTTGGTCAGATCCAGCGGGAAGCCGTAGGTGTCGTACAGGCGGAAGGCGTCGGCGCCGGAGAGGGTCTTCTCCCCCTTGGCGGCCATCTCATCTTCCAGGCCGGACAGGATGGCCAGGCCCTGGTCGATGGTGCGGTTGAAGTTCTCCTCCTCCTGGGTGAGAACCTTGAAGATCATCTCCTTCTTCTCATCCAGTTCCGGATAACCATCTTTGGAGAGCTCGATCACAGTGTGGGAGAGTTCGGACAGGAACGTGCCCTGGATGCCAAGCTTGCGGCCATGGCGCGCGGCGCGGCGCAGCAGGCGGCGCAGGACGTAGCCGCGGCCTTCGTTGCTGGGCATGATGCCGTCGCTGATCATGAACGTGCAGCTCTTGACGTGATCCGCCACGATGCGCAGCGAGACGTCCGTCTCGTGATCCTTCTGGTACTCGGTGTTGGCCAGACGGCAGACATGGTCCAGCAGGGCCTTGTTGGTGTCCACCGTGAACAGCGAATCCACGTCCTGCACCACCACGGCCAGGCGCTCCAGGCCCATGCCAGTGTCGATGTTCTTCTGGATCAGATCCGTGTAGTGGCCGTGGCCGTCGTTGTTGAACTGCGAGAACACGTTGTTCCACACTTCGATGTAGCGGTCGCAGTCACAGCCCACGGTGCAGGTGGGCTTGCCGCAGCCGTACTTCTCGCCGCGGTCGTAGTAGATCTCGGAGCAGGGGCCGCAGGGACCGGACCCGTGCTCCCAGAAGTTGTCCTCCTTGCCGAAGCGGAAAATGCGCTCCGGGGCGATGCCGATCTCGTTCTGCCAGATGCCGAAGGCTTCGTCATCGTCCTCGTAGACAGAAGGATACAGGCGGTCCGGGTCAAGCCCCACCACCTGCGTCAGGAACTCCCAGCTCCAGGCGATGGCTTCGTGCTTGAAGTAGTCGCCGAACGAGAAGTTGCCCAGCATCTCGAAGAACGTCCCGTGACGGGCGGTCTTGCCGATGTTTTCGATATCACCGGTGCGGATGCACTTCTGGCAGGTGCACACCCGGCGGCGCGGCGGGATCTCCTGGCCCGTAAAGTAAGGCTTCAGAGGCGCCATGCCCGAGTTGATCAGCAGCAGGCTGTTGTCGTTGTGCGGCACCAGCGAGAAGCTCTTCATGGCCAGATGTCCCTTGCTCTCGAAGAACTCGAGGAACATCCGCCGCAGTTCGTTCACACCGTAAGCTTTCATGGAAAAATGACCTTCTTTCAAAGAATTGCGCAATCTACGGAATCATAGCACAATTGCAGAACCCGCGCAAGGTTAATGTCATCCTGAGCGAGCGGAGCGAGTCGAAGGATCTCCTGCCATCGGGGATCCTTCGGCTGCGCACCTGTGGTGCTCCGCTCAGGATGACACGTCCGTTTTCTTCCTGTAGTTTCTCCCGCTGCTTCTGCCGGTCTTTCCTCCGACCGCCTGCGGATAAAACGCCTTCACCGCCTCAAACTGCGGCCGCAGGGCGCTGGGCGCGCTGCCCGTCTTCACGCTGTCGGTGCGGCGCCGGACGAAGGCATCCAGTTTCTGCCGGTACTCTTCCGGCGTGACGGTGCCTTCCTGCACGTAGGACAGGCCTTTTTCCCAGCTGGCCGTCAGCTCGGGGTTTAACATCTGCCGCATGGAAACATAGACTACATCCCGGATCATCTCTCCCAAAAGAGTTGGCGTGATGATCTGCGTTTTTGCGTTCAGCGCCAGATATCCGTTGCTCACCAGCTTCTTCAGGATCTCCGCGCGGGTGGCCGAGGTGCCGATGCCGCTGCCTTTGATCTGCTCGCGCAGCTCCTCGTCCTCGATCAGCTGGCCGGCATTCTCCATGGCCAGAATGAGCGAACCGGAATTGTACCGCTTGGGCGGGCTGGTCTCGCCTTCCTTGACCGTAAAGCTTTCGGCCGGCACCTTCTCACCCTTCTTCCATTCGGGCGCCTTGCCGGTCATCTCGGTCTCGCCGTCTTCGTCCTTGGGCGCTTCCGTACGGCCGGCCACGGCCAGATAGCCTTCCTTGACCAGCGCCTTGAACGACGCGTAGAACCGCTCCGTGTGCGCCGCATCCGACGGGCGCGTGAAGACGTAACCCACCTTGCTGTATTCGGCAGCATCAAAGAAGATGCTCAGAAAGCGTCTTGCGATCACATCGTATACGTCCGCCTGCAGGCGCGAGAGCCCCTTTAAGGCGCCAAAGCCCTGCCCGGTGGGGATGATGGCGTAGTGGTCCGTGATCTGCTTGTCGTTGACGTAGCGTGTTTTGGCGATGCCTTTGTACGACCCGCGGGCCAGCACATCGTCCGCAAAGTCCGCCATGGGCCCGTAGTTCTTCAGGCCGCGGATGTTCTTGTCGATCTCCTTGGCCACGGCGGTGGATAAGACGCGGGCGTCCGTACGCGGATAGGTGACGAGCTTGCGCTCATACAGTTCCTGCACGATCTGCAGCGTCTGGTCCGGGCTGATCTTAAAGCGTCTGGAGCAGGTGTTCTGCAGCTCGGCCAGGTTAAACAGCAGCGGCGGGTTCTTCTTCTCTTTCTTCTTTTCGACGCTCTCCACCGTGAGCGTGGGGACCGTGCCCGCCTCCCCCGGCAGGTCGCCTTCCTGAGGCGCCTGCAGCAGCCGGATCAGCTCCTCGGCGTCCTCACGCTTGGTGAAGCCGTTCTCTTTGTACAGATGCGGCGTGCCGGCGTATCTGGACTGCTCCTGGACGCGCCACTCCGCCTCACAGCCGGCGCCGTCCTTTCCCGCTGCCGCGATGACGCGGTAGAACGGTGTCTTGACAAAGCTGCGGATCTCCCGCTCGCGGCTTACCACCATGCCCAACACGCAGGTCATGACGCGCCCCACGGAGATGACCGCCCGGTCCTGCCGCAGAAACGCCGCCACGGCCGGGCCGTAGCGCAGCGTCAGCACGCGCGAGAAGTTGATGCCCATCAGATAGTCTTCCTGCGCCCGCAGATAGGCGGAAGCGGACAGATTGTCGTACGCCGACAGATCCTTGGCCTCGGCGATGCCGCGGCGGATCTCCTCTTCGGTCTGCGAATCAATCCACACGCGCAGGCGCTTCTTGCCGGTCACGTGGGCTTCCTGCTCCACCAGCCGGTAGATGTACTCGCCCTCACGCCCCGAGTCGGTGCAGACGTAGATGGTGTCCACATCGGGCCGGTTTAAGAGTCCGGCAATGATGTCGTACTGTTTTCGGGAACTCTCGATGGGCTCATACAAAAATGAAGACGGCAAAAACGGCAAAGTCTCCAGACTCCACCGTTTCAGCTTGGCATCGTATTTGTCCGGATAGCTCATGGTGATCAGATGACCCACGCACCAGGTGACGATGGTATCGTCCGACTCCAGGAATCCGTCCCCGTTCCGGCCGGAGACCCCCAGCACCGACGCGAACTCACGCGCCACGCTGGGTTTCTCGGCAATAAACAACCTTTTTCCCATACACCTTCCATGTCATCCCGGGTGCAGCGAGGGATTCCCCACACTCTGGGGATCCTTCGGCTCGCCTTACGGCTCGCTCAGGATGACATTTCCTTTATTTCGCTGAAATATATCCCTCCGCCGTCAGCAGTTCCGCCGACAGCACTCCGCCGCCGGCTGCGCCGCGCAGCGTGTTGTGGGACAAGCCCACGAATTTGTAATCGTAGAGCGTATCCTCGCGCAGACGGCCGGCCGTCACGGCCATGCCGTGCTCGCAGTCGCGGTCCAGCAGCACCTGCGGGCGGTTCGGCTCATCGATGTAGTGGATGAACTGCTCGGGCGCCGACGGCAGCCGAAGCTCCTGCGGACGTCCCTTGAACGCCGCCCAGCGCGCCAGGATCTCCTCCTTGGAGGGTTTCTTTTCAAACTTCATGAAGACCGCCGCGGTATGGCCGTCCTGCACCGGCACGCGGATGCACTGTGTGGTGATGATGGGACCGGCCGCCTTGACGATCTGGCCGTTCTCAATGTGGCCGAAGATGCGCAGCGGCTCCTGCTCGCTCTTCTCCTCCTCACCGCCGATGTACGGGATGATGTTGCCCACCATCTCGGGCCAGTCGCGGAAGGTCTTGCCGGCACCGGAGATGGCCTGGTACGTGGTGGCCACCACCTCGGTGGGATGGAACTCCTTTAACGCAAACAGCATGGGCGTGTAGCTCTGGATGCTGCAGTTGGGCTTGACCAGGATGAACCCGCGGGAGGTTCCGAGGCGCTTTTTCTGCACCGGGATGATGTCCAGATGCTCCGGGTTCAGCTCCGGCACCACCATGGGCACATCCGGCGTCCAGCGGTGCGCGCTGTTGTTGGAAACCACCGGCGTTTCCGCCCGGGCGTAGGCCTCCTCAATGGCGCGGATCTCGTCTTTGGTCATGTCCACGGCCGAAAAGACAAAATCCACCTGATCCGCCACGGCTTCTACGTCGTTGACGTTCAGAACGGTCATGTTCTTCACGGCTTCCGGCATGGGCGCGTCCAGTTTCCAGCGGCCGCCCACGGCCTCTTCGTACGTCTTGCCGGCGGAACGGGGGCTGGCGGCCACCGCGCTCACTTCAAACCACGGATGGTTTTCCAGCAATGTGATAAAACGCTGGCCCACCATGCCGGTGGCGCCCAGGACGCCTGCCTTCAGTTTCCCTTTCATGATGATCCTCCGATCATTAAAGAACGACTGCCGTCATACCGGGTATGACAGCAGTCATGACAACGGTTCTGTCTTTGGTTGGAGTCCGTCAGCCTTCCACGCGGCTGCCGCAGGCAGCGCAGAACAAGGCGTTGGGCGCCAGTTTGGCACCGCAGTTGGGGCAGATCTTCACGGCAGCATCGGCAGCGGCCGCAGCGGCCTTCTGGGTCTCCTCCAGCTGCTCGAGAGCCTTGTTCACCGCACCGCACTTGGGACAGAAACGGGCGTTGATCTCGATCTCCGCGCCGCAGTTCTCACAGTTGCACAGGCCCTTGACCCGCATGACCTCCAGCTTGTGATCGGCGATGGACTTCTCACAGGTCTGGATGGTGCGGAACAGCTCCGAGAACTCCGGTTCCGGATACTCCTGGGTTTTGAGTTTCTCATAGAACATCTTGCCCATCTGCGTGAAGAGGGATTCCATCTGCTTCTCTTCGTCACGGATGAGGCTGTTGAGGCGGGAGGCATCCGACGCGGTGTTCACTTTCTCGGAAACGCTCTTGCCGAAATCAGACAGCTTGCCGCCAAGATTATCAAAAAAAGACGCCATAAGGTTCACCTCCTTCGGATGTGGTTATTATAGGCAGGCAGGAGGTGGATGTCAAGAAAAGGAACTAACGCTTCCGCGTATATAACGCACCTTCACGAAAGACAAGATCTCTCCACACAAGATTCATGAAAAACAAACGCTTCCGCGAAAACCTCACGGAAGCGCTTTAATAAAAAGTGAGCTACTGGCCGGATTCGAACCGGCGACCTGCTGATTACGAATCAGCTGCTCTACCAGCTGAGCCACAGTAGCCTGCCTTGCCTATTATACACATTTTCCTTTTTGATGCAAGCGGAAATTTTCCTTCATTTCTTCTTCAGCCGCTCGATCAGTTCCGGGTCCGGGGCCACCGTGCGCTTGCTGCACGACCCGCCGCACCCGGCGCAGTTGCCGGAGCAGGACCCGCAGCTGCCGTTGCCGGAAAGTTGGTTTTTGATATCCCGGAAGCAGTAGCGTCCGGCAAAGAAAATGACCACCGCCAGAATGGCGATCACGATCAGATTACCCAGTACAGGAGGCATAGGCACCGCCTTTCTGAAAAAGCATATCATCCCGAGCCGGCCGGGGGATCCCCTCACAGGGGACCCTTCGGCTCCGTGCCTACGGCACTCCGCTCAGGATGACATGATATCACATTTACAGCTCCGTTTCCACCGCTTACCGGGCCGCTTCCACGGAGGTCAGCGCACGCACGCCTTCTTCGGGCCTATAGCCCTTGCGGACCAGCAGGTAGATGACACCGGCCAGCGCCGCAAAGCCCACGACCGTCCACAGGCTGAAGCCGACACCGAAGAACAGGCCGATGACGTTGTAGATGATCAGCGCCAGCACATAGGCCCAGCCGGTCATCCAGCCGATGGCAGCCCACGTCCACTTGCGGTTGTTCATCTCACGCTTGATGGCACCGATAGCCGCGAAGCACGGCGCGCACAGGAGGTTAAAGACCATGAAGGCAAAACCGGCTAACGGTGAGAAATCCTGCGCCACGCGGTCCCAGATCTGCTCACCGTTCTCGCCCAGCTCTTCCATGACAGGCTCGCCTTCCTCGTCGAAGACCGGCAGACCGGTCTCCTCGTCTACGGCCTGCTGCGCCACGCGGTCATAGTTGTACAGCACGCCGAACGTACCAACGACTTCCTCCTTGGCCACCAGACCGGTCACGGTTGCCACGGTCGGCTTCCAGGAGCCAAAGCCCAGCGGATCGAACACGAACGACACCGCGTTGCCGACGCCGGCCAGCAGCGACGCATCCATCGGCGTCACATCCTCCTCCGGGATGTCCATGCGGTCCGCCAGTTTGGCCACGTACTCGTCCGTGACCACGGTCTCATCCTCAAAGAGAGGCTCGACCATGCCGAACTTCCCGTTCACGGAGCCGAAGCTGGACAGGAACCAGATGATGATGGAGCTGATCACGATCACGGAACCGGCACGCTTGATGAAGGACCACCCGCGCTCCCACGTGGCGCGCAGGACGTTGCCGACGCTGGGCACATGGTAGGCCGGCAGCTCCATGACGAACGGAGCCGGCTCGCCGGCGAACGCCTTGAACTTCTTCAGGATGATACCGGACAGGATGATGGAACCAATACCGATAAAGTACGCACTCACGGCGATGTACGGGGACTCACCGAAGATGGCGCCCGCGATCAGGCCGATGATGGGGAGCTTCGCGCCGCACGGCATGAACGTGGTGGTCATGACCGTCATCTTGCGGTCACGGTCCTGCTCAATGGTACGGGAAGCCATGATGCCGGGGACGCCGCAGCCGGTCGCCACCAGGCACGGGATAAAGCTCTTGCCGGACAGGCCGAACTGACGGAAGATACGGTCCATGACGAAGGCGATACGGGCCATGTAGCCGATGTCTTCGAGGATGGCCAG
>CAMJGH010000003.1 GCA_946405185.1 uncultured Lachnospiraceae bacterium
GAGATCCTGCTGGGGGACACGGCACCTCCCGGGATGCCGGACGATGTGTGTTTTGGGGAGTACGGAGAGCTGATCCCGGTGGAAGGGAGCGGCAAAGCGGAGGAGAGACGCCGTGAGGCAGCCGCCAACGCCTGGATCCGACTGCTGACGGATCGTTCCCTGCACGATCATTACGCGGAAAGTGCCATCCTTCGCTCCCGGCGGTACGGCAAAGAGGAAGGCGTCAGCCGTTATGCCGCGCTGATCGAAGAGATCACAGACCTTTCGGAAGGAAAAAGCCGGTGATGGTAAAGAAGATAAAACGGTGGGCGTCAGATCGTCTGCAAAAAGCAAAGGCATGGCGGGATTTTCTGAGCGTGAGAGGGGTGCTTCGGACAGTTTCTGATATGGCGGAATACCGGAAGATCCGCAGACTGATCCCGGCGGCAGCCGGTTATCATCCCGGCTCTGTGATCAGACAGCTGTGCCTTCGCTCGGAGGAAAAGGGCTTCTCCTGCCTGAAAGACTATTATCCTTATCTGATGGATCACGAGGAGGAGCGTCTCTTCTGGAACGACCATCTGACTTACCTGGGGTCTCATTTTTTCCGCGGTGACATGTGGCCGGCATTGTCTGCAGCCTGTCACGAAGCGTTTGACGGCACCCGGCCTGTCCGCGTCTGGTGCGCCGCCTGCTCGACCGGAAAGGAAGTTTACAGCGTGCTGATGATGCTGCGGGAGTTTCTGCCGGCAGAATGCATCCGGCTGCTCGCGACGGATTATAACGACGAGGTGCTGGCACAGTGTGCGGAAGGCTGGTATGGCAGCAGCAATCTGGCCGAAATACCCGAACGGTTCCATGGTTTTATCCGACCCGGCGGCCGGCCCCGGGAGACGGGCGGCACTTCCCGGGGAGGTTTCTGCTTTCGGGAAGATCTTCTTTCTGCCGTCAGTACGAAGCATCTGAACCTGCTGACGGATGCCTATCCGGAGGGGTTTGACCTGATCCTCTGCCGGAACGCGATCAAGTTCTTTCGGCGCCGTGAACGGGAGAAGGTACAGAAACGCCTGGCACAGTCCCTCAGCCGCAGTGGTCTGCTGATGCTTTCGGATGAGGATTCGGAAAGGATCCGCCGGCCGGCCGCTCTCGGACTGACAAGGCTGGGAGATATCAACCTGTACCGGAAAGCCTGAAGAACGGTTTTGATCGGGAGGCAGAAGCAGCGTCAGGAAAGGGAGTCCGCAAAGAGGAGCAACGACATGATCGCCGATATCGGAAAACGGTTCCGGAAACTGGGAGAAAAACTGCAGAAGCGGGCAGCTCTCGGCCTTTCTCTGATAGGCTCTTTGCGCTTTCTGGCCGGAAGAGGGGGAAGAGGGCGCAAAACGGTGCTGGTGATGGTCCATGCCGTGTCCGGCGGCGGAGCGGAGCGTGTCGCCAGTATCCTGGCTTCGGAGCTGACCGCTCGGTATCATGTGCTGCTCCTGTATTTCTTTCCGCGGGAGAACGAGTATCCGGTCTCGACGGAGGTGGAGCGTATCTGCATCCCGTGGGGAAGGATGTATCTGGATGACCGGTTTGGCAGGTGGATCGCCCGCTACGTGCGTCTGCTGAAAAAAAGGCGGCGTGTCGATCTGTCCATATCGTTTCTGTTTGCCATGAACGCTCTGAATGCAGAATCCAGGGCGGCAGACAGGGTGATCCTGTGCGAGCGCAACAACCCCGTCAAAAGCAGGGACGCCGTACGGTTTGACCGGATAACGGAACTGTATCGCAGGGCGGATCACGTTGTCTTCCAGTCCGCTGCGGTGCGCGGTCTGTTCCCGGAGGAGGTGAAGGCTCACAGCACCATCCTGCCTAACCCGGTCAGCGTTTCCTGCCTGCGCAGCGGAACACATCCCTGCCGCATCGTGACAGCCGGCAGGCTGCACCCTCAGAAGGATCACGCGATGCTGATCACGGCGTTCGGACGCTTTTATAAGGACCACCCGGCATACCGTCTGTCAATCTACGGAGAGGGCGAAATGCGCGATGAGCTGGAAGCCCGGATCGCCGCCCTTGGCTTATCGGAGTGTGTGCGGCTTGAGGGGCGGTCGGAAACCGTGCAGGCCGACATGGCAGATGCCGGGATCTTTGTCCTTTCAAGTGCCTATGAAGGACTCTCCAATGCCCTGCTGGAGGCTATGATGATGGGATTCCCCTGCATTTCTACCGATTGCGAAGGGTCGGTGGATGTGATCGAGGACGGAGTAAACGGCCTGCTGGTACCGCGCGGGGACGCGGAAGCGATGGCGGACGCACTCCGTAAGCTGGCGGAGGATCCGGTATATCGGGAACAGCTGGGAAAGAAGGCGAAAGAGACCGGTGAACGCTTCCGAAAGGACCGGGTTGTCCGGGAGTGGGAACAGCTGATCGAGCAGGTGTGCGCAGACGGCTTGGACAGCCGGAGAGGAGGCGGGGCATGATGAGGGAACCAACGGTCTCGGTCATCGTCCCCGTGTATCATGTGGAACCATACCTGCGTACATGTCTGGACAGCATCCTGACGCAGACATTTGCGGACTTTGAACTGATCCTCGTCAATGACGGCGGCAGCGCCGAAGAGACGGAGATCTGTGAGGAATATGCCGAAAACGATGCCCGGATCGTGTACCTTTATCAGGAGAATCGGGGCGTCAGCGCAGCAAGGAATGCCGGCCTGAACCTTGCACGGGGGGAATGGATCGTGTTTGTCGACAGCGACGACTGGCTGGAGCCGGATGCATTGGAAAGGCTCTGTAAGGCAGCCGGACAACATGACGCGGACATGGTCTTTTTTGATACGATAGTGGAAGGAGACGGATACTCCTGGCATGATAAGAGCCATTATCCGGAAGGCACCTATTCGGCCGATGAGATGCTGATGGCGCTGGCCGATACGTCTGTGGCGCCGTATGCCTGTACGAAAGCCGGAAAGAGAAGACTATATGAAGGGGTCCGTTTTCCCGAAGGAGAACGGTGGGAAGACGCCGGCACCATGCATATCCCGGTCTCCCGCTGTGAAAGGATCCGGATCCTTCCGGAAGGCCTCTATCATTACCGGCAGCGGAAGGACTCCTTTACGAAACAGGCTGCCGGGGATGGGGATGTCTACCGATGGCGGTTCATACAATACCGAAAACGATATGACTTTCTGCGGGACCGCCTGCCTGAGGCGGCGGATGCCTGTGTTCCGGGCCTGATCCGGTGCGGAGTGCGCTATTACTGCCGGCTCGGTACGTCCCGCAGCACCAGAGACGAGCGCCGGATGGTCCGTCGTTTTCTGACAGCGCGGCCGTTCTTTCTCCACGCTTCGGGCTGGCGGCAGAAGATGGCTGTGGCGGGGCTCATGCTTTGCCCGGCAGCCGTCCGCACAGCCGTACTTCATGAGGGAAACCGCCGTCTTTCCCGGTAAGGCAGCAGCTGTTTCAGCCATGCGGGCGGAAAAAGTGCCGGATCTTTCCGGCCGTATAAGGCCCTGCTTTGCGCAGCAGGTAGGAGAAGGCAAGCAGATGCCCTTTCCGGACCCGGCAGCGCAGACGGAAGGCTTCCCTCTGGTAGAGGAAGGACCTGGTGTACCGTGCACCCCAGTGCACGCGCAGAGCATGATGGATCAGCGTGCTTTGCGGGTCCCACCGGGATGTGTATTCCAGAAGCCCTGTCCGGATGTCGCATCGGATCGAGGAGGCATCCGGATAAAAACAGTTGTACTCCGGGCGGTCGTGAACAGTGGGCAGATCCAGAACAGACATAGCCAGTGCGTAGACCGGCTCGTCAGCGGGAGCTGTAAAGTTCCAGAAGCGGTAATCCCCGTATGTGTCATAGATCTTTCGGCAAAGGGAGGAGAGCCGGGGCATCGTATCGGAACTCCTCAGATAATATATGCCCCCCTGAAACCAGTTGCAGAAATGCAGACGGTCTCTCCAGATGCCGGTGTCTTCCGGATGAAACCAGCAGATTTCGGCATCAAAAGGCAGCGTCTGTCCGAGAGCGGAAAAATCCGGAGCTTCCGCAAAAACATCAAACAGGACGTTCAAGTCCCCGTAAGCGAGCGTGTCGGCATCCACAAAGATAGTCTCTGCATAGGGAACATAGTCCGGCAGCCGCAGCTTGTCATTATAGGATCCGCTGGCTTCCTTCAGCAGGATCACCTGATCAAAATCCTTTGTATAGCGGTTTTCTTTATCACAGAGGATGGCAAATGGCAGAGGCTCGCCGGTATGAAACCGGTAGGAATGCAGCAGGTGCCAGGCCAACCAGTAGTATTTCTCTTTTCCGGTGGCGACGGTGATAAAGCCGCGGCTGGGACGGGGGAAGGTTTGCTCGTTCATGGTTTTTGGCGGTCCTGTTCTGCAGAGCCGCTGCCCGGAACGGTCTGCCATTCAAAGAAGCCGTTTCAGGCGGCCTGGAAATGTGGTACACTGTTCTTGCCTACAGGCACTTCAGACAGAAGACCGGCGTCTCCCGGGCGCTGCGTCTGCCTGACTTGCCGGAGGGATTCACGTTCAAACAGCCTGTCAGCCATCATATTATACCATTCATGCGGGATAAACCAAAGAGGAAAGATCCATGAGTCTGATTCATCGACTTCAGGGAACGGTCACCGAAAACGCTTCATTTACCTTCTTCCGTCCGCGTCGGAAATGGCATCTTTGGACATGGTGCCGGGCCCTGTCAGCAAACGCGGCCGCTTACCGGCGTATCCGCTGCGCGGTACCCACCCGGACAGCAGACGGCAGATACCATATTTCCCTCTGTCTCATGTTTAAGGACGAGGCGCCGTACCTGCGGGAATGGATCGAGTACCACCGGATGGTCGGCGTGGACCATTTCTATCTGTACGACAACAACTCCTCGGATGGTTTTGAGAGCGTCATCGCGCCTTATCTGGAAAGTGGTGTGGCCACGCTCATCCGGTGGCCAAAGGACCATGCTCAGGTGGAAGGGTATGAAGACTGCATACGCCGGTTTCAGGAGGAGAACGATTGGATCGGTTTCATCGATATCGATGAGTTTGTGGTGCCGGTGGCAGAGGAGTCGCTGGTAACGTTCCTGGACCATTTTGCCGGCTGCCCGGCGGTGCTCATCTACTGGCGGTTTTTCGGGTCGGGCGGGATGCTGGAGCGGGATGTGAGCCGGCTGGTCACGGAAGATTTCACGGTGGCATCCGAGAAACTGTACAACAAGGGGAAGTGCTTCTTCAACTGCCACTTTGACTATCTCTTTGACAGCCCGCTGAACAAGTCCATGTTCCACTATCTGTGGACGGTATCCGATGGCCGGCCTTTGCCGCCGGTCAATATGTTTGGCCGCACTACAGTGGAGCACTGGCATCCGGCCACCCGGAAGAAGATCCCGGTCCAGCTCAATCATTACGCTGTGAAGTCTCTGGCCGAGCATCGGCAGAAGGACCTGAAAGGGGATGTATACTACGATCATCCCACTCACGATGACCGCGTATTCTTCGGGCGCGACCGGCGCTGTTCGGTGCCGGACTTCCGTATTCAGCGGTATGTGGCGGAACTGAAGCTTCGCCTGCGGCAGCTCCCTGATACCCGTTAGTTCATAACAAGATCACGATCCCTTTTTATCCGGCTGCGGCCTCCGCCCTTGCGCGCAGGCCGCTTTTTTGCTAGTATGTCTATTTGACAAAGTGTGCCCGCGGATGCGTCTGCGGGAGAGCGGCGGGGCTTTTTCGGGGGCCTGCAGGCCGCGGCTGACGGGCGTGTACCGCGCCCCCAAAAAAGGAGAACCGCTATGAACTATGTGAGCACCCGCGGCATCGCGCCGTCTCTGACCGCTTCCCAGGCCATCCTGCAGGGGCTGGCGCCGGACGGCGGCTTATATGTGCCGGAAGAATTTCCCACACTTCCCTGCGCGCCGGAGGAGATGAAAGGCCTCCCGTACCAGGAGATCGCCTGCCGCGTGATGGCGCCGTTTCTGACGGATTACACGGAGGAGGAGCTGCGCGGCTGCATCGACCGGGCGTACGACGCCAAGTTTGACACGCCGGCCATCGCGCCGCTGGCCGCCCGCGGGGGGCTTGTCTATCTGGAACTGTGGCACGGGGCCACCATCGCGTTCAAGGATATGGCGCTGTCCATCCTGCCGCACCTCATGGTGACGGCCGCCCGCAAGAACGGCGTGACGGATGAGATCTGCATCCTCACGGCCACCTCGGGCGATACCGGCAAGGCCGCCATGGCGGGCTTCGCCGATGTGCCCGGCACGCGCATCATCGTCTTTTACCCGAAGGACGGCGTGAGCGCCTTCCAGGAGCGCCAGATGCGCACCCAGAAAGGGGAGAACACCGCCGTGGTGGGCGTGGACGGCAACTTTGACGACTGCCAGACGGGCGTCAAGAAGATGTTCGGCGATGAAGCCTTCCGCGAGGCGGTGGGGAAGGCCGGCATACGGTTCTCATCCGCCAACTCCATCAACATCGGCCGGCTGGTGCCGCAGGTGGCCTACTACGTGGCGGCCTACGTGCGGCTTCTGGAGGAAGGCATGCTTCAGGCTGGCGAGCCCATGAACGTGACCGTGCCCACCGGCAACTTCGGCAACATCCTGGCGGCTTACTATGCCAAGCGCATGGGCCTGCCCATCGGCAGGCTCGTCTGCGCCTCCAACGAGAACAAGGTGCTGTTTGATTTCTTCCGCACAGGCGAATACGACCGCAACCGTCCGTTCGTGCTGACCACGTCGCCGTCGATGGACATCCTGATCTCCAGCAACCTGGAGCGCCTGATCTACGAGATCGCCGGGCGGGATGCTGCGGCGGTGCGGGAGCGCATGGCGGAGCTGTCCGCCACGGGCGTGTACACCATCACCGAAGAGATGGCGGACAAACTGGCCGACTTCTTCGGCGAGACCGCCACGGAAGAAGAGGTGCTGGCGCAGATCGGCCGCGTGTACGACGAGGCCGGGTACGTGATCGACCCGCACACCGCGGTGGGCTCCGTGGGAGCCTGCAAGTTCCTGGCGGCCTTCCCGGAAGAAGCGGAAGCCCCCATGCTGGTGGCCTCCACGGCCAGCCCCTGCAAGTTCGCGCAGGCGGTCTGTGAGGCACTGGTGATCGATGCCGACGGCCTGGACGACCTGGCCCGCATCGATAAGATGGCCGAAGTGACCGGCATCGCCATTCCGGCGGCCGTGGAAGAGGTGCGCACCGCACCTATCCGCCACAGCCGGTTCTGCGCGGTGGAAGAGATGAAGCAGACCGTGGCCGCGATCCTCGGGCTGTAAGAGCGTTTTTACCGAAGAATATACAGATGCTCCGACCGCCCTCCGGTCCGGGAGCAGAAGGACGACATGGCAGAAGAGATCCGTATCAACAAGTTTTTGAGCGACGCCGGCGTGTGCTCGCGCCGCGAGGCGGACAAGTATATCGAAGAGGGCCGCGTGACGGTCAACGGCGTGCCGGCCGAGGCCGGCCAGAAGGTGACGGCGGCGGACGCGGTGGTCTTTGACGGGCAGCGCGTGAGCGCCAAAGGCCCGAAGCGCGTGGTGCTGGCGGTCAACAAACCCCGCGGCGTGGTGTGCACCACGGCGGAGTTCAAAGGCGAGAAGAACATCGTCGATCTGGTGAACTACCCGGAGCGCATCTACCCCGTGGGACGGCTGGACAAGACGTCCGAAGGACTGATCCTCATGACCAACCGCGGCGATCTGGTCAATCAGGTGCTCAAGAGCAGCCGCGAGCATGAGAAAGAGTACGTGGTCTCGGTGGACAAGCCCGTCACCGAGGAGATGCTGGATGTGTTCCGCAACGGCGTTTACCTGGAGGACCTGCAGCAGACCACCAAGCCCTGCCGCTGCTGGATCAGCGGAGAGATGGTCTTTCACCTGGTGCTCACACAGGGCTTAAACCGCCAGATCCGCCGCATGTGCGAGGCGCAGGGCCTGCGGGTGCGGCGCCTGAAGCGCGTGCGCATCATGGGCATCCAGCTGGGCGATATCCCGCTGGGCGGCTACCGCGAGCTCACCGAGAGCGAGGTGGCCGGCCTGATGAATACGGAAACTCCGAAAAACGGCGGCGGCCGGAAAAGCACGGGGATCTCCCGGGCGGACCACCGCTCACGCCGCGTGGTGAAGGTGAGACGATGAGCCGTGAACTGGACCGCATGAAGGAACTCATCCCGGTGCTCAACGAGGCCTCCAAAGCCTACTACGCCGAAGGCCGGGAACTGATGACCAACAAAGAATACGACGCCCTGTACGATGAACTGCTGGCGCTGGAACAGCAGACCGGCGTGGTGCTGGCCGGGTCGCCTACGGTGCGCGTGGGGTACGAAGTGGTCAGCGACCTGCCCAAGGAAGCGCACGCGCAGCCCATGCTCTCGCTGGACAAGACCAAGGATGTGGCGGCCTTGCAGGCCTGGCTGGGGGACCAGACGGCGCTCATCTCGTGGAAGCTGGACGGCCTGACGGTGGTGCTCACCTACGAAGGCGGGCAGCTGGTGAAGGCTGTCACCCGCGGCAACGGTACCATCGGCGAGGTGATCACGCCCAACGCGAAGACCTTCCGCAATATCCCGCACAGCATTCCGTATGCCGGGCGGCTGATCCTGCGCGGAGAGGCGCTCATCACCTACCCGGATTTCGAGCGCATCAACGCCGGCATCGAGGATGACGGCGCGCGCTACAAAAACCCCCGCAACCTCTGTTCGGGGTCCGTCCGCCAGCTGGATTCGTCCGTAACGGCCGCCCGCAGCGTCCGCTTTTACGCGTTCGCGCTGGTGGAGGCGGAGGGGGTGGATTTTGCCAACTCCCGCAAGGCGCAGTTTGACTGGCTGGCCGCCCAAGGGTTTGAGGTGGTGCCGCACCGGCTGACCGATGCAGCCCATCTGCCGGACGAGGTGGCGCAGTTTTCGAAGGACATCGAAACCTTCCCGCTGCCGTCCGATGGTCTGGTGCTGCTGCTCGAGGATATTGCCTACGGCGAGTCGCTCGGCCGCACGGCCAAGTTCCCGCGCAACGCCATCGCCTTCAAGTGGGCGGACGAAGAAGCGGAGACCACCCTGCGGGCCATCGACTGGAGCGCTTCGCGCACCGGTCTGATCAACCCGGTGGCGGTGTTCGACCCGGTGGAGCTGGAGGGCACCACGGTGACCCGCGCCAGCGTCCACAACGTCTCGGTGGCGCAGGATCTGGGCCTGGGCATCGGGGACCGCATCAAAGTCTACAAAGCCAACATGATCATCCCGCAGATCTCGGAGAACCTGACCCGCAGCGGCACCCTTCCCATCCCGGAGGCATGTCCCGTCTGCGGCGGGAAGACGCAGATTCGCGACCAGGACGGCGTGAAGACTCTTTACTGCACCAATCCGGCGTGCCCGGCCAAGAAGATCAAGGCCTATACGCTGTTTGCCAGCCGCGACGCCATGAACATCGACGGGCTCTCGGAGCAGACGCTCGAGAAGTTCATCGCGGAGGGCTTTATCCACGAGCCGGCGGACATCTTCAGACTGCCGGAGCACGGCGAAGCCATCGCCTCGCTGGAAGGGTTCGGTGAGAAGAGCGTGGTCAACCTGACGCAGGCGCTGAAGAACGCTGCGCAGACCACCCTGCCGCGCCTGCTCTTTGCCATCGGCATCCCCGGAATTGGGGCGGCCAACGCCAAGGTGCTCTCCAAGGCGTTCCATGCGGATATCGCGGCGCTGCGCAGAGCTTCCCGGGAACAGCTGACCACGGTGGAGGGCATCGGTGAGGTGCTCGCCGACGGCATCGTGCAGTACTTTGCGGACCCTCAGAAGGCCAAAGAGCTGGATGATCTGCTGGCCGTGGTGACCATCGAGCCGGAAGAGGAGCGGGGCGACCAGCCCTTCGCCGGCCAGGTGTTTGTGATCACCGGGAGCCTCGCGCACTTTGCCAACCGGTCGGCGCTGGTGGCGTGGCTGGAGGAGCGCGGCGGCCAGGTGACCGGATCCGTCAGCAAGAACACCACCTGCCTCATCAACAACGACGCGCAGTCAAACTCCACCAAAAACCGCAAGGCCAAGGAACTCGGCATCCCCATCCGCACCGAGGAGGAGATCCTGGCGCTGGGGTAAGAGAAGACCGCACGCAGGCGGAAGATCCCGCCGGAAACAAGACGATCGGAGACACATTATATGCCCATCAAGATACAGAATGACCTGCCCGCCCGCGCGGCACTGGAATCCGAGAACATCTTCGTCATGGACGAAACCCGCGCCATGACGCAGGACATCCGCCCGCTGCAGATCCTGATCCTCAACATCATGCCGGTCAAGGACGATTACGAGACGCAGCTGCTGCGCGCGCTGTCCAACACGCCGCTGCAGGTGGAGGTGACGTTCCTGAACGTCTCCACGCACGAATCCACGCACACGTCCGTCAATCATCTGAACAAGTTCTACCATCACTTCGGCGAGGTGAAGAACCGCCATTTTGACGGCATGATCATCACCGGCGCGCCGGTGGAGCATCTGTCGTTCGAAGAGGTGGAGTACTGGGAGGAGCTGTGCTCCATCATGGAGTGGACCAAGACGCACGTTACGTCCACCTTCCACATCTGCTGGGGCGCCTTTGCCGGCATGTACTACCACTATGGCATCCCGAAGGTGGATACCAAAGAGAAACTTTCGGGCGTGTACCTGCACCGGGTGCTGGACCGCAAGACACCGCTGGTGCGCGGGTTCGACGACGTCTTCTACGCGCCGGAAAGCCGCTATACGGGCGTGCGCACCGAGGATGTCGAGGCCGTGGAGGAACTGACCATCCTGGCGGATTCGGAGCGCGGCGGGGTGTTCCTGGCGCAGGACGAAGGGGCCAGAAAGATCTTCCTGTTCGGCCATCCGGAGTATGACCGCATGAGCCTGAACGCGGAGTATGAGCGTGATCTGGGCCGCGGGCTGAACCCGTCGGTGCCGGAAAACTACTATGATCACGATGACCCGTCGTTCACGCCGCTGCTCACGTGGCGCTGCCACGCATTCGCGCTGTATTCCAACTGGCTGAACTACTGCGTCTACCAGGTGACGCCGTACGACCTGGAGAAATAAGCCAAAGGGACAGGTCATCTGTCATATTTAAGCCAAAGGGACAGGTCATCTGTCTTATTTGGAGGAGAAGCATGGGAAAAAGCACATCACGCATGACAGATACGGACGAGAGGAAGGAGCGGTTCATCCTGGTGGGGGTCAAGACCTCCCCGCGCGATGACACCGAGAACTCCCTGAAAGAGCTGGGCGCCTTAGTGGAGGCGGCTGGCGCCGAGGCGTGCGATGTGCTGATCCAGTCCCTGCCGCACCCGCATCCGGGCACGTACATCGGCAGCGGGAAGCTGACCGAACTGTCCGCGCTGGTCGCTTCGTACGATGCCGACGGCATCGTCTGCGATGACGAACTCTCTCCGGCGCAGCTGCAGAACCTCACGCAGGAGCTTTCCTGCAAGGTGTGCGACCGGACGCTGATCATCCTGGATCTGTTTGCCGCGCACGCCGGCAGCCGCGAAGGCAAACTGCAGGTTGAACTGGCCCAGCAGCAGTACCGGGCGGCCAGGCTGACGGGCCTGGGCAAGTCGCTGTCCCGCCTGGGCGGCGGCATCGGCACGAGAGGCCCCGGCGAAAAGAAACTGGAAATTGACCGCCGGCAGGTGCGCGAGCGCATCTCCCGGCTGAAAAAGGAACTGGACGAGGTGAAGCGCCACCGCGAGGTGACGCGGAGCCGGCGCGAAAACACCGGCGTGGTCACGGCGGCCATCGTGGGCTACACAAACGCCGGCAAGTCCTCGCTGTTAAACGCCCTGACCGGCGCGGACATCCTGGCGAAAGACCAGCTTTTTGCCACGCTGGATCCCACGACCCGGCGCTTCCGCACGGAGGACGGCCAGACCGTGCTGCTGACGGATACCGTCGGCTTTATCCGCAAGCTCCCGCATCATCTGGTGGATGCCTTCCGCTCCACGCTGGAGGAGGCCGCCCGCGCGGACATCCTGATTCACGTGGCCGATGCGGCCGATGCCGACCGCGAGGAGCGGCGCGAGGTGGTCTATGAGACGCTCCAGTCCTTAGGCGCCGGGCATCAGCCGGTCATCACGGTGCTCAACAAGCAGGACCGCCTGCGCGAAAAACTGGCGGGGGACACCCTGACGGATGAGGAGCGGATGCTGCTGACCGAAGGCTACCGGGACACGCGGGCGGATGTCATCCTGCCGTGCTCCGTGAAAACGGGCGAAGGCCTGGCGGATGTCAAAAAGGCGCTGGCGGGGTATGCCGGTGCGCTGTCCCGGAGGTCGGGCGAATGAGAAAAGAGCAGATCATAAACGGCCTGACGCCGGAAGCGCGGGCCTTTTACCGGGTGCGTGCCGAGGAGACCGTGACCTCCACCAACACCCTGTTAAAACAGCTGGCGGCGGAGGGCGCCCCGGAGGGGACGGTCCTGGCCGCCGCCCATCAGACGGCCGGGCGCGGCCGCATGGGCCATTCGTTCTACTCGCCGGAAGGGACCGGCGTCTACCTGAGCCTCCTGGTGAGGCCGGGGAGGCCGGCGGCCGAATCGGTGATCCTCACCTGCCTGTGCGCCTCGGCGGCGGCTGCCGCCTGCGAGGAGACGGCGGGGGTGGCATCCGGCAGCATCGGCATCAAGTGGGTGAACGATCTGATGTACCGGGACCGCAAGATCGCCGGGATCCTCACGGAGGCAGGGCTTGCGCCGGACGGGAACATGGCGTGGGCGGTCATCGGTATCGGCTTCAATCTGGCACCGCCCAAAGGCGGGTGGCCGGCGGAGATCGGCGGGATCGCCGGGAGCCTTTTTGAGGAGGCACCGGACGGTGCCCGCGAGAGACTGGCAACGGCGTTCCTGTCGCACTTCCTGCCGCTGTACCGGCAGCTGTCCGAGAGGACGTTCCTTTCGGATTACGCCGCCAGACAGACGGTTGTGGGGCACCGGGTGGCGGTGCTGTCGGGTGATGAAGAACTATATACGGCCGAAGCCCTCGGCGTGGATGAGGACTGCCGGCTGTTGGTCAGAACGGAAGACGGAGCCGTACAGGCTCTGGGGAGCGGCGACGTCCGGGTGCGCCGCCGGGAGGATAAGACATGATCAGACGCTTCACTTACGGAAGCCCCCTCGAGACGGGAGCGGTCATCGTGCCGGTGCCGGCCGGTGACAGACTGCCTTACTTCAGCGTGAAACTGCGGATGCTCTCGGACGTGCTGACCGCCCGCGGGGAGGTGCTCATCCCCGACGATGCGGCGGACCGCGCGGCCATGATCTTCACCGCGGAGCTGGCGGAAGCGGACGCGGTGTACGGGCTGGGCGAGACCATGCGCGGCATGAACAAGCGCGGCTACCGCTACACCAGCTACAACACCGATGATCCCCGCCACCGGCCGGACATGCCGTCACTGTACAGCTCCCACAACTTCCTGGTGGTGGACGGCGAAAAGACGTACGGCGTGTTTTTCGATACGCCCTCCCGGGTGACGTTTGACGTGGACGCGGAAGGTGACGGGAAACTCACCGTGACCGCCGAAACCGGCGACATCCAGGTGTTCCTGGTCACGCCGGAGGAGGTGCGGCCGGGCGAGAGTGCGGCCTACGCCGTGGCGAAAGAGTTCCTGTCGGCCATCGGCACCCATTTCTTCCCGCCGCTGTGGGCGTTCGGGTACGGCCAGAGCCGCTGGGGCTACAAGAACGAGAAAGACCTGCGCACCGTGGCCGCGAAGCACCGCGAGTTCGGCTGCCCGCTGGACTTTCTGTGCATGGACATCGACTACATGGACCGCTACATCGACTTCACGGTGAACGACGAGCGCTTTCCGGATCTGCCCGGTTTTGTGGAGGAGATGAAGGAAGCCGGCCTGCACCTGGTGCCCATCATCGACGCCGGCATCAAGGAGGAGCCGGGCAACCCCACCTACGAGGAAGGCGCCTCGCAGGGGTATTTCTGCCGCAACCGGGAGGGCAATTACTTCCGCGCGGCGGTCTGGCCGGGCATGACGCACTTCCCGGATTTCTTCCGGTCGGACGTGCGCGCGTGGTTCGGCGCCTGCTACAAGGCGCTGACGGACGCCGGCATCACGGGGTTCTGGAACGACATGAACGAGCCGGCCATCTTTTACAGCGAGTACACGCAGCCGGACGGCATCCAGAAGAAAGCCGGCATGCTGGCGCAGCTCCTGCCCAAGAAAGAAGAGAACGGCCACGCACTCACCAAGGCCTACCAGGATTATCATCACTTCACGCACCGCATCGGAGGGCGTGAGGTGCTGCACCACCACGTGCACAACCTCTACGGCGCGCTGATGACGCGCGCTTCGGGGCGCGGCCTGAACGCGCTGCTGTCCGAGCGCTACCTGCTGTTCTCACGGTCGTCCTACATCGGCGCGCACCGCTACGGCGGGCTGTGGACGGGCGACAACTCCTCGCGCTGGGACCACCTGAAGACAGCCGTCTGCCAGATGGCCAACCTGTCCATGTGCGGGTTCCAGTACGTGGGCACGGATATCGGCGGGTTCAACGGCGTCTGCACGCGGGAACTTCTGGCCCGGTGGCTGGCGTTCGGCGTGTTCACGCCGCTCATGCGCAACCACTCCGCCAAGTACGCGCCGCCGCAGGAAATCTACCGCTTCAGCCATCCGGAGGAGCTGGCCGATGTCATCGCGCTGCGCTACCGCCTGCTGCCATATCTGTACTCGGAGTTCATGAAGGCGGCGCTGCGGCAGGATATGTTCTTCCGCCCGCTGGCCTTTGACTTCCCGACGGATGCGCAGACGAGAAGCATTGAGGACCAGCTGATGGTGGGCCAGGACATCATGATCGCACCGGTCATGGAGAAGGGCGCCAAGGGGAGATATGTCTACCTGCCGGAGCGCATGACGCTGGTGCGCTGGAAGAACCGCCGGTTTTCCACCGAGGAGGAAGCACCCGGGTGGCTCTACGTGGAAGTGGGCCTGACCGAAGTGGTCTTCTTCATCCGCGGCGGGCACGCCATCCCGGTGGGCAATCCCGTGCCCAACACGGCAGCCGCCAATCTGCGTCAGGTGCGCCTGCTGGGGACCGGCACCGAATACGAACAGTACGTGGACGACGGCCTGACCAAGGACGTCTCCGCGGCCAATATCCGCCGCATCCGCAAGAAGGCGAAAGCGGCGGTCACGACCGAGTGAAAGCAGGCAGAAGATGAGAGTAGTCTGTAAAGTGGGCACATCCACCCTGACGCACGCCACCGGGCGGCTGAACATCCGCCGGGTGGAGGCGCTGTGCCGGGTGCTGTCGGATATCAAGAACGCCGGCCACGAGGTGATCCTGGTGAGTTCCGGCGCCATCGGTATGGGCGTGGGGAAACTCAACCTCTCCGCCCGCCCGCAGGATATGCCCGGCAAGCAGGCAGCCGCCGCCGTGGGGCAGTGCGAGCTGATGTACGTGTACGACAAACTGTTTTCGGAGTATCACCACACGGTGGCCCAGATCCTGCTGACCGGTGAGGATCTGCGCGATGAAGCGCGCCACGCCAACTTCACCAACACCATGCTGCGGCTCCTCTCGTATGGCGCCATCCCCGTGATCAACGAGAACGATACCGTCTCCACCGAGGAGATCGCCGTGGGCGACAACGACACGCTGGGCGCCCTGGTGGCCGAAAGCGTGAAGGCGGACCGCCTGATCGTGCTCTCGGACATCGACGGGCTCTACACCGCGGATCCGCGCAAGGATCCCGATGCCCGGCGCCTGGAAGAAGTGACGGAGATCACGGACGAAGTGCTCTCCCTGGCCGGCGGGAGCGGGTCGGGCCTTGGCACCGGCGGCATGGCCACCAAGCTGGCGGCCGCACGGATCTGCCTGGCGGCCGGCGTGGAGATGATCATCATGAACGGGAAGGATCCCGAGCAGCTGTATGACGTGATGGAAGGAAAGAAAGTCGGCACGCGGTTCCGGGCGTAAAGACAGACATTGAGCCGGGCCGCAGGACGGCCCACATGTCATCCTGAGCCGGGCCGGAGGCCCGGTCGAAGGATCCCCTGTCTTCAGAAGAGGATTTTCTATGAGAACGACCAACGATATCCTGCGCGCCGCGAAGGCGGCGGCACCGGTGCTGGCGGCGGCCGGCACGGAGCAGAAGAACGCGGCCCTGCACTGCATGGCGGACGCGCTGCTGGCGGCGGAAGAAACCATCCTGGCCGCCAACGCGGAAGACCTGGCGGCGGCCACGGACATCCGCGAGGTCATGAAGGACCGCCTGACCCTCACCCCGGCGCGCATCCGGGGGATGGCCGACGGCATCCGCGAGGCGGCGGCCCTGCCGGATCCGGTGGGGATCACGCTGTCGGAGACCACGCGCCCGAACGGCCTGCGCATCGAGAAACGGTCCGTGCCCATGGGCGTGATCGGCATCATCTACGAGAGCCGCCCGAACGTCACGTCCGATGCGGCGGTGCTGGCCGTCAAGGCGGGCAGTGCGGTGGTGCTGCGCGGCGGAAAGGAAGCTTATCGCTCCAATGCCGCCGTGACCGCGGCCATGCGGGCGGGCTTACAGGCCGCCGGGCTGCCGGAAGATCTGGTGTGCCTCGTGGAGGACACCACCCGCGCCAGTTCGGTGGAGATGATGGAAGCGGTCGGCCTGATCGACCTGCTGATCCCGCGCGGCGGCGCCGGGCTGATCCGCGCCGTCACCGAGCACGCCAAGGTACCGTGCATTCAGACGGGCACGGGCATCTGCCATATCTACGTGGACAAGACGGCGGACCAGGAGATGGCCCTTTCCGTCATCGAGAACGCCAAGACCAGCCGCCCGTCGGTGTGCAACGCCGAAGAAGTGCTGCTGGTGCACCGGGACATTGCGGGAGAGTTCCTGCCGAAGATCGCCAGGCGCCTGCGGGAAGACCGCGCGGCGGCCGGAAAGCCGGTGGTGGAACTGCGGCTGGATGCGCGCGCGGCGGCCATCATTGACGGGACGCCTGCCGGACCGGACGATTTTGACACCGAGTTTCTGGATTACATCCTGGCGGTCGGGGTGGTGGACGATGTGCAGGCGGCCATCGCGCACATCGCCGCGCATTCCACCGGCCACTCCGAGGCCATCCTCACGGCCGATGATGCGGCGGCCGATGACTTTGTGTGCCGCGTGGATTCCGCGGCCGTGTACGTGAACGCCAGCACGCGCTTCACGGACGGCGGCGAGTTCGGCCTGGGGTGCGAGATGGGCATCTCCACCCAGAAGATGCATGCCCGCGGGCCCATGGGGCTGCAGGAACTGTGCTCCTACAAGTACGTGATCACCGGCAGCGGACAGATCCGCTGAGACAGACCCAAGAACGAAAGGATCGCTTTTTTATGAAATTATTTGCACCGGTCGATATGACACAGGGCTCCCCTGTCAAATGCATCGTGCAGTTTACGGTTCCCATGCTCATCGGCAACGTCGCCCAGCAGCTTTACAACACGGCGGACAGCGTGATCGTGGGCAAGTACGTGGGCGACAACGCCCTGGCCGCCGTCGGCTCCGCCGGCCCGGTCTTCAACCTGCTGCTGGTGCTGATGGTGGGCATTTCGGTGGGCGCCGGCATCGTGGTGGCCCAGTATTTCGGGGCCCGCAAGCGCGAGGAGCTGTCCCGCGCCATCGGCGCCTGCATCACGCTGACCATCCTGGCCTCCCTCATCCTCATGGTGGTGGCGCCGCTCGTCGTACAGCCGCTGCTGCGGTTCCTGAAGACACCGGATTCCATCCTCGGCTGGTGCAACAAGTACCTGCTGATCCTGTTCCTGGGCGTGCTCGGACCGGCCTTTTACAACATCCTGAGTGGTATCCTGCGCGGCCTGGGCGATTCGGTCTCGGCGCTCATCTACCTGCTGGTCTCCACCGTCCTGAACATCGTGCTGGACTGGCTGTTTGTGGCCAAACTCGGCATGGAAGGCGTGTCGGGCGTGGCGTACGCCACCGTCATCGCGCAGTTCATCTCGGCAGGGCTTGCCCTGCGCAAGCTCTCCACGCTGACGGACATCTTTGATCTGAAGGTGAAATACCTGAAGCCGGACAAGTTCCACATCGGCCAGATCATCCGCCTGGGCGTGCCTTCGGGCATCACGCAGCTGATCTTCTCGCTCTCCACCATCATCGTGCAGCAGCTGACCAACAGCTTCGGCGAGATGTTCATCGCGGCCAACGTCATTGTCATGCGCATTGACGGCTTCGTCATGATGCCGGCCTTCTCGTTCGGCGGCGCCATGACCACGTTTGCCGGCCAGAACATCGGCGCCGGCCGCATGGACCGCCTGCAGGAGGGCAGCCGCAAGGGGACGCTCGTGGCCATGGCCACCTCCGCGGTGCTGGCCGTGCTCATCTTCCTGTTCGGCCGGTATCTGATGATGCTCTTCACCGACACCATGGAACTGGTGGACTACAGCTTCTCCATGATGAAGATCCTGATGGTCGGCTACATCTGTATGGAAGTCACCCAGTGCCTGGGCGGCGTCATGCGCGGCGCGGGCGATACCGTGACGCCCATGATCATCTCCATGGTCACCACCGTGGGCATCCGCATGCCGCTGGCCTACCTGCTGGAATACGTCACGCGGGAGCCGGGCGCCAGCCGCGGCAACCCCGCCTGCATCTTCTGGTCGCTCCTGATCACGTGGGTGCTGGGCGCCCTCATCACCTTCGTCTGCTACCGCACCGGCGTGTGGAAGAAGAGGATGAGCAAGATGGGTGTGAATGCGTGAGTGTGACTGGTCAATAGTGCCCATTGATGAAATATAAATATGCTGCGTGTCCGTCTGCTCTGTTTGCATCGGAATACATGGCCGGGCGGAAGATGCGTGATGCAAGGAATCAATACAGGAGATGTCAGATGAAAAGAGGGAAATGGTACAGACAGTGGCTCGCCATGGCCATGACAGTGTTCATGCTCGTAATGCTTTTGCCCGCGGTTGGTGCACACGCTGAAGACAAAGAGGATCTTCTGACACTTCACATCACGAATATCCTGTATAACACAGGCGCGAGTGTGAATGGTCATGCGGTTGCATATGAGTCAACGATGACGATGGTCAAGGGACAATCGAAGAAAACCACGGGTGTCTTCAGTATGGTCGGCGGTGCCAACAGGACGGCGAACGGCATGGGATATTCCTACAGATTCCTGAATGCATTTGTCCTGGCGGATGCTGAAAGCGGCCCTGTCCTGACGGAATCGGACAGCGTTGAGGGCTTTCGGACGGTGGAACGGGTACGCTACAAAGACACCAATCTGATCGAAGTGGAGTATACCGGAGGAACCTCAGAGACATTTGAGGGAAGAGACCTTTATCTCTCACCCATTTACAAGGCTGTGCCGGACTGGTATCTGAACTATTATTATGTCGATAACCTTTCCACCGGTTCCGGATCCTGGAGCAACCGGGATGCGGTCACGGAGTATGCTCATACTTTCCGTGAGCCGGACGGTGTGGAGCATTATCGTTTTTGCTGGTGGTGGAACAGCGAGGAAAACAAACAGTATCAGGGAGGCGATACGGCAACCTATACTTCCGCCGAGATTCCGCATGGAACGACAAAAAATGTTTACGTGTATGCCATGTGGCAGCCATCCGTTACGGTCAATTATTTCGGGCCGGACGGGACGCTTGTGAAGACGGTCGAAGAGTTTGAGAACGATATCACCGTTTACAGCTTTACGCTTACCGATGAAGAGGATACGCGCAATACGTTCGCGGGCTGGTATACGGAAGAGGGAGACCGTCTGGAAGAAGACCATGTCTGTGCCCTGCCGGATATCTCGTATACGGCGGATGCGTATTCCGTCAACGTGTATGCCCGGTTCACTACGTCCCGCAGCGTGGTCAAGGAATGGGATGATGAGGATGACCGGGACGGCATCCGCCCGGATAGTCTGACGGTCACACTGTTTGCCGATGACACGGCTGTCAGTGAGGCCAGCCTGGAAGCATCGGGAAAATGGCAGGCGAGCTTTTCGGACCTGCCCGCCTGGAAGGACGGCAAGCGGGTGACATACACTGTTTCCGAGGATGAAGCAGATGGATACGAGATGGTCTCCTGCGAAGAAGAGGGAGATACCTTTACGCTGACCAACCGGCATATACCGGAAGAGACCGCCTTTGCTGTCCTCAAAGAATGGGATGATGCGGATGACGAAGACGGTCTGCGGCCGGAAAGTGTTGTCGTGCAGCTGTTCGCTGATGATGAACCATTCGGGGAACCTGTTGTCCTGACGGAGGATGACCAGTGGGCATACAGTTGGGAAGGGCTTTACCGTTACCGCGATGAGGGAACCCCGATCGTCTACCGTGCGGAAGAGATCGAGGTGCCCGATGAGTACACAGCGGAAGCTGTGTCGGCTGCCGGGGTGACCACCATCACCAATACACATGTGCCTTATCCGGTCTACACGGTGACGGTTAATTATCTGGATGAAGAGAATACTGCATTACAGGCAGCGTACACGGTCAGCCTGAAGGCGGGCAAAGCGTATGACGTTACGGATCAGGCCGGTAAGACGATCAGCGGTTACGAGTACCTGCGGACCGAGGGAACCGTATCCGGTACAGTGCAGGCAGATGTGACGGTTAACGTTTACTACAGGAGGATACCGGAGCCAACCGAGCCGGTCACCGAAGAACCGACACCGGGATCAGTTGAAGAGGAGATCCCGGATGAGTCCGTTCCGTTAGCGCCTCCAACGGAGAAGGAGAGCGAAACGCAGGCTGAAACCGGGGCAGCAGTCGAAGAGATCGAAGAGAACGATGTGCCGCTGGCGCCGCCTGCCGGACCGGCATCGCCGGTTCAGCCGACCCGCATCCCGATGGATCATGGGTATGAAGAGATCATCGACGACGCAGTGCCGCAGGCACTGCCGGTGACCGGTCAGCTGTATTGGCCGATCGCATTGCTTGTGAGCCTTGGCGTTTTGCTCCTGGCTGTGGCTGCGGTGATCCGCCGCAAAAACCATGAAGCGTAATTGGATCAGAAGTTGTACAGCACGCCGGGCGATAGGCCCGGCGTGTTTTTGAGTATGTAAAATCCTGTCGTTTCTTTTCTATAAAAGCTCTTGCATATACTGGTGGTACCCGTTTCCATTCACCACAAGGAGGCTGCTATGCCGGAGCAGGACAAGAGATAAAAAAGACCAAACGCTACCCAAGCCCACGATTTTTCATTTGTTGACGATTTTATTGATGGCATTTCGGTATGATGAAAGTGGTGAAAAGGCAAACCCGCTTGCATTATTTCACTGAGTGTGATACTTTGTGGACATAAGGTGTAATTTCTTTTGTGGACTTAAAAACGGATAAACCGTTCTTTAAGGGAAGCGCCTGTAACGGCACTTTTTTCATAATGAGAAATGTGGAGATGTTTGCTTTTTGCATCATCTGAATAGCCTTTGCAATATCTTGTGGTCAGGAAGCGAAAGGAGCGCAACATGATGAGGGTAAGCAAGCAGACGCGACGGATCGCAGCGCTGGTATTGGCTGTGTTCATGGCCTTGACCAGTCCGGTTTCCTCGTTGGCGGACGATGATCTGGTGACCATCATCCCCCAGGAAACGTCGGCAGAGTCCGCTCAGCCGGCCGGAAAAGAGGCAGAAACGGCCGTTGAATCAGAATCCGGTCAACCGGAAGAGACAACAATCGTCATTCCGGAAACGGAAACCGAAGCTGAGTCGGCAGAGGGATCCGGAACGGAACCGGAAACCCCGGCTGAACCCGCCGTGACGGATCCTGTCGGATCCCCTGCGGAGACGGACGCTGCTGTTTCGGAAGAGGTGACGACGGAAGCCGGAACAGAAGCGGTCAGTGAGCAGGCGTCGGAAGAGACATCTGCCATTCCGGCGGAAACCGAAACCGAGGCTGCTGCGCCGGAGACGGATGCGGATACGTCTGAGGTGACTCCGGAGCCCGGCACGGAAGTTTCGGATGAAGCGCCGGAAACGGAAGCCGTTCCGGCTGAAACCGAAGCGCCTGTTCCGGAAACGCCGGCTCCCACAACGCCCGCACCGGTTCAGGAACCGGCCGCCCCGGCAAATCCGGCGGCTGTCTTTTCCGGCAGTACGGATACCATCACGGTGAACGTGACCGCTCCGGAAGGCGCTTTCCCGGAGGGCACTCGCATGGTGCTGAAACCCGTGACCAGCCTGGCGGCGCTGAGCAGCATCGCCGGCAGCGCGGACGGGACGGTTTCGCGTATCGATGCAGTGGATATTTCCTTCAAATACAATGGCGCGGAGATCGAGCCGGCGACGGCCATCTCGGTGTCCATTCAGTCTGCCGTTATCGCGGATGTCCCCGGCACGAAGATTGTGCACCTGGACGACGCCGGCGTTGTCACGGATGTAGACGCCAGCTTAAGCGAAGGCGAGGCTGTGTTTGAGAGCGGGGAGTTCTCCATCTACGCGGTGGTGGAGACGGTGATTCCCCGGCTGACGGTGACGTTCCAGAACGGCTCGACGAAGATCGAAGAAATGTATGTGAAGAAGGCGGACGACGCGGACGATCTGCAGACCATTATTCATGATCCCGGTGTGGGTGAGATGGATGGAAACCAGGCCTTCCGCGGCTGGACGACGGACCAGAATTATACGGCTTCCTCCACGTTCATGACCATCGATCAGGTACGCGCAGATGTGAAGACCAGAGCGGAAGCCCTGACCAACAAAGACGCTGCGGTCACGTACTATGCCGCCATCTTCACGCACTTCAAGGTGGACTATGTCGACAGAGTCGATCATGTTTCTCAGGGCTCTGAAACGGCTGAGTTCCCGGCTTATCAGACGCCGGCGCAGGCTTCCTATACCGTTAACATGAACTACACCTCGACGGATGACAAGCGCACTTTCCTGGGATGGCTTGTGAGAGAAGGCAGCGCCAACATCGCCGGGTATGAAGAGGGACATCTGTACAAGAACGGCGATGTGATCACCATCACAGGCGATGTCACGTTTGAAGTGTATGAGCCGGAAGGGAACTGGCTGATCTTTGTTGAAAACGGCAAAGGCGCCACGTACAACGCGCCGCAGTTCATCAAGTCCGGAGAGAACACCAGCGATGCCGGTCTGCTTGAAATGAATCGCTTCGGTTACACATTTGACGGCTGGTATACCGGTGCTCCGTCCGCGACAGGTGAAGATCCCACCGGGAGCAAGTTTGTATTTGGCGCGCCCATTACGGAAGAAACCCGGATTTATGCCAAGTGGAAGCCGGTGGAGACGGCGAACTATACCATCGTGTTCTGGAAGCAGAATGTGGAGGCAAATGGGTACGATTTCTCCCGGTCGGTGGTTTTGAGCGGTCCGACGAACACCGTAATCAACACGGTGACCGCTACCGGTAACGGTGATGCCCGGGTCGCACGCGTTAACGGGACGGCGGAAACGTATGAAGGCTTCCACCTGAACAACTATGATCAGAATGTCACGATCACGCCCGAAGGGGATGCTGTGATCAACGTGTACTATGACCGCAATGTGTACACCCTGCGTTTCTTCTACGCGAGGACGTATACCTATAACAATCAACTGTATGTACAGGTCAACTGCAACAACGAAGGATTCCTGCAGGGTCGGGCGAATAGCCGTTCACTGGAACAATCGTTAACATATTATTCAACCAGGTACCCTGACTATGTACGTGAGGGTGGAATGAACACCTGGAAGGATGTCAACAATACAAGTGTTAAGGGGAATCCTCTGAACCTGGTTTCTGAAACGTATTTAGCCAAGCCTGAAATTACTGCCGGTTCTATACCAATTAATAATGTCACAACAGATGTTGTGTCGAATGCCAATACCTCGGCTAGACACACTGTCAATACAACTTACTATTATCTGGATGTAACGGTGCGCTATCAGCAGAGCCTGGATGGGTTATGGCCGACCCCCAATGACGCTTTTGTTGAACAGACAATGACGCGATATAACCGCGACATCGGTAATTACACAACGATCAGTCCGCTCCTGCAAGGCGTGTGGGCGACCGGAAAGAATGTTGGCGGCAAGTACTCCACCATGAACATGGAACAGTTCGTGGGCGATGATACGACTGCCTATTTCCTCACGTACTGGCGATTTGAACCGCACTATAATTATCAGTACAACGTCTATTTCTCTGCGTTGGAAGGTGAAACCGGTACGGTTACTTATAAGGGTAAGCCGTATGTCCTGCAGACTGATCTGTCGTATGTGGTTGCGAACGGCCAGGGATGGGCGGATAGAGGAGCAGCGACAGATTCCGGAAGCGGCTATTGGGATGTTGACAGTGTTACCTTTAACGGGACAGACAGAGTCGGCCGTGTAGATACGCGAAACACCGGAACCATCAACGTGTATTACGACCGCCAGATCTTCAACATTGTTTACCGTGACGGCATCTATATAGACGGTGACAACAACCAGATTGACAATAAAAAGGATGACAAACCCCTGGATGAGGTTGCGATCGTTTTCGACGAAAATATCAGTTCCTATAACAAAGGGGGAACTCATTACTATACCCCGGAAGCTCCTGAGGGATTTGTTTTTGAAGGCTGGTATATGGACAGTGAAGGTAAGCAGCCGTACACTTTCACGCGTATGCCGCAGCACGACATCACCGTCTACGCCAAGTGGCGCCAGATCGAGTACCGTGTCTTCCTGCATCCGAACGCCGGTACCTCAGCAACGGATCCCACCCTGGATTGGGGTTCGGACACTCAGGCTATGAACTTCCGCCGGCCGTACGGCTCGACGATCTCAGTGCCCACCGGCAAGCGGAAAGGGTATGAGTTCATCGGCTGGTACACGGACGAAGCCTGCACGCAGGTGTTCAGCACGGCTATCAAGCTGAATGAAGCCAATACTACGGCGTACGATAAGACCACTGATTTTACGGATGACATGGATCCGTGGGGCAACGGCGCCACGTACAACAAGGACGTCGACCGCGACTGGATCACCAAGCGCTATGATCTGTACGCCAAGTGGCGTCTGGTCCTGGAAGGTGCGCCCGGCATCCAGGTGGTCTACGATGAGAACACGGCGGGCGGCGGCAAGGAAGGCAGTGCGCCGACGGATAGCACTTTGTATGCCGAAGCCTCCAATGCTGCAGCTGGTCCGGCTTCTAAGCCGGCGGATGCCACGAAGCGTGTCTTCAGCCACTGGGTTGTGCAGAAATACGAAGGCGGAGCCTTTGTTGATACGAACGTGACCGTCCTTCCCGGCCAGCCGTTTGCGGTGCTTCGGGCCAATGCCCGGGTAGAGGAACTGGAAGGCAGCACAGAAGAAGAACCGAAGTACTCGTATACTGTGCAGCTGAAAGCCGTATACATCAATCTGCAGGAAAAGACACCCACCCACATCTACTGGTACAGCAACTACGGGTCCGAAAACGATGGAAAAGGGACGCTGTATCGCAAAGATGACCCCATCAAGATCAACCAGGGAGTGGATGTCCTTGGTGTGCAGGTGCGCGACGGGTATGAGTTCCTTGGCTGGACAAAGGTAAAGGGCGGCACGGAAAGTGATCTGTGGCTGACCTATGACAAAGAGACCGGTAAGTTTACGCTTGACGGCAATGAGGTCAAGCAGGTAGCCGCGGATGAAGAACTTCCATACGAAGATATGTATGCCGTCTGGAAGCGGCTCCCGGGTTCCTATGTGGTGCACCATTACCTGAAGGGCACCGAGATCAAAGTGGCCGAAGATGTGGAGGGCAATGCGGAGATCGGCGCGACGTCCACAGCTGAAGCGGCTTCGGAGTACCTGCCGGCATTCCAGAGCCTGACCCCCGCTGTGAATTCCTACAGCCCTTCTCAGACCATCACCATCGACGAAGATGCGGCCAAGAACGTGATCACGGTCTACTATACGCTGCCTGTGACGGTGACGGTGGCGGATAAAAAGGCCGTCTACAACGGAGAGACGCAGTATGGCTATGCCGGTACGGAAGACGGAACACTGACCGTGACCGGGCTTCTGGCGGGGGATACGGTCAAAGCCCTCTTCTACACGCCTTCTTCTGGTAAAAATGTCGGTACCTATGAGAACGGTACCTTCAGGAATGATCCGACCATTGAGAACGCTGCCAAAGTGGAGGTTTCGTACTATACCTTCACGAAGACTCCCGGTAAGCTGACCATCACCAAGGCGCCGGCAGAGGATCTGGGCCTGACAGTCACGTCTTACGAAGGGCCGTATGATGCCGCTTCGCACTCTGTGACAGCCACACCCACCGTGACGGACGGCACTACACTGTATTACAGCCTGGATCAGACGGAGTGGACCACCACCAAGCCGGTCTACACGCACGTGGCCGATACCACTCCGACCGTAACGGTTTATGTGAAGGCGGAGAATCCGAACTATGAGACCGCCACGGCAGACGGTACGGTCAAGATCATTCCCATTCCGGTGACCATCACGGCTGCCAACAGCAGCAAGGTGTACGGCAATCCGGATCCGACGTTTGACGATGCCACGATGACCGGCAACCTGACCGGGGAACTGGGAGACATCGATCTGCAGGTGAGCCGGACGAATGCCGATGTGCAAGACGTTGGAACGTATAACGACGTCCTGACCATCAGCTCCGATAAGGAGACGTTGGACACCACGTATACGGACTACGTGTTCACCATCGAACCGGGTGATTTTGAGATCACGAAAGCCGGCACGCTGACGGTCACCACAACGGATTACAATGCGCCGTATGACGCGAAGTCTCACTCCATTACGGCCACAGCCAGTGTGATGGAGGGCACCACGCTGTACTACAGCACGGTGGATCCGGCATCGGAGGGCTTTGAGGAGAGCAACTGGACCACCGTCAATCCGGCGTACACGAATGTTGCGGATACGCCAGTGAAGGTCTATGTGAAGGCTGTGAACCCTAACTACGAACCGGCTTTTGGCAGCGCGACGGTGACCATCACCAAGCTGCCGGTGACCATCACGGCTGCCAACAGCAGCAAGGTGTACGGCAATTCGGATCCGACGTTTGCCAATGCCACGATGACCGGCAATCTGACTGGCGAACTGGGAGACATCGATCTGAAGGTAAGCCGGACGAATGCCGGTGTGGAAGCGGTTGGAACGTATAACGGTGTTCTGACCATCAGCTCCACGAAGGAAGCTCTGGATACCGCGTATACGAACTATGTATTTACCATCATCCCGGGTGACTTTGAGATCACCAAGAGCCGGCGCCTGACCATTCAGGCTGAAGGCTACACGGGCGTCTATGACGGTGCGGGCCACTCCATTACGGTGACGGTCGGCGTTGCCGAAGCCGAACCGCAGATGAGCCCTGCCGCTGCCGGACGGGGAGTCCGTGCTCTTGGCGATACGCGGGCTGCCGCTCTGCCGGAAGGCACCACGCTGTATTACAGCACGGTGAACCCGGCATCCGAAGCCTTTACAGAAGCGGACTGGAAGACCGAGAACCCTGCGTTCGTCAACGTGTGGGAGACCCCGGCCACCGTCTGGGTGAAGGCGGAGAATCCGAATTACGAGACGGTGTATGACAGCGCGGTCGTCACCTTGACGAAGCGTGCGATCACGGTCAGCAAGACCGCCGGCTATGTGTATGACGGCACGGAGAAGGTGCTGGAGCTGACGGGAGATCTGGCTGTCGGCCAGGTGCCGGAAGAGACAGTTACCGTTAACAACGCGGCCATCAAGGGAACGCTGGTCGGTGTTTATACCGATGTGACGGAGTACACGTGGTCAGTCGCCAAGGCGGACAAGTCCGACAGCACCGGCAACTATGAGATCACCGTGCGCGGTCAGCTGACCATCACGGATGGCACCGGGGAGAACGAAGAGCCGGTGGATCCGGAACTGGTAGTCACCAAGGATGACGGGGAAGACGACACCAGAAAATATGCTGTCGGCGAAGAAGTGACCTGGACCATCACGGTCACCAATATCTACAATCAGGAGATGCCGCTCCTCGTTGAGGAAAGCCTGGACGTTGAGCTGGAGTATCCGGAAACGCTCGAACCCGGTGAGACCGTGACCATCACGGTGACCTACACCGTGACGGAGGCGGACGTTCTGGCAGGCAGTGTGACCAATACGGTGACGGCGACCGTCGGCGAACTGGTGAAAGAGGCTGAGGATACCATTATCACCGAAGACCCGAACCCTGCCATTGATGTAACCAAGACCATCACCAGCACCCCTGCCAACGGCGAGACCTACGACGTGGGCGAAGCCATCACCTATGAGGTGAAGGTGACCAACACCGGCAACCTGACGCTGGAAAACGTCACGGTGACGGATCAGCTGAGCGAAGGCGCTGCCGGCACGCCGGTCTTTACCGATGCGGCAGGCGGCGAGGTGGACGGCCAGGCGGTGACATTTGCCTCCCTGGCGCCGGGCGAGACCAAGACTCTGACGGTTTCCTACACGCCGCTGGAGGCGGATGCCGGCAAGAAGATTCAGAACACCGCCATTGCCAGGGGTGAGACGCCGAATCCTAAGGATCCGGAAAACCCGTACACCCCGGAGGATGAAGACACGACGGATCCCGTTCCGGTGACGCAGAATCCTCACCTGACGGTTACCAAGGAGACCACCAGCGAGCCTGAAAACGGCGAAGCCTACGCGCTGGGTGAGACCATCACCTACAAGATCACGGTACTCAATGACGGCAACGTGACGGTGACGGGCATCACGGTGACGGACGAGCTGACGGAAGACGAGTGGACGGTTGACAGCCTGGAACCGGGTAAATCCATGGAATTCACGACGAGTTACATCGTGAAGGAAGCGGACATCCTGGCCGGCAAGGTGGTGAACGAAGCCACTGCGACGGGCACCAGCCCTGACCCGGACGATCCGGACGTTCCGGTCGATCCCGGTACGACGGAAGACCCGACCGAAGACCCGAAGGCCACGATCGAAGTGGTCAAGACCATCACCAGCACCCCTGCCAACGGCGAGACCTACGATGTGGGTGAAGCCATTACCTATGAGGTGAAGGTGACCAACACCGGCAACCTGACGCTGGAAAACGTCACGGTGACGGATCAGCTGAGTGAAGGCGCTGCCGGCACGCCGGTCTTTACCGATGCGGCGGGCGGCACGGTGAGCGGCCAGACGGTGACATTTGCCTCCCTGGCGCCGGGCGAGAGCAAGACCCTGACGGTTTCCTACACGCCGCTGGAGGCGGATGCCGGTAAGGACATTGCCAATACCGCCATTGCCAAGGGCCAGGTGCCGAGACCTGAGGATCCCGACAACCCGGACAACCCGGATGATCCGGATGATCCGAAACTGCCGGAAGATCCGGAGGATGAGGACACGACGGATCCCGTTCCGGTGACGCCGGAGCCGGATGATCCCGACGAGCCGACCGAGACGCCGGACGAAGAGGAAATCCCGGACGATGACGTGCCGCTGGCACCGCCGACCCCGGCCATTGAGGACCTGCCGGACAACGATGTGCCGCTGGCGCCGCCCACCGGGCCGGCATCGCCGGTTCAGCCGACCCGCATCCCGATGGACCACGGGTATGAGGAGATCATCGACGACGAAGTGCCGCAGGCACTGCCGGTGACCGGTCAGCTGCACTGGCCGATCATGCTGCTGGGCGCTCTCGGTGTCATGCTCCTGGCTGCGGCTGCGGTGATGCGCCGCCGGGACCACGAAGAAGCGTAAAGAACGAAAGGAACTGCAGCACGCCGGGCCATGTGCCCGGCGTGTTTTGCGACTGTTGCTTCTGTCAGTTGACAGTCCCGGAAACCGTCGGTATCATGAAGTTGCGACACGAAATTTCCCTGACAGGAGGTAATGCCATGGGACTGTTTTCGAAATTGCTGGGAGATGCCGGTGAGAAGCTTCTGAAAGAGGCCGCCGGCGCGGTGAAGAAGGCTGCCGCGGAGAAGAAGCAGGCGCAGACAAACGCATCCAAACCGGATACATGGGATGCGCCGGCGGCGGAGCCTTCATGGGATGAGCCGGTATCGGAGGCGCCCGCCTTCAGCCCGTCGGGGGATTCCTGGGGCCCCGTCATGCCGGCGGAAGAGTGCCAGTTCAACTACGGCGGAACGTTCGCGCAGTATTTTGACCATGTCTTTCGCGAGGACTTTCCGCAGTACCGCCTGGAGCGTGAGCAGGTGAGCGGCGACACGCTGGTGTACACCTTCTGGCAGGGGCCGTCAAAGGCTCTGGTGGTGGAGGTGCTGCCGCAGAGTTCTGCCCGCCAGAAACTGCGGCGCGACAGCCTGCGTGCCGGCATTCCGTACCTGCGTTTTTACCACAACCATGACGGCTGGTGGAACACCCGCTCGTACGTGGACCGGCGCGTGAAAGCCGCGCTGGGTATCTGAATCTGCCGGATTGCCGGAAGAGAAGGCTTTACAGCGCCTGCGGCGGGCCCGGCATGAACCTCTAAGGTGCTTCGCAGGCAGCCGGTTCATGTACGGTCTGGTACATCCAGGAATTATCCTGGATTTAACGGGTTCTCTTTTCGGTTTCCATGGCGCCCCGGGTCCTCCCGGGGCGTCTCTTGCATCAAAGAACGGGAGCCGCCATGTCCATGCTCGATCTTTTGTCTTCCCCGGATACGTGGGAGGCTTTCTATCGCTATAAAACGTCGCTCATCTGCCCGGAGGCTGAAGCAGAAGCCCTGCGGGCGTTCATCGATGCGCGCGTTTACCTTCCGGTCTGTGAAGGCATGGCAGCGGGACATCGCTTTGCCCTGCCGCGGCGCGCCGTCATCAGCAAGATGGGCACCCAGAAGAAGCGGGTGGTCTACATCTACCCGCCGGCGGAGAATATGGTGTGCAAGCTGCTGACGTGGCTGCTGCTGCGCCGGTACGATGAGCTGTTTGCGGACGGGCTGTATTCGTTCCGGCCGGGGCGCACGGCCAAAGACGCGGTGCGGAAGTTTCTTAGGACGCCCGGCATCCGGCAGCAGTACACGTATAAAGCGGATATCCACAACTATTTCAATTCGGTTCCGGTGGAACGCCTGCTGCCGGCCGTCCGGGAGGCGGTGGGAGAGGATGAACGCCTGTGCACCTTTTTGTGCGGGCTGCTGGAGGAGCCGGAGGTGCTGGAGGGCGGAAAGCCCATCCGGGAAGAGAAGGGCATGATGGCCGGCACGCCGCTGTCCTCCTTCTACGCCAACCTGTATCTGAAAGAACTGGACGCGCACTTTGAGGAGGCCGGCGTTCCTTACGCCCGCTATTCGGACGATATCCTGGTGTTTGCGGACACCCGGGAGGAGGCGGAAGCCCACGCGGCATTCATCCGTCAGTTCCTTTCCGAAAGAGGCCTTTCCATCAATCCGGAGAAGGAGACGTTTACCGCCCCCGGCGAGCCGTGGGTGTTCCTGGGGTTTGAAGTGGCAGGAGATCGCGTGGACATCGCGCCGGCCACGGTGAAGAAACTGAAGCAGAAGATGCGCCGCAAGGCGCGCGCGCTCACCCGCTGGGCTGCGCGGAATGGCGTGGAGCCGGAGAAGGCGGCCAAAGCCTTCATCCGCGTGTTCAACCGGAAACTTCTGGAGGGGCCGGCGGCCGCGGACGGCGCGCATGAGCTGACCTGGAGCCGGTGGTTCTTCCCGGTGATCACCACCACCGACAGCCTGCACGTGATCGACCGCTACGCGCAGGAGTGCCTGCGGTACATCCTCACCGGCACCCGCACCAAGGCGCGCTACCGCGCCCGGTACGAAGACCTGAAGGCGCTGGGCTACCGCAGCCTGGTGCACGAGTATTACGCATTTGAAAAAACGGTATGAGATCATCCGCGGCCGTCAGGCCGGGATGATCTTTTTTTCGGCGGTGGCCAGCATCAGCTTGATGCGGTTGAGCTGGTTCACTTCACTGGCGCCGGGGTCGTAGTCCACGGCGATGATGTTGGCCTGCGGGTGCGCGGCGCGCAGCTGCTTGATGACGCCTTTGCCCACCACGTGGTTGGGCAGGCACCCGAAGGGCTGGCAGCAGACGATGTTGTCCACGCCTTCTTCCATGAGTTCAAGCATCTCACCGGTCAGGAACCACCCTTCGCCGGTCATGTTGCCGAGCGACACATAGTCTTTAGCCATGTCGGCGAGGTGCCGGATGTGCCCCGGCGCCGTAAAGTGGCAGGAGCGGGCGCATTCGGCAGTAATGGTCTTTCGCATGTTTTCGATGAGGCGGATGCCTATGTCCGCCAGCCGGGCCATAGCCTTTTTCTGCCCCAGGTGCTCTGCCTTAAAGTTCGTGTTATAGAACGAGTAGAGGAAGAAATCCACCAGATCCGGCACCACCGCTTCGGCGCCTTCGGCTTCCAGCAGCTCCACCAGATGGTTGTTGGCGGCCGGCGAGAACTTCACGAGGATCTCCCCGACGATGCCCACGCGGGGCTTGCGCTCCTCTCGGACGGGCAGGGCGTCAAACTCCCGGATGATGCCGCGGCAGTTTTCCCGGAAAGCGGCGAACGACGTGGTGCGGCGCAGCGTCTCGATGCAGATCTTCTTCCATTTTTCATGCAGGGCGTTGGCAGAGCCGGGCGTCAGCTCGTACGGCCGCATGCGGTAGAGCACGCGCATGAACAGATCCCCATACATCAGCGACTGAATGATGTGCAGCAGCATGGGCAGCGTCCAGGTGAGGCCGCTGTTTTTTTCCAGCCCCTGCACGCTCACCGAGAGCACCGGGATGTAGGCGAAGCCTGCTTTTTTCAGCGCCCGGCGGATGAAGCCGATGTAGTTGCTGGCGCGGCACCCGCCGCCGGTCTGCGTGATCAGCACCGCGGTGTGCGAGAGGTCGTACCGGCCGGAGAGGAGGGCGTCCATGATCTGCCCGACCACCAAAAGCGACGGGTAACAGGCATCGTTGTTGACAAAGCGCAGGCCGGTGTCCACCGCATGGCGGCTTTCGGGCAGCACTTCGATGCGGTAGCCGTCCGCGCGCAGCGCCTCCTGCAGCAGATCGAAGTGGATGGGCGACATCTGCGGCGCCAGGATGGTGTACTGTTCATCGACGCGCATCTCGCGCGTGAACTCCGGGCGGTCAAAGGCCGCCGAACGGACTTCCCGCAGCGCGGTCCGCTTTTCCCGTTCCCGGATGGCCGCGATCAGCGACCGGATGCGGATGCGGGCGGCGCCGAGGTTGTTGACTTCGTCGATCTTCAGGCAGGTGCAGATCTTGCCGGCGGCGGTCAGGATATCGGCCACCTGGTCGGTGGTCACGGCGTCCAGTCCGCAGCCGAAGGAGTTGAGCTGCACCAGATCCAGATCGTCGCGCTCACGCACGAACGACGCCGCGCGGTAGAGCCGCGAGTGGTACATCCACTGGTCCATGGAAATGAGCGGCCGGTCGGCTCTGGCCAGGTTCGAGACGGAATCCTCCGTGAGTACCGCCAGCCCGTAGGAGGCGATCATCTCCGGGATGCCGTGGTGGATCTCCGGATCGCCGTGGTAGGGGCGCCCGGCGAGAACGATGCCGTGCCGGTGGTTGGCTTCCATCCACTGCAAGGCCTTGCGGCCTTCTTCCTCCACGTCGGCGCGCACGGCGGCCAGCTCCCGCCAGCCGGCCAGCGCTGCGGCGCGGATCTCTTTCTTTCCGATGCCGTACTCTTTTTCGAAGAACGCCGCCAGCTGATCCGAGAGCGTCTTCTCATCGGTGAACGGCAGGAACGGGTGCAGGAAGCGCACGCCTTCCGCCGCCAGTTCCTCCACGTTGTTGCGGATGTTTTCGGGGTAGGAGGTGACGATAGGACAGTTGTAGTGGTTCTGCGCCTCCGGCGTCTCGTTGCGCTCGAGCGGGATGCTGGGGTAGAAGATGGTCTTCACGCCCTGCCGGATCAGCCACGTGACGTGCCCGTGTGCGAGCTTGGCCGGGTAGCACTCGCTCTCGCTGGGAATGGATTCGATGCCCAGCTCGTACAGCGCGTGCGTGGAGTCCGGCGACAGCTTCACCGAGAAGCCGAGTTTCCGGAAAAAGACGGCCCAGAACGGATAGTTTTCGTAGAGGTTCAGTACCCGCGGGATGCCGATCGCGCCGCGCGGGGCTTCGGCCTCCGGCAGCGGCTCGTAGCCGAACACGCGGTGGTATTTGTAGTCAAAGAGGTTGGGAACGTGCTCCGCGTTCCGCTCTTTTCCCAGACCGCGCTCGCAGCGGTTGCCGGTGATGTGGCGGCGGCCGTCGGCGAAGCGGCTGACGGTCAGCAGGCAGTGATTGGTGCATCCCTGGCAGCGCGTGAGGGTGGTCTTCACCGTGAGGGTTTCGATCTCCTCCAGCGGCAGCATGGTGGTGGCCTGCCCGCTGTGACGCTCGCGGGCGATCAGTGCGGCGCCGAACGCGCCCATGAGGCCTGCGATGTCCGGCCGGATCACGGTCGTTCCGGCCACGCGCTCAAAGGCCCGCAGCACGGCATCATTGTAAAACGTGCCGCCCTGCGCCACGATCTTCCGGCCCAGATCGCCGGGGCCGTTCACCTTGATCACCTTGAAGAGCGCATTTTTGATCACGGAGTAGGCGAGGCCGGCGGAGATATCCGCCACTTCCGCGCCTTCCTTCTGCGCCTGCTTGACGTTGGAGTTCATGAAGACCGTGCAGCGCGTGCCCAGATCGGTCGGGTGTTTGGCGTAGAGCGCCTCCTTTGCGAAGTCCTGCACGGAGTAGTGGAGCGACCGCGCGAAGGTTTCCAGAAACGACCCGCAGCCGGAGGAGCAGGCTTCGTTCAGCTGGACGGAATCCACTGCGCCGTTCTTGATGCGGATGCACTTCATGTCCTGCCCGCCGATGTCCAGGATGCAGTCCACATCCGGCAGGAAGAACGAAGCGGCCTTGTAGTGGGCGATGGTCTCCACCTCCCCTTCGTCCAGCCGGCAGGCGGTCTTGATCAGGCCTTCCCCATACCCGGTGGAGCAGGAGCGGGCGATGGTCACGCCCTCCGGCATGCGCTCCCGCAGTTCGTGCATGGCGCGCTTGACGGTCTCGAGGGGACTGCCGTTATTGCCGGCGTAGAATGACCACAGAAGAGCGCCATCCTCCGCGCAGAGTACGGCCTTCGTGGTGGTGGAGCCGGCATCGATCCCCAGATAGGCAGTGCCGCGGTAGGTGCCGAGCGGCGCCTTGCGGACACTGGCCTTCTCGTGCCGGGCGCGGAAATGGTCATAGTCGTCCCGGTCGCGGAAGAGCGGCGACAGGCGCTTGATCTCAAAGGCCAGCTGCAGTTTTTCCGAAAGGCGCGCGATGAGATCGGCGGACGATACCGACGGCGCGTCTTCTTTGGCACTGAGGGCCGCACCGCAGGCGGCGTAGAGATGGGAGTGTTCCGGGGCGATGACGGCTTCATCCGCCAGTTTCAGCGTACGGATGAAAGCCTTGCGCAGCTCCGGCAGGAAATGCAGCGGCCCGCCCAGAAACGCGACGTTGCCGCGGATGGGCTTGCCGCAGGCCAGGCCGGAGATGGTCTGGTTGACCACGGCCTGAAAGATGGAAGCCGCCAGATCTTCGCGCGTGGCGCCTTCGTTGATGAGCGGCTGGATATCGGATTTGGCAAACACGCCGCAGCGCGCGGCGATGGGATAGATGGCCTGATAGCGGGAGGCATAGTCGTTGAGCCCCGCGGCATCCGTCTGCAGAAGGGAGGCCATCTGGTCGATGAACGCGCCGGTGCCGCCGGCGCAGATGCCGTTCATGCGCTGGTCGATGCCGCCGGCAAAGTAGAGGATCTTGGCGTCCTCCCCGCCCAGCTCGATGGCCACATCGGTCTGCGGGGCTTCTTTTTTCAGTGCGGTGGCTACCGCCACCACTTCCTGGACAAACGGGATATGCAGGGCAGAAGAGAGTGCCAGTCCGCCGGAACCGGTGATGACGGGCTGTGCCGAAAACGTGCCGGCTGTCTGTTCCGCCCGCAAAAGCAGTGCAGTCAGTGTTTCCTGAATGTTGGCAAAGTGACGTTCGTAATCGGAGAAAAGAATGCGGCCGGAGACGTTCATCAGCACCACTTTGACGGTGGTAGAGCCGATGTCGATCCCCAGACGGGCTTGTTCCGCTTTCATTTGTTTTATAATGCCTCCTGTATCGGACCGGCAGCGGTCCGAAAAGTGCGACAGCGCACCAGAACGCATTATACCGCGCTGAGCGGGAAATACAATCGAAAAAAGGTTGACCGATATGAAAAAACCATAAAAGTGCAGTCGCAAGCGTTGCGGAAAAAGCCGGTTGTAGAGTATGATAGGGGACAGATCGTTTTCAAGGAGTGACAAGATGAACTGGTTTTCGAAGATGGAGAGGAAGTTCGGACGGTATGCCATCCACAACCTTATGTATTATATCCTGTTCTTTTACGGCGCGGGGGTGGTGCTGTCCCTGGCCGCGCCAATGTTCTACTGGGCTTACCTCTCGCTTGACTGGGGCATGATCCTGAAGGGCCAGGTGTGGCGGCTGATCACGTTTCTGATGCAGGCCCCCAGCAGCGGGCTTCTCTGGTCACTGGTCATCATGTACTGCTACTACATGATGGGCACCACGCTGGAGCGCACGTGGGGCGCCTTCCGCTTCAACGTGTACTATTTCTCCGGTGTGCTGGCCACCATCGTGGCATCGCTGGTGCTCTATCTGATCTTCCGCTCCAGTTATCCGCTGGGCACAACGTTCATCAATCTGGCGCTGTTCTTCGGCCTGGCCATCACCTACCCGAACACGCAGTTCCTGCTGTTCTTCCTCATCCCCGTCAAGGCCAGCTGGTTGGCCATCGCGGAGGCGGGCATCTACCTGTATCTGTTCATCGTGGGCGGAACGGTGACGCGCATCGAGATCGCCATCTCCACGCTGAACATCGTGGTGTTCTTCCTGATGACCCGCAACTACCAGCGCATGGCGCCGTCGCAGGTGAAGCGCCGCATGGAATTCAAGCGCGCCGCACAGGCCTCCGCCCGCAACGCCCGCCCGGCCGATGCCACCGGCGCCCGCCACAAGTGCGCAGTATGCGGATGCACAGAACTCACCAACCCGGAAAGAACGTTCCGGTACTGCAGTAAATGCAATGGGAATTATGAGTATTGCAGTGAGCATTTGTATACGCATGTGCACATCCAATGAGGGTATGTAATTCAGAGAGCCAGAGAAGGATATAGGCGGCTTCGGCATTCCCGCACCGCTTCGTACGGGCTCCTTGCCTTTCCGCCTCCGCCTCTTTCGCCACGCCCCTCCCACGCCCCTCGTGAAAGTCGGCTGTGGTACCGTCTCAAGGGAAGTCACGACCGGGGCGCTCCGGGGCGGGCGGCATCCGGCGGTAAGGCTTCACGTCGCCCTACAGGCGCGGTTTGGGAACGCCGAGCCGCCAGCCAGATCCGCATTCCCCTGCAATACGAGAGAGAGCAGGTGTGTCGCGGGAAACCAGTATCGGCGAACAAACGGCAGCGCACGAGGCGCTGCCGTTTTTCGCAAATAACAATATACCTTTGCCAGAGGATCATGTATTTGCAGGGCGGTGACATCGCTTGCGATGTCACCGAGCCTGCCACTGCTGGTTTCCCGCAACGCGCCTGAAAAGTGCCTGCCGAGGGCGGCCGCCGTACTATTCAGATATCTCTTCTTTCAGTTCTTCAATTACCTCCCTGATATCCCCATACACATATCCATGCCCCGCCAGATACCTCACCACCTTCTGCCACCCCGCCGCATCCTGCGGCTTTATCTGGGCTGCCTTGCGTGCGGCGAGGCGGCGGAGGGCGGTGGCATCGTCCGTTTCGGTTTCGGCGAGGGCTTCGTCGATGATGTCACGGGAGATGTGCTTGCCGGCCAGGTACTGGCGCATCTCGCGGATGCTCTTTTTGCCGGATTTCTGCTCGATGTAGGTGCGGGCGTAGCGGACGTCGTTGACGTAGCCGTAGGAGGAGACGTAGTCCACCGCGTTGTCCGCGAGGTACGCGGGGTAGCCGGCCTGCGTGAGCTTTTCGCGCAGCTCGCCGGAGGTGCGGTCCGACTTGTCCAGAAGGTGCAGGGCGCGCAGGCGGACGCGCTTGATGAGTGTTTTCTGCAGGGCTTCCCAGGCTTCTTCGGCGATGGGCTGCCCCTCTTCAATGTGATAACGGCGGATCTCCCCCAGATAGAGCGGAAGCGCCGCTCCGTCCGCGAGGCGGACGAGGCTGCGCTTCCTGTCTTTGGGAGTGATCTCGGTGACCAGATGTTCCATGGGTGACTCCCGGATGACGGCCGTTTAAGGCCGGTGTTGGTTGTTTACTCTTCGACGGCGATGTCCGCGGAGACGGGATCCTGGTCCGGAATGACCACGCAGTCGGTGGGCATGCCGTGGTTCTCGCGGAGCTTGATCTCAATCTCGGCAAGATCACGCGGGTGCTGCTCGAGCCAGAGTTTGGCGTTCTCGCGGCCCTGGCCGATCTTGCCGTCTTTGTAGGCAAACCAGGCGCCGCTCTTGACGATGATACCTTCCTTGACGGCCAGGTCGATGATGTCTCCGGAGCGGGAGATGCCTTTGCCGAACATGATGTCGAACTCCGCCTCCTTGAAGGGCGGGGCGATCTTGTTCTTGACGATCTTGATGCGGGTGTGGCTGCCGATGATCTCGCCGCCCTGCTTGAGGGACTCCTGACGGCGCACATCCATGCGGACGGAGGCGTAGAACTTGAGGGCGCGGCCGCCGGTGGTGGTCTCCGGGTTTCCGTACATGACGCCGATCTTCTCGCGCAGCTGGTTGATGAAGATGACGATGCAGTTGGACTTGGAGATGACCGCCGTCAGCTTGCGCAGGGCCTGGCTCATGAGGCGGGCCTGCTGGCCGACGTGGGACTCGCCCATCTCGCCGTCGATCTCGGCCTTGGGCACGAGGGCGGCCACGGAGTCCACGATGACGATGTCCACGGCGCCGGAGCGGACCATGGTCTCACAGATCTCGAGGGCCTGCTCACCGTTGTCCGGCTGGGAGATGTAGAGGTTGTCGATGTCCACGCCGATGTTCTTGGCGTAGACCGGATCAAGGGCGTGCTCCGCGTCGATGAAGCCGGCGATGCCGCCGCGCTTCTGGACCTCCGCCACCATGTGCAGGGCGACGGTGGTCTTACCGGAAGATTCCGGGCCGTAGATCTCGACGATGCGGCCGCGCGGGATGCCGCCGAGGCCGAGGGCCAGATCCAGTGAAAAGCACCCGGTGGGGACGGTCTCGATGTTCATGTTGGCGCCGGAATCACCCAGGCGCATGACGGAGCCTTTGCCGTAGGCCTTTTCGATCTGGGAAATGGCCGCTTCGAGTGCTTTTTTCTTTTCTTCTTCTTTCATGATGATCTCCTGAGAGGCAAACGTGTGTTCGGGTCTGCCGCTATCATAATACGGGGACCGGAGTCTGTCAAGAGGGGTTTGACAGGAAAATGATAACAGAAAAGGAAGAAGATGGCAATCTGTTTTTTACTTCCGGTTTGCCAGTTATCCGTGCTTGACAGGGACGGCGAAACCGCTATAATTGATGTGTTGTACCTGAAGTAACAGTATCTGTACAATGAAAATTAAATAATGTAGTGAGGAGGTGCTCCTGTGAATGTTGTGCCAGTGGCAGGCCCCATCACCCCGGTGATGATGGTCGGTATCGCCCTCGGTGCCGCACTCATAGCCGGCCTTATTGTCTGGTTTATCGCCAATCACATGTATCGCGCGCACATCGAAGCGGACGCGAAAAAGATCGGTACGGCTGAAGATCGCGCCAGAGAGATCATCAGCGAAGGACAGAAGGCGGCCGAGACGGCCAAGAGGGAAGCTCTCCTGGAAGCAAAGGAAGAAAACCTGCGCGCCCAGAACGAGCTGGAGAAGGAAGTCAAAGAGAGACGTAACGAGCTGAACCGGATGGAACGCCGCATGAACAGCAAGGAAGAGGCGCTCGACCGCAAAACCGAAGCGATGGAACGCCGCGAGCAGAATTTTGCGGCCAAAGAGGAGAAGCTGAACAAAAAGGCCGCGCAGGTCGACGAGATCTACGCGCAGGCCACACAGGAACTGGAACGGATTTCCGGTCTGACCTCCGAACAGGCAAAAGAATTTCTGCTTCAGACCGTGGAAGAGGATGTCAAGCGGGACACCGCGAAGCTGATCAAGGAAATGGACCAGAAAGCGCGCGAGGAGGCGTCCGCCAAGGCCCGTGAGTATATCGTCACGGCCATCCAGCGCTGCGCCGCGGACCACGTTTCGGAGGCCGCCATCTCGGTGGTGCCGCTGCCGAACGACGAAATGAAAGGCCGCATCATCGGCCGTGAAGGCCGCAACATCCGCACGCTCGAAACGCTGACCGGCGTGGAACTCATCATCGACGATACGCCCGAAGCCGTCGTGCTCTCATCGTTTGATCCGGTGCGCCGCGAAGTGGCGCGCATCGCGCTTGAAAAGCTGATCGTGGACGGCCGCATTCATCCGGCCCGCATCGAAGAGATGGTCGAAAAGGCCAAGAAGGAAGTGGACACCGCCATGAAGGAAGCCGGCGAGAACGCCCTCATCGAAGTGGGCGTGCACGGCATCCATCCGGAACTGGTGAAGCTCCTCGGCCGCATGAAATACCGTACCAGCTACGGTCAGAACGCTCTGAAGCACTCCATTGAAGTGGCACACCTGGCCGGCCTCCTGGCCGCCGAGTGCGGCGTGGATGTCCGCATGGCCAAGCGCGCGGGTCTCCTGCACGATATCGGCAAGTCCATCGATCATGATGTCGAAGGGTCGCACGTGCAGATCGGCGCGGATCTGTGCCGCAAGTACAAGGAGAACAAGGTGGTCGTCAACGCGGTGGAAGCCCACCACGGGGACGTGGAGCCCGAAACGCTGGTCGCCATCCTGGTGCAGGCGGCGGATGCCATCTCGGCAGCCCGTCCGGGTGCCAGAAGAGAGACGCTCGAGACGTACACCAACCGTCTGCGTCAGCTCGAGGAGATCACGAACTCCTACAAGGGAGTGGAGAAATCTTATGCTGTTCAGGCAGGACGCGAAGTCCGGATCATGGTGATCCCGGAGCAGGTCTCGGATGCCGATATGGTCATCCTGGCCCGGGATATCGCCAAGAGGATCGAAGAGGAGATGGACTATCCGGGGCAGATCAAAGTGAATCTAATCCGCGAGTCCAGAGTCACGGATTACGCCAAGTAAAGAGAGGTCGGGTACCGCTGCAGCAGAGGCTGCGGCGGTGCCCGTTTCTCATAATCGGGCCGCGAAATGCGGCAGAGAGGAGACCGGTATGGCCAAAGTGGGTATCATCGGCGCAGGCAATATGGGCTATGCGTTTTTAAAAGGAGCACTCAAAACGTACGATAAGGCGGATCTGATCTTTACGGACGCCAACGAAGGCCGCATGCGCCAGGTGTACGCCGAGACGTCCGTGCGCTTTGCGGAGAGCAACGCCGAGTGCGCCAGCCATTCCGCCATCGTGGTGCTGGCGGTCAAGCCGCAGGTCATGCCGCAGGTCTTAAAGAGCATCGTGAACGTGCTCACGCCGCAGCACATCGTCATCTCCATGGCGGCGGGGTGGAGCATAAAGGCGCTGAAGAACGCCCTCGGCAACGACCGCCGGATCGTGCGCATCATGCCCAACACGCCGGCGCTGATCGGCCATGGCATGACCGGCATGAGCTGTCGGCCCGAGGAGTTCTCCCGCGCGGAGCAGGATGAGGTCGCCGGGCTTCTGGCGGCGCTCGGAAAGGTGGAACTGGTCCCGGAGAATCTGATGGACGCGGTCACCTGCGTGTCCGGCAGTTCACCGGCGTACGTGTATATGTTCATCGAGGCGCTGGCGGACGGCGCCGTGCGCTGCGGCATGCCGCGCGCGCAGGCTTACCGCTTTGCCGCGCAGGCGGTGGAAGGCGCGGCGGCCATGGTGGCCGAGACCGGCAGACATCCGGCGGAACTCAAGGATGCCGTCTGCTCGCCGGCCGGCACCACCATCGAAGGCGTGGCGGCGCTTGAAGAGTGCGGCTTCCGGGCGGCGGTGCTGTCGGCCATGGATGCCTGCCGCGAGCGCTGCGAAGAGATGAAGATGTAAGGAAGAACATGAGTACTAAGAACGGCCGTTTCCGGCAGATGATCACCAATATGCGTGCACGCCACCAGGATGCGAAGGACCATCCCTTCCGCACCTGGGCCGTGGACGCCTTCCTGCTGTACCTGTTTGCGGAACTGCTGAACCAGCAGTCGCTCTGGCGGTTCTTCCGCTTCCTGTTCTCCAACCCGCTGGTGTTCGCCTACAACATCCTGCTGGTGTCCGTGCCCATCGCGCTGGCGTTTCTGTTCCGCAAGCGGACGTTCGTGCGCGTGGTGGCGGACATGGTCATCTTCCTGATCGCGCTGACGAACGGCATCATCCAGGTGGTGCGCGTGACGCCCTTCAACGCGGCGGATCTGCGCATCGCCCGGTTCGCGGTGCCGCTGGTCAACAACTACCTGCCCTGGTGGGCGCTGGTGCTGATCGGGCTGGGCTTGATCGGGCTGGTGGTGTTTCTGATCTGGCTGTGGCGGCACACCAGCCGCCGCCAGTTGCCGGCCAAACGGTGGAAACTGGCCATCTGCTATGCGGCGCTCATCTTCCTGGCCTCCGTGGCCACGCAGGTGGGGCAGATGACAGGGCTTCTGGAAACGCATTTTGCCAACATGCGGGATGCCTACCGCAATAACGGCGTGGCGTACTGCTTCATGTGCAGCGTGTTCCAGGGCGGCATCAACAAGCCGCACGGCTATTCGGAGCCCGGCGTGTCGGACATGGTGGAGACCATGGGCGTCACGGAAGGTTCGGAGGAGGAGACGGAGAGCCTCCCGGCCGAAACGGAAGCGCTGCCTTCCGAAGAGCCGGCTTCCCCGGCGGAGTCGGAGAGCGCCATGGCGCCTTCTGCCGGCCCGGAAACGGATCCGGGCGAAGAAGCGCTGCGCCCGAACATCATCTTCGTGCAGCTGGAATCCTACTTTGACATCACGGAGTGGTCGAAAGTCACGCTCTCGGAGGATCCCATCCCGGTGATGCGGTCGCTGCAGGCCGAATACCCGTCCGGCCTGGTGAGCGTCCCGTCGGTGGGCGCCGGCACGGCCAACACCGAGTTTGAGATGATCACTGGCATGAACCTGGACTTCTTCGGGCCGGGCGAATATCCGTACCAGACGGTCCTGCAGGAGGCCACCTGCGAGAGCATGCCGAACATCCTGCGCGGGCTCGGCTACCGGTCGCACGCGGTGCACAACCACATCGCGCCGTTCTATGACCGCTACACCGTCTACTCGCAGCTGGGGTTTGACGATTTCATTTCCATCGAATATATGAACGGTCTGACGTACAACGAGATCGGCTGGGCCAAGGACAAGGTGCTGACGGGTCAGATCATCGATGCCCTGCAGACCACCGAGGAACGTGACTATGTCTACTGCGTGTCGGTGCAGGGGCACGGCAAGTACCCGGAGGAACCCATCCTGGAGGATCCGGCCATCACGGTGGAAAGCGCCGAGCTTACCGAGGGGCAGATCAACGCCGTCACCTACTACGTCTCGCAGCTCAACGAGATGGACAAGTTCGTGGGCGATCTCGTGAAGGCGCTCGCCCTGACCGGCGAGCCGTGCGTGTGCGTCTTTTACGGCGACCATCTGCCGACACTCGGCATCGAGGCCGAAGACCTGACGGGCGGGACGCTCTTCCAGACGCCCTACGTGGTCTGGAACAACTGCGGGCTGGAAAAGGCGGATGCCGATGTGGAGAGCTTCCAGATGAGCGCCCGCGTCCAGCAGCTGATCGGCCTGCACGAAGGGCTGATGCCGCAGCTGCACCAGCAGTACACCGGGACGGATCTGTCGCAGGAACTGTCGGAAGAGGAGCAGGAAGCGCTGGAAGAGCAGCACGGACTCGACGACATGGACGGCGACGGGGTGTTCACACAGAATGATCTTTATCTGTACAGGATGAAGCTTCTGGAGTATGATATCCTCTACGGTGCGCACGCCTCCATGGGCGGGCAGGCTTATCCGGCCTCGGATCTGAAGCTGGGCCTGCACGACATCGTGCTCAGTCAGGCCAGCGCCATCGAAGGCGGTCTGGTCTATGTCTACGGCAGCCGCTTCACCACGTCGTCGGTCGTCTACGACGGCAATAAGCAGCTGACCACCCACTATGTCTCCCCGTGGTTTCTGACCGCCGATACCGGTGGCAAGAAGGCCGGCGAGGAGATGGATATCTCGGTAGTCCAGTACGTGGCATCCTTCCACGTACCGTTAACTTCCACCGACACGGTGCACGTGACGGTGGCCAGGCAGGAAGAAGCCGTGGAGACCCCGGATGTGGAAGGGGATCCGTTCTACGGCACGACCGAAGCTGAAAGCGAGGAATAACATGGCCCCCATCCCTTACGCGGAGCTGTCGTCCGACGAGCTCAAAGCCATCCGCAAGGAACTGAAGAAAGAGTACCGCGCGTACCAGTCGCAGGATCTGCGCCTGGACATGAGCCGCGGCAAGCCCTCCCTGGACCAGCTGGATCTGTCCATGGGACTGATGCAGGTGCTGGCGGACGGTGAGGATCTGACCTGCGAGGACGGCACCGACTGCCGCAACTACGGCGTGCTCGACGGCATCCCCGAGGCCAAGGAACTGCTGGCCGAGATGGGTGAAGTCTCGCCCGACGAGGTGATCATCTACGGCAACTCCAGCCTGAACGTCATGTACGATACCATCTCGCGTTCGTACACGCACGGCGTCATGGGGTCCACCCCCTGGTGCAAACTGCCGCACGTCAAGTGGCTCTGCCCGGTGCCCGGGTACGACCGCCACTTTGCCATCACCGAGTACTTCGGCATCGAGATGATCAACATCCCCATGACGCCGAACGGCCCGGACATGGATCTGGTGGAGAAGCTCTGCGCCGAGGACGATGCCATCAAGGGCATCTGGTGCGTGCCGAAATACTCCAATCCGCAGGGCTACACTTACTCGGACGAGACGGTGCGCCGCTTTGCCCGCCTCGAGCCGGCCGCGCGTGACTTCCGCATCTACTGGGACAACGCCTACAACGTGCATCACCTGGATTTTGACCACCCGGACATCCTGCTGGAGATCCTGGACGAGTGCCGCAAGGCCGGCCATCCGGATCTGGTGTACAAATTCATGTCCACCAGTAAGATCGGCTTCCCGGGCTCCGGCATCGCCTGCATCTGCACCTCCCCGAACAACCTCGTGGACATCAAGAGGCAGCTGCGCGTGCAGACCATCGGGCATGACAAAGTGAACCAGCTGCGCAACGTCCGGTACTTTAAGAACATCGACGGCATCATGGAGCACATGAAACTGCACGCCCAGTGCCTGCGGCCGCGCTTCGAGATCATCGAGAAGACGCTGCATGAGGGGCTGGACGGCCTGGACATCGGCGAGTGGACGGAGCCGAAGGGCGGGTACTTCATCTCGTTCAACTCCATGAACGGGTGCGCCAAGGATATCGTGTCCCGCATGAAGAAGGCGGGCGTGGTGATGACGCCGGCGGGCGCCACCTACCCCAACGGCAAGGACCCGCATGATTCCAACATCCGCATCGCGCCGTCCTTCCCGCCGCTTGACGACCTGGCGCTGGCCTCGAAGATCTTCTGCTGCTGCGTGAAACTGTCGGCCAGCAAGAAGATCCTCATGGACCGCGGCGATTATTAAACAGACATGAACGGATGGCAGACCGCGCTTCTGGCGGCGGCAGCCGTGCTCCTGCTGATGGCGGGGGCGCGGTCGTACTGGGAGCGCCATCATCTGGTCACGGAAAACGTGTCGGTCCCGGCTGCTGCGCTGGGGCCGGCTTTTGACGGCTTCCGGGTCGCTTTGCTGGCGGACCTGCACGCGGCTTCCTTCGGGAGCGGGCAGGCGGAGCTGGTCAATGCCGTGAAGATGGCGCATCCGGATCTCATCGTGTTCGGCGGGGACATGATCACCGCCAAGCACGGCCGCGAGAAAGGCTTTGACGGTCTGGAAGACCTCCTTGCGGGGCTGTCGGGCACCGCGCCCATCCTGGCGGTGAGCGGCAACCACGAGCCGCGGCTTTCAGATCCCGGGAGGCTGCGGGAACTCTATGACCGTTACGGCGTCACGCCCATCGACGGCCTTACCTGGCACCTTTTGCGGGAAGGGAAGACGCTCTCGGTCACCGGTCTGCCGTTTACGGAAGGCCAGTACAAAAAGCTGGCAAAGGCTTCGGGCCTGCAGCCGGAAGACTACGCGCGGTGGCTGGCGGACGCCGGGGATTTTGCGGTGCTGGCGGCTCACTCGCCGCTGTGGTTTTCCGAGTATGCGGCGGCCGGTGTGGATCTTACGCTTTCCGGCCACGTGCACGGCGGCATCATCCGGCTCCCCGGCATCGGCGGGGTGGCCACGCCGCAGTGGCGCTTTTTCTTCCCTTACACGCGCGGGCTGTATGCGCGGCCCGGACGGGCGGGAAAGACGGCGTATCTGGCCGTCACCGGCGGGCTTGGCACGCATACGGTCAACCTCCGGCTGGGAAACCCGGCCCATCTTCTGATCATCACACTGAAAAACGGATGAGACCATGGCGGTAACGATCAAACTGGACAGCTTTGAAGGCCCGCTGGACCTTCTGCTGCAGCTCATCGAAAAGAATAAAGTGGACATCTACGACATCCCCATCCGCGAGATCACGGACCAGTATCTGGACGTGCTGGCGCAGATGGGCGATGAGCGTCTGGACGTCATGAGCGATTTCTGCGTCATGGCGGCGGAACTGCTTTCCATCAAGGCGCGGATGCTTTTGCCCAAGCCCGAAGAGGAAGAGGAGGAAGACCCGCGCGAGGAACTGGTGCAGCGGCTGCTGGAGCACAAACTCTACAAGGCGCTGGCGCAGGAGATGCGCAGCTACGAGGAGGAGGGGGAGTACTACCTCTACCACCAGCCGGAGATCCCCAGGGAAGTGGCCTCCTACCGCGAGCCGGTGGATGTACAGGCGCTCTTCGCGGGGGTGGATCCCGGGAAGCTGCGGGACATCTTCGAGAGTGTCTTAAAGCGCATGGAAGAGCGCGTGGACCCGGTGCGCAGCCGGTTCGGCACCATAAGACAGGCGAAAGTCCGCCTGACAGACAAGATCAGGCGCGTACAGCAGATCGGAAGGGAGAAGCGCCGGTTCTCGTTCCGGCAGCTTCTGGAGGAACAGCCGGACAAACAGTCGCTGGTCCTGACGTTTCTGGCCATCCTCGAGATGATGAAGGCCGGCCAGATCGAAGCCGTGCAGGAGACGCCGTTCGGCGACATCGACTGCGAGTGGCACGAAGAGGCCGAAGGCATCGATACGGCGGCCCTGGGAGATTACTGATATTCGGACGGTGAAGCATGGAAGAGAACAACAAGGCACTCACGGACGCGGAGGCAATGCACGTCATTGAGGCCATACTTTTTGCGATGGGCGGTTCGGTCGGCACGGAGGATCTGGCGGCGGTGCTGGAACTGCCGGAGGGCAAAGTCCTCGGGCTCATCCACGACATGCAGCGCCTGTATGAAAAACAGAAGCGCGGCGTGATGATCCGCGAACTGGAGAACGCCGTGCAGATGTGCACGGTGCGCGACGCCTACCCCTGGCTCATCAAGTTGGTCTCGCGGCCCAAAAAGCCGGTGCTGACGGACACCGTCATGGAGACGCTCTCGATCATCGCCTACAAGCAGCCGGTGACGCGTGCGGACATCGAGCGTATCCGCGGCGTCTCCTCGGACCATGCTGTCAACCGCCTGGTGGAGTTCGGTCTGGTGGAGGAGAAGGGCCGGCTTGACGCTCCCGGCAAGCCCATCCTCTTCGGGACCACCGAGGAGTTTCTGCGGCTGTTTGATATCTCCACGCCCAACGACCTGCCGGTAGCGGACGAGGAGATGGTGGAAGAGTTCCGCCGCGAGGCGGAAGACCAGCTGGACGGCCGCGCACCGGCGCCGCAGGCGGAAGAGGAGGCGGAGGATACGCCTTCGGACGAGGCGGAGGCATGAAGATCATCGCCCGCCTGAGAAACGACTTTCCGGACAAGTTCGGCCTGCCGCGCCAGAGCGGCCTGGCCGAAAGCCTGCTGTCCACCGTGGTCATGGAAAAGGAATACGCGGTGCCGGAAGCGTTCCGCGGCATCGAGCGGTACGACCGGCTGTGGCTTTTGTGGCTCTTTGACGGGCCGGAAGAAGACGCCTTTTCGCCGACCGTCCGGCCCCCGCGGCTCGGCGGCAACGAGCGGATGGGCGTTTTTGCCACCCGGTCGCCCAACCGTCCCAACCGCATCGGCATGACCTGCGTGAAGCTGGTGTCGGTGACCGTTACGGAGGACGGGCCGGTGCTTGTCGTGGCGGGCGCGGATATGAGAGACGGCACGGCCATCGTGGACATCAAGCCGTACGTGGCCTACGCGGACAGCTATCCGGAGGCGGCCGGCGGGTTTTCTTCGCCGGAGACCGGGAAACTGGAAGTGACCGTGACCTGCCCGTATCCGCCGGAGTGGAGCGAGGCGCAGCGGCAAACGCTCACGGAAGTCCTCTCGCAGGACCCGCGGCCGGCCTACCAGCATGATCCGGACCGCGTCTACCGCATGCGCTATGCGGGGTATGACGTGGCTTTCCGGACGGACGGAACGACCCTGACGGTGCTGTCTTTTGATACGGAAACGGGCTGTTTATGAAACTGATCTTGGAGTATCTGAAAAAGTTTCGGGGCGCGGTGATCCTGGCCATGCTCATCAAACTGTCCGGGACGCTGGGGGAGCTGCTGATCCCCTACATCCTGGAACATCTGATCGACCACGTGGTGCCGGGCAGAAAGCTTCTGCCGGTGCTCCTCTGGGGCGCGGTGATGCTGGGCCTGGCACTGCTCGTGCGCTTCCTGAACGTCACGGCCAACCGCATGGCCGTCAAAGTCTCGCGTGATTCCACCTACGAGATCCGGCAGCGCCTCTTTGAGAAGACGCTGCGTCTTTCCGGCGGGCAGATGGACGCCTTCGGGCTGCCGTCGCTGATCTCCCGCATGACCTCCGATTCCTACAACGTTCAGAACTTCATCCGCGCGGGCCAGACCATCGGCATCCGCGCGCCCATCATGCTGGTGGGCGGCATCATCATCACGCTGACCATGGATGTGGGGCTGGCGTCCATCCTGTGCATCATGTCTCCCATCATGCTGGCCATCATCGCGACCATCTCGTGGAAGGGCATCCCGCTGTTCCACCGGGTGCAGCAGGGAATGGATGATATCGTCCGCACCATGCGCGAGAACATCACCGGCATCCGCGTGGTGAAGGCTCTCTCGCGCGAGCCGCACGAGGTGGAGCGCTTCCGGGCGGTCAACGAGGAGATGACGAAACGCGACCTGCGCGCGTCCGTCCTGATGGCGCTGCCGGGGCCCATCATGCAGCTGTTCTTAAACGGCGGGCTGACGTTGGTGGTGCTCATCGGTGCAAGACGCGTGAACGCCGGCGTCACGGAGCCCGGCGTCATCCTGGCCTTTCTCACTTATTTCAATATGATCCTGATGGGCGTCATGGCCTTGAACCGCGTGTTCATCATGATGAGCCGCGCCAACGCCTCGGCAGGCCGCATCGCCGCGGTCATCGACGCGCCGGAAGAACTGCTGCCGCTGCCGGAAGAGGAAGCCGCGCACACCGAAAAAGAAGGCTTCATCGTGTTTGACGATGTCACCTTCTCCTACGGCGAAGAGGAAGAAACGGAAGACAAACAGGAAGCCTTCGCCGGCGAAGGGCGGCACGCCTGCCTTTCGCACATCGACTTTGCCATGAAAAAGGGCGGGTCGCTCGGCATCATCGGCGCCACCGGCTCCGGGAAGACCTCCCTCATCAATCTGCTGATGCGCTTTTACGAGGCGGATGAAGGGGCGGTGTTCGTGGACGGCAAGGACGTGCGCACCTACGCCTGCGATGACCTGCGCCGGCGCTTCGGCGTGGTCTTCCAGAACGACGTGATCTTTGCGGACACCCTGCGCGAGAACATCGTTTTCGGGCGGGATGTGGACGAGGCGCGCCTGCGCCAGGCGGCCGAAGAGGCCCAGGCGTACGATTTCATCGATGCCTACGAAGAGAAGTTTGACCACGAGGCCGTCATCCGCGGCGCCAACCTCTCCGGCGGGCAGAAGCAGCGCGTGCTGATCAGCCGGGCGCTGGCCGGGCATCCGGACATCCTGATCCTGGATGACTCGTCCTCGGCGCTCGACTACCGGACGGACGCCAACCTGCGCGCCGCCATCCGGGAAAACTATCCGGACGTGACGCTCATTGTCATCGCCCAGCGGGCTAGTTCCATCATGGCGCTCGATGACATCCTGGTGCTCGACGAAGGCCGGGTGATCGGGCACGGCACGCACGAAGAGCTGCAGAAGACCTGCGAAACCTACGCGGAGATCTGCCGCACGCAGATGGGGGAGGTGAGCGCGTAATGGCCAGACGGGATTCCGTGATGAAAAAACCGAAGGACGCCCGCGGCGCCCTGAAGCGGCTCGTGCGGTACCTCGGGCCGTTCCTGGCCGTCATCGGCGTGGTGTTTGTCCTGTGCGTGGCCAGCAACCTCCTGGCGCTCTACGGGCCGAAACTGGCGGGCCTGGCCATCAACGAGGCGGCCGCCGGCAAGGGAAAAGTGGATTTCGCGAAGGTGTGGTACTACGCCAAACGGATGCTGGCGTGCTACGTGGCCTCTTCCCTGCTTTCGATCGGCATCAGCGTCAGCATGATGACCGTCAGCAAGCGCATCGCCAACCGCATGCGGGCGGATGTCTTCGCCAAACTCATGAAGCTGCCCGTGGGCTTTTTTGACCGCAATCAGGCGGGCGATATCATCAGCCGCGTCAGCTACGACATCGACGTAATCTCCACGTGCCTGGCCACGGACATTACGGCCATCCTGACCTCGCTGGTGACGGTCATCGGATCATTCGTAATGATGGTGGTCATCTCGCCGCTTCTGGCGCTGACCATGCTCATCACCGTGCCGGCGGCCATCGTCTACACCGCGAAGATGCGGAAGATCACCCAGCCGCGCTATGTGAAACGCTCCAAAAGCTACGGCACCATGAACGGGTTCGTCGAGGAGATGTTCTCCGGGCAGAAGACCATCGCCGCCTACGCCTACGGGGATCAGGTGAACGGAAAGTTTGACGGCATCAACGAAACTGCCGCCAATGCCTTCTACGATGCGGAATACTACGGGTGCACCATGGGCCCGACGGTCGGCGCCATCAACAACACCGGCCTCGGCCTGATCGCGGTGTTCGGCTCGGTGCTGTTCATGTCCGGGAAGATCACGCTGGGCAACATTTCGTCGTTCGTGCTGTACTCCCGGAAGTTCTCCGGGCCCATCAACGAGATCGCCAACATCGTCAACGAGCTGTTCTCGGCGCTGGCGGCGGCGGAGCGCGTGTTCGGCCTGCTGGACGAGCCGGAGGAGAGTGCGGACGCGGAAGGCGCCCACGAGCTGACGGATGTGCGGGGCGAGGTGGATCTGTCCCACGTGGCCTTCGGATACGAAGCCGGCAAGACCATCCTGCACGATCTGTCCCTGCACGCGGATGCCGGGAAACTGGTGGCCATCGTCGGCCCGACCGGCGCCGGCAAGACCACCATCATCAATCTGCTGATGCGCTTCTACGATGCCGATGCCGGGCACATTGCCATCGACGGGCATGACATTTACGAATGCACCCGGAAAAGCGTGCGCGGCGCCTACGCGATGGTGCTGCAGGATACGTGGGTCTTTTCGGGAACCATCTTCGACAACATCGCCTACGGCAAGGAAGGCGCCACCATGGACGAGGTGGTGGCGGCGGCGAAAGCCGCGCGCATCCACGGCTTCATCATGAAGCAGCCGAAGGGCTATCAGACGGTGCTCTCGGAGGACGGCGGCAACATTTCCAAGGGGCAAAAGCAATTGCTCACCATCGCCCGCGCCATGCTTTACAACGCGCCGATGCTCATCCTCGACGAAGCCACCTCCAACGTGGACACCGAGACGGAGCGCGAGATCCAGCGCGCCATGCGGGAACTGATGAAGGACCGGACATGCTTTGTCATCGCCCACCGGCTGTCCACCATCAAAAACGCCGACTGGATCCTGGTACTCGATCACGGCGACGTGGTGGAGCAGGGGACGCACGGGAGCCTGCTGGAACAGAAGGGCTTCTATCACAGACTGTACGTTTCTCAATTTGAGTAAAGGGGGTCATCCTGAGCGAAGGCCGGGATCACCTGTCATCCTGAGCGGAGGCCGCAGGCCGGAGCCGAAGGATCCCCCAAAAGGAGAACGATCATGCGCGATTTCATCATCCGTACGGAAAAAGACCTGGAGGCGGCCGTGGAGGAGTGCGGCATCCTGCCGCTCTTCGAAAACCCGCTCGTAGGATTTTCCGTGGAAGAACATGCCGCACCGGAGGTCTGGTTTGCCGGCGGCGAGGGCATCTGGGAGTGGAAAGGCCCGGTCATTAGGGGCACCGGGTGCGCCTACGGGAAGTTCTTCGGGAACAAGGCGGTGTTCATCAGCCGCAAATGGTTCCCGGATTTTGCCAACTGGCGGCGTGACGGGTACGATTTCGACGCCCGGTTCGATGATGAGCTGGCTTCCTACGCGGACAAGCGCCTGTACGACCTGCTGGACGCCGCCGCCCCGGTGATGAGCGATGAGCTGAAGAAAGCCGGCCGTTACGGAAAGGACGGCAACAAAGGGTTTGAGACCATCCTCACCCGCCTGCAGGCACAGGGGTACGTGGTGACCAGCGATTTTATCTACCGCAAGGACCGCTTCGGGCACCCCTATGGGTGGGGCGTGGCGCAGTATTCCACGCCGGAAAAGTTCTTCGGGAAGGCATTTACGGATGCCGTGTACAGACGGCAGCCCGAGGCGTCGTTCGCGCGCATCCTCGCGCATGTGCAGAGCCTCCTGCCGGACGAGGATCCGCAGGAAGTAGAGCGGTACCTCACGCGCGGCGCGGGCCGGCCCGAAGGCCGGCGGGACTGGCTGGTGCCCTCCAACCCGAAGTACTTTGATGTGGTGAAGGCCTTTGCCGAAAACGAAGTGATCCACTGGAAGCAGGGGAACGACAACATCCGCCCCGGCGACCATGTGTTTTTATACGTAGGCGCGCCGTACTCGGCCATCCTCTACCACTGCGAGGTGACGGAGACGGACATCCCCTACACCGGGCACAACGAGCACGTGAACATCACCAAGCTCATGATGATCAAACGCCTGCAGGTTTTTGACCCGGCGTATCTGAACCGCCCGGTGCTCAAAAACTATGACGTGACGGCCGTACGCAGCACGCGCAGCATGCCGGCCAGGCTGGTGCGGGATATCCGTGACGGGAGAGTCAAACAATAAAAAAGAGGGGACGGCCCTTCCGACTCGCACGTGAGTCCGAAAGGCCGTCCCTCCTCTTATTTCCGGTGCCGCTCGATGTACGCGTTCAGGCACCCGCCGATCAGCAGAAACTGCAGGCAGTAGTACATCCACATCATGGCTACCATGACCGTGCCGATGTATCCGTAGGCGCCCCACTTGTCCGAGACGGACACGTACAGGGAGAAAGCCCAGGAGAAGATGACCCACGAGGCGGCGGTAAAAAGGGCCCCCGGCAGCTGGTGCGCGGCGCGGTGACGCCCGGCCGGCACCCATTTGTACATCAGCCAGAAGACGGCGGTCAGGAGCACCAGTACCACCAGGAAGTGCGCATAGCGCGTGAAGCCGAACAGAAACTGCACCAGGCGGTTGTCCGGCAGCCGGGCATGGAAGATCCGCATGATCTCGCGGCCGTAGACCAGCACCACGAAGCTGAGGACGATCACGATGACGAAGAGCAGCATGTACAGGAGCGCCCGGGCAAAGAAGAGGATGACGTTCTCTTTGCGGGTGACGCCGTAGACGGCGTCCAGCCCCTTCATGACCGCGCGCATGGCGCTCGAGGCGGACCACAGCGTCAGCACGATGGAGACGGTCAGCGCGGCGCCGCCGTCGCGGTAGATGCCGGAGACGATGGACGAGATCACTTCATAGACGGACGAGGGCAGGGCGCCCGCCAGCAGCGCCAGCACATCCGCCTCCGTAAACGGCAGATAGCGGATCAGGCTGACCAGGAGCATCAGGATGGGCACGAGCGACATAAAAAAGAAGTAATCGGCGGCGGCTGCGTGCACGGTCACCTTGCGCTCGCCGATATCGCTGCCGATCTCCGTAAAAAAAGCGATGATCTTTTTCAAGAGCCTGCCTCCTTTCAGCAGGGAACCGATGCCTGTATTGTACCCGGAAAGCCGCGGACCCGCAAGAGTGCATCGGGCCGGAAACCACCATATACGGGCTTTTGAAGGCGGCTGACCACAAAGGATAGTACAAAAAGACGTGAAAAAGTCTCAGGGCTTTCGGCTTGACAGGCGCACCCCCGGGCCTTATTATCGATAAGGGCCCGCAAGAGACAGGCAGCATTTCACCGGCATCTCCCAACATGAGATGCCGGTTTTTTTATGAGCCTGCGCCGGGCCTTCAGGGGGTGTGTCATGGGCGACTACAGTAAACTGCAGCTGGTGCCGCAGTACGCGGCGGACGGCATGGAATGCTACAAACTGATCCGCGGGGATTTCACCAACCAGTACTATGTGGCGACGGATGAGAACACCCGGCGCCTCTTGAACTACCCGGAGGTGGTGGGTTTTGAGGTGTACAAGTGCCTCCTGCCTTCCACGGCGGCCATGATGCGGTATTTCCGCGAGCAGGGGTACATCACGAGCGTCAACATCCTTTCCATCCTGCGCGGGGCCCTGAACTACCCCATGGAGGAGGCCTGCTACCGCAACCAGATCCCGGTGCACGACATCAGCTTCCTTTCTTCGGAGCGCGTGTTTTCGGGCGATGAGATCGCGGGCCTGGAGATCAAGTACTCGAAGCTGGCCATGGTGCCGGATTCCACGCTGCTGATCGGTGACATCATCGCCACCGGCGAGACGCTCGTGCACTGTCTGAAGTACGTGACGGACCACTACCGCCGCCACGGGGCGAGGCTGCGCAACATCATCATCTTCACCATCGGCGGCGCCAAAGGCATCGAGATCATGGAGCAGCTGACCGAGGAGATCCGCGGTTTCTGGCCGGAGTTTGAGGGCTTCATCGGTGTCTACTACGACGGCGTGTTCAACACCTACCAGGACCGGGGCGTGTGCGGCATCCAGGTGCCGGACGTGGATTTTGCCTGGTTTGACGGCATCCTCGCGCCGGAGTACCGCGCGCAGACGCTCTCACAGCAGAATCCGCTGTTCGAGAAGTGCATCATCTACGATGGCGGTGCGAGGCGCTACGAGATCGCCGATCACATCAAAGAGGTGAGCGAATACTGGGAAGGCATCCGTGACCGGGCGGATCAGATCGACATCCGCGCGCTCATGACCGAGCGCATGGGCTACGCGCATCCCATTTCGTTCGATGACTGGCGCACGAAAAACCACTACCGCGAGATGGACGTGGTGCGCATGAAGCGGCTGTACGAACTGGAGAAGGAGTACGTGGAGACCATCGCGGAGAGCGGCCTGACCATGTATCCCATCGCCCGCCAGCGCCTCAAGGAGTTCACGCTGGCCATGAGCGGGTATGCGGCGGCCATGAAGGGCATGATGTAACGGCAACTGCCGGCTGCGGCCGGTTGGCATACCCGCTGCGGCGGGGCAGGAAAGGAAAAGGGGAAGAGTATGGGAAAGGAAAAAGAGACGGTCGTGGACATCGACTTTGCGGAGGAAGCGGTACCGGCCAGTCAGCGGCGGAGCTTTCTGACCATGTTCATGATCATGCTGGGCTTCACGTTCTTCTCGGCCTCCATGTGGACCGGGCAGACGCTGGCCGAAGGCCTGGATTTCTCGGGCTTCATGGGAGCGCTTGTGCTGGGCGGCGCCATCCTGTCGCTCTACACCGGGTCGTTGGCCTATGTGGCGGCGAAGACCGGCATGTCCATGGATCTGCTGGCCCGCAAGGCCTTCGGTAAGAAGGGCAGCTGGATCAGCTCGGCCATGATCAGCTTCACCCAGATCGGGTGGTTCGGTGTGGGTGTGGCCATGTTCGCCATCCCGGTGGCCAATGAGCTGCTGGGCGGGTCCACGGTCTGGCAGTGGGTGCTCGTCATCATCGCCGGCATCCTGATGACCAGCTCCGCCTATTTCGGCATCAAGTCGCTCACCATCGTCAGCTACGTCGCGGTGCCGCTTGTGGCCATCCTGGGCACGGTGGCCATGGTCCTGGCCATCCAGCGCGGCGACGGGACGTTCATCGAAAACTTCAACAAGTCGAGCGGGGCTCTGACCGTCATCGGCGGCGCGGGCCTGGTCATGGGGTCGTTCGTGTCGGGCGGCACGGCCACGCCGAACTTCGCGCGCTTTGCCAAAAACACCGGCCACGGCGTGCTGACCACGGTCATCGCCTTCCTGATCGGCAATTCGCTGATGTTCTTCTTCGGCGCTGTCTCCTCCATCTATGTGGGCGGCAACGATATCTTCGAAGTCATGCTCAACCTCGGGCTCTTCTACGCGGCGGTCATCGTGCTGGGGTTAAATATCTGGACCACCAATGACAACGCGCTGTACTCGGCTGGCCTGGGCCTGGCCAACATCTTCGGCACCAAGAAGAAGCCCATGGTGCTGGTGTCCGGCATCATCGGCACCGTGACGGCCATCTGGCTGTACTGGAACTTCGTCAGCTGGCTGAACATCCTGAACTGCACGCTGCCGCCGGTCGGCATCATCCTGGTGCTCGGGTATCTCTGCAATAAGAAGGACTACGGCACCGTGGAAGTGAAGGAGACGGTCAACTGGTTCGCGGTCCTGGGTGTGGTGGCCGGTGCGGCGGTGGCCAACCTCCTGCACTGGGGTGTGGCTTCCATCAACGGCATGGCGGTGGCAGCCGTGTGCTACCTGATCGGGCAGGCAGTGAGAAAGAAATGACCGGCTGTCCGTGAGCGGACGGCAATACACAAAAACAGACCGGGCCCTGGCGGCGACTTGGGACGGAGTCGGAGGGCCCGGTCTGTTTATGTTCTTTCCAAAAAACTAACGAATGTCTTATCGCTGGATTCCCTCCAGCAGTTCCTCCGCCCACTGGTGCAGATCATACGAACTCCCGTGAAACAGATTCAGAATCACCCCATAGGGCTGCGCATCCCCCGCAAACGCATTCGCCTCGTCCGTGTCCACATGCATGGCGAGGCGAAAGTTTTTGTGCACGCGCACCACCACGTTGGCGTAGATCAGCGCGCGCTCGAATGACTCCGTGATCACAAACACCTCATCGTTGTCGTTCACATGCATCTGGTAGGCATCCAGCGGCGTCATGTGGATGTGGCGCTTGGCGACGATGACGCCGTTCGGGATGTCGACGGACGTCCCCTCGGAGGCGGCGAAGAGGGTGCAGCCGGGTGTCCCTTCGATGTCGCCGGACTGGCGGATGACGCCCGGGACGCCGAGCCGCCGGGTGTCCGTTAAGGAGAGCTCCACCTGCGTCCGGCTGCGGAAAGGCCCTAAGATGGCGACGTTTTCAAACTCCCCGCGCGGGCCGCGCACGGTCACGCGCTCCTTGGCCAGAAACTGGGCAGGCTGCGAGAGCTCCTTGACGAAGGTCAGCTCCGCACCCTTTCCGAAGAGCTGCTCAAAATCCTCCCGGCTCATATGAACGTGCCGGGCAGACGTTTCGATGGGGATCTTGATACTGGACATGGCGGCCTCTTTCCGTTACAATAGGCATACGTATGCATTTGTGGCGGCTGTGTGCTTACGATAGCACATTTTCCGGCCGCCGCAAAGGGAAAAGTTCGCAACCTGCACAGCCGGCGGCACCTGCCCCCGGCACCGCGCAAAGAAGGAGGCTTGCCATGGTGGAGAAAGGCCAGCGCTGGGTACCGTACGAAGATGCCGTCCCGGAAGCGGCAGGAGAGGGGTGCGTGCGCCGCATCCTCGCCTACTCGGATGATCTGATGGTAGTGGAAAACAGCTTCAAGAAGGGCGGCGTGGGTGCCCTGCACTCCCATCCGCACACCCAGATCACCTACATCGTATCCGGTGTGTTCGAGTTCACGATCGGGGAAGAAAAGCGCGTGGTGCGCGCGGGCGATACGCTCTTGAAGACCGATGGCGTCGTCCACGGGTGCGTGTGCCTGGAAGAAGGCAAACTGCTGGATATTTTTAATCCCATGAGGAAAGATTTCGTCGGTCTGGCGAAGTCTCCGTGGGAGGAATAAATACAAAACGCAGTAAATTTAACCTGCATTCCGGATAAGTTTGTGCGTTGACACTAGGCTTTTTTCGATTATGATGAAGAGAGCTTCGGAGGTTTTTGGCATGAAAAAGAAAGTGTTTTCCTTACTGGTCGACAATCAGGCGGGCGTGCTGAGCCGCGTCGCCGGTCTTTTCTCCCGCCGCGGGTACAACATCGATTCCCTGACGGTCGGTGAGACGGAGGATCCGGCCTTTTCGCGCATGACCATCGTCACCAGCGGGGAGGAGGACGTGCTTGAGCAGATCGAAAAGCAGCTCGGCAAGCTGATCGATGTCGCGAGCATCCGCGTCCTGCCGGCCGAGTCCTCCGTGGCCAGGGAACTGATACTCATCAAGGTGAGCGCCACAGCGGCGGACCGTCAGGAAGTCATCGCGGTCGCGGATATCTTCCGCGCCAAGATCGTGGATGTCTCCGAGACGTCCCTCATGATCGAACTCACCGGCAACCAGAGTAAACTGGAGGCCTTCATCGGCCTTCTGGGGCGCCACCGCATCCGGCAGCTGGCGCGCACCGGCATCACGGGCCTTTCCCGCGGCTCCTTTGACGAGGCGGAAGAGGCCGGGAACGCCGCACAATAACAAGTGGAGGAATTGTGAATCATGGCTAGGATCTACTATCAGGAAGACTGCAACCTGTCTATGCTCGAAGGCAAGACCATCGCCGTCATCGGCTACGGCAGCCAGGGCCACGCCCACGCGCTGAACGCAAAAGAGAGCGGCTGCCATGTCATCGTCGGCCTCTATGAGGGCAGCAAGTCCTGGAAGAAAGCCGAAGAGCAGGGCATGGAAGTCTATACGGCTGCCGAAGCCGCCAGGAAGGCCGACATCATCATGATCCTCATCAACGATGAGCTGCAGGCCGATATGTACAAGAAGGACATCGAGCCGAACCTCGAAGAGGGCAACATGCTCATGTTCGCGCACGGCTTCAACATCAACTACAAGTGCATCGTGCCGCCGGCGAACGTCGACGTGGCCATGATCGCGCCGAAGGGCCCGGGCCACACGGTCCGCAGCGAGTACCAGGCGGGTGCCGGCGTTCCCTGCCTGATCGCGGTGGAGCAGGACTACACGGGCCAGGCCTGGGAGATGGCCAAAGCCTACGGCCTTGCCATCGGCGGCGCCCGCGCAGGCCTTCTGGAGACCACCTTCCGCACCGAGACCGAGACCGACCTCTTCGGTGAGCAGGCCGTGCTGTGCGGCGGTGTGACCGCCCTGATGCAGGCCGGTTTCGAAGTGCTGACCGAGGCCGGGTATGACCCCCGCAACGCCTACTTCGAGTGCATCCACGAGATGAAGCTCATCGTCGACCTGATCTACCAGTCCGGCTTCTCCGGCATGCGCTACTCCGTCTCCAATACGGCCGAGTTCGGCGACTACTACGCCGGCCCGCAGATCATCACCGAGGACACCAAGAACGCCATGCGCAAGCTCCTCGCCCGCATTCAGGACGGCTCCTTTGCCTCCGAGTTCCTGCAGGATATGAGCCCGGCCGGCCGTCAGGTCATGTTCAAGACCCGCCGCCAGAAGGCCGCGGAGCATCCGTCCGAGAAGATCGGCGAAGAGATCCGCAAGCTGTATTCCTGGAACAACGAGAACGACAAGCTCATCAATAACTAAGCAGCTGCATATTGTCATGATCCCGGGCGGCCATACCGGCCGCCCGGCTTTTTCCGAACAGGAGGAACGGCTATGGGCATGACCATGTCTCAGAAGATCCTCGCGCGGGCGGCCGGCCTTCCGGAAGTGGTTCCGGGGCAGCTCATCGACGCGTCGGTGGATCTGGTACTCGGCAACGACATCACCTCCCCGGTGGCCATCCACGAGATGGAAAAGCTTCCGGACGCCCTGGTCTTTGACAAAGACAAGATCGCGCTGGTGCTGGATCACTTCGTGCCCAACAAGGATATCAAGTCCGCGGAGCACTGCAAGTGCGTGCGCCAGTTTGCCGCCAGACACGGCATTACCCATTTCTACGATGTGGGCGAGATGGGCATCGAGCACGCGCTGATCCCGGAGAAAGGCCTGGCGGTCCCGGGTGATCTGATCGTCGGCGCGGACTCCCACACCTGCACGTACGGCGCACTGGGCGCCTTCTCGACGGGCGTCGGCTCCACGGATATGGCCGCGGCCATGGCCACCGGCAAACTGTGGTTCAAGGTGCCGGCCGCCATCCGCGTCAACCTGACCGGCAAGCTGCAGAAGCACGTGACCGGCAAGGATGTCATCCTGCACCTCATCGGCCTCATCGGCGTGGACGGCGCGCTCTACCAGTCGCTGGAATTCACCGGCGAGGGTGTGGCCAGCCTCTCCATGGATGACCGCTTCACCATCGCCAACATGGCCATCGAGGCCGGCGCCAAGAACGGCATCTTCCCGGTGGACGAGAAGACGCAGGAGTACCTGAAAGAGCACGCGAAGCGCCCTGGCACCGTCTATGAGGCGGATCCGGACGCGGAGTATGCCGGCGAAGTGATGATCGATCTGGACACGCTCGAGTCCACCGTCTCCTTCCCGCACCTGCCGGAAAACACCCATCTGGCCAAGGATTCCGAGGACGTGGTCATCGACCAGGTGGTCATCGGCTCCTGCACCAACGGCCGCATCCAGGACATGCGCGAAGCGGCGGAGATCCTGAAGGGCAGACACGTGGCCAAGGGCGTGCGCGTGATCGTCATCCCGGCCACGCAGGCCGTCTACCTGCAGTGTCTGCAGGAAGGCCTCACGGAGATCTTCGTGAAGGCCGGCGCCGTGGTCTCCACGCCTACGTGCGGGCCGTGCCTGGGCGGCTACATGGGTATCCTCGCCGAGGGCGAGCGGTGTGTGTCCACCACCAACCGCAACTTTGTGGGCCGCATGGGCCACGTCAAGTCCGAAGTCTACCTGGCCAGCCCCGCGGTGGCAGCGGCCAGCGCCCTGACGGGCCACATCACGGACCCGCGGAGGTACTGATATATGAACGCAAAGGGCAGAGTTTTCAAATACGGCGACAACATCGACACGGATGTCATCATCCCGGCCCGGTACCTGAACAGCTCGGATCCGGCGGAACTGGCGAAGCACTGCATGGAGGACATCGACAAGTCCTTCATCGGGAACGTGAAGCCAGGCGATATCATCGTGGGCCGCAAGAATTTCGGCTGCGGTTCCTCGCGTGAGCACGCGCCGCTGGCCATTAAGGCGGCCGGCGTTTCCTGCGTCATCGCGGACACGTTCGCGCGCATCTTCTACCGCAACTCCATCAACATCGGCCTTCCCATCATCGAGTGTCCGGAAGCCGCCGAGGCCATCGCCGCGGGCGATGAGGTGGAGGTGGATTTCGATGCCGGCACCATCCGGGATCTGACCACCGGTGCCACGTTCCAGGCCCAGCCGTTCCCGCCGTTCATGCAGAAGATCATGGCGGCCGGCGGCCTCATGAACACCCTCCGGTAACGGAAGGCGCGAAATCTTTTGACATTTCCCTCAATATGTGCCATCATCGGATAGGGGAGCGCGTCTCCCCTATCCTTGTGCTGTCCGGAAGGCGGCATGAGCACCACCACTATTTTTACCCAGGGGGTTTATCCATTATGAGTCGAATCAAGATCCGCACGCGCTTTGCGCCCAGTCCCACCGGCCGCATGCATGTCGGCAACCTGCGCACGGCGCTGTACGCGTATCTGATCGCCAAACACGAGGGAGGCGATTTCCTGCTGCGCATCGAGGACACGGACCAGGAGCGGTACGTGGAGGGCGCGGTGGACATCATCTACCGGACACTGGCCAAGACGGGCCTGGTGCACGACGAAGGGCCGGACAAGGACGGCGGCGTGGGGCCGTACGTGCAGTCCGAGCGCCAGGCGGCGGGCATCTACATGCATTACGCGAAGCAGCTGATCGACAAAGGCGAAGCCTACTACTGCTTCTGCACCAAGGAGCGGCTGGATTCGCTGCAGCAGAAGGTGGACGGGTCGGACAAGGAGATCCGCGTCTACGACAAGCACTGCCTCTCGCTCACCCCGGAAGAAGTGCAGGCCAATCTGGATGCCGGGAAGCCTTTCGTCATCCGCCAGAACAACCCGACCACCGGCACCACCACCTTCCACGATGAGATCTACGGGGACATCTCCGTGGACAACGCGGAACTGGACGACATGATCCTGATCAAGTCGGACGGGTATCCCACGTACAACTTTGCGAACGTCGTGGATGACCATCTGATGGGCATCACCCACGTGGTGCGCGGCAACGAATATCTGTCTTCCAGTCCCAAATACAACCGCCTGTACGAGGCGTTCGGCTGGGAGGTGCCGGTCTACGTGCACTGCCCGCTGATCACCGACGCGGACCATCAGAAGCTTTCCAAGCGCAGCGGTCACTCCTCGTTTGAGGACCTGGTGGACCAGGGGTTCCTGCCGGAAGCCATCGTGAACTTCGTGGCGCTCCTTGGGTGGTACCCGGAGAGCAACCAGGAGATCATGAGCCTGGAGGAGCTGACGAAGCAGTTTGACTACCACCGCATCTCCAAGTCGCCGGCGGTGTTCGACTACGAAAAGCTCAAGTGGATGAACGGCGAGTACTGCAAGGCCATGGACGATGAGGCCTTCTATGAGCTGGCCAAGCCGTACATCGAGAAGGCGGTCACCCGTCCCATCGACGGCCGCCGCCTGGCCGCCATGGTCAAGACCCGCATCGGCGCCCTCACGGAGATCGCGGACCATCTGGATTTCTTCGAGGCGGTGCCGGAGTACGATATCGCGCTGTACACCCACAAGAAGATGAAGACCAACGCGGAGAACTCGCTGGCGGTCCTGAAGGCGGTGAAGCCGCTGCTGGAAGCGCAGGAGGACTTCACGAACGACGCGCTCTATGCCACGCTGCAGGCGTTTGCCGCCGAGAACGGCTACAAGAACGGGACGGTGCTCTGGCCCATCCGCACGGCGCTGTCCGGCAAGGCCATGACGCCCGCCGGCGCCACGGAGATCCTGGAACTCCTCGGAAAAGAGGAGAGCCTGGCGCGCATCGCGGCCGGCATCGACAAGCTGGAAGCCGCGCAGGCGTGACCTGAGCAGCCCGGAGGAAGGTTTGCAGACAGAACCTACGAAACAACCCACGCTTTCCGCCGCGCAGCGGGAAGCGGTCACGCATGGAACGGGGCCGGCCATGGTACTGGCCGGCCCCGGTTCCGGCAAGACCACCGTCATTACACACCGTGTGAAATATCTGATCGAAGAGTGCGGCATTCTCCCCTCGCAGGTGCTGACCATCACGTTCTCCCGTGCGGCCGCCCGCGAGATGCAGCAGCGCTTTGCGGCGCTGGTGTCCGGGAGGGTGCGCCCGCTGTTCGGCACGTTTCACTCGGTGTTTTTTGGTATCCTGAAAACGGCTTATCACTACGGCTCGGAGAGCGTGCTGGACCCGGCGGAGTCGTTGCTGATCGTACGGCGCATCCTGCAGAGCCTCCCGCAGGAAGAGGAGAGCGAAGAGGAGCAGGCCGAGGCGGCGGACGAGCTGAAGAACGCCATCAGCCTGGTGAAGAACGACCGCCTGGACCCGGAGACCTGCACGCCGCCGTACGGCACGCCGGAGCGCTTCCGGGAGGTGTACCGGGCGTATCAGGCGGAGCTTGAGAGGCGCGGCCAGATCGATTTTGACGATATGCTCCTGCAGACTTACGAGCTGCTCTCGGCCCGCCCGGACATCTGCGAGGTGCTGCAGCGGCGCTGGCCCTACCTGCAGGTGGACGAGTTCCAGGACATCAACCGCGTGCAGTACGACACCCTAAGGTTGCTGGCGGGTGATGCCGCCAACGTCTTCATCGTGGGTGATGACGACCAGTCCATCTACCGCTTCCGCGGGGCCCGGCCAGAGATCATGCTGGGGTTCGAGAAGGACTTTCCGGGCACCAGGCGGATCCTGCTGGACATCAACTACCGGTCCACGCAGCGCATCGTGCGGGCGGCGGGGAATCTGATCGCGCACAACGTGTCGCGCTTTCCGAAGGCCATCCGCGCCGTGCGCGGGGAGGGCGAGCGGCTGGTGCTGACCAACTGCCGTGACCAGAAGGAGATGGCGGCTTCGGTGCGCGAGAAGATCGACGCCTACGCGGCGGCCGGCATCCCCTACCGGGAGATGGCCGTGCTCTACCGGACGGCCGTCACCGCGGCGCCGCTGTACCGCGAGCTCTCGCGCACGGACATTCCCATCCGCACGCGGGACGGTATCCCGAACCTCTTTGAGCACTGGATCGCCAAAGATTTCTTTGCCTATCTGCGCCTGGCCATGGGGGACCGCACCCGCAAGACGGTGCTGCAGGTCTTAAACCGCCCCAACCGGTTCATCGCCCGGGAGGCGCTGAAGGCGGACCCGGTGAGCTTTGACAGCCTGCGGTGGGAGCTGCGGGAGCGCTCGTGGATGGTCGAGCGCGTGGACAAGTGGGAGATGGATCTGTCGCTGATGAGCCGCATGCGGCCCGGTGCGGCCATCCATTACCTGCGCCAGTCCGCTGAGTACGACCGGTTCCTGGAAGAATACGCGGCAAGGCAGCGCGTGAACGCCGACGACTGGAAGGAGATCGCGGACAGCCTGGAGGAGAGCGCCGCGGGCTTTGCCACGGCGGAGGAGTGGTTCTACCACGCCGAGGAAGCCACGGCGGCCTGGCACGCCATGGAGGAAAAGAACGCCGCCCGCGCCGATGCGGACCGCAACCAGGTGACGTTCTCCACCATGCACGGCGCCAAAGGCCTGGAGTTTGCGGTGGTGTTCGTGGTGGCGGCCAACGAAGGGGTGACGCCGCACCGGCTGGCCGAGAGCGCGGAGGAGATGGAAGAGGAGCGAAGGCTTTTCTACGTGGCCATGACCCGCGCGAAGGACCGGCTGCACCTGATGGTGCTGGACGAGCTGTACCGCAAGAAGGCGCAGCGCTCGCGCTTCATCACGGAGATCAGTAAGGCGCCGGAAGCGGCCGGAAAATAGCAGAAAGAGGAAGAGCCTGCCGACTGGCCGGCTCTTTTTTGTTAATGCAAATCGCCAGTTTCCGTGCTATCATGATATTTACCCACAGAATGCAAAGGAGACGGGCATGCAGAGGAAACGCTCGCTGGGCATCAAGATCACACGGACGATGATGGGGGTCGTGCTGACCCTCCTGGTGGCTGTCGGCGTCATCGTCGGCGTGTCCGTCCGGAAGACGACAAACGATCTGATAACGGCCAACACAAAGATAGCGGATACGTCCGGCGAGGTGTCCATGTCCTCCATGACCAGCCTGACGCAGACGCGCCTGAAGGAGATGGCTTCCGCGAAGGCGGAGACGGCCAACGAGATCTTCGAGGATTTCCGCCAGGATGTGAGCACCGTGGCGGAGGCCGCCGGGCGCCTGTATGACCATGCGGATCGGTACGGCCGCCAGACGGTGCCGGAACCGGACGCGGCCAACGACGGGAATCTGTCCGTGCAGATGCTCTACGCGGACTACGCGGACCGGGATGACCCGGCTTTTCAGGATGAAGCCGGCCTGATGGGCAACCTGTCGGACATCCTCTACGCCATCAACAGCCAGTCGGAGAGCATGGCCTCCGTGTACTACGCGTCGGCCTCCGGCTTCATGGTGCAGGCGGACTACATCGCCGGGCGCAAGTTCGATGCGGAGGGGAACCTCATGCCGATGAACGCCCGGGAGCGGCCGTGGTACGCCGGCGCCTACATGACCGAAGGCCCGTATCTGACGCCCGTCACCAAGGACGCCCACACCGACAAGCTGGCTATCATGTGCGGCGTGCCGGTGTTTGCGGGCGGGAAGATCGCCGGGGTGGCCGGCGCCGGCATCTATCTGGATGACATCGAGGCGCTGGTGCAGAGCGTGGAGCTGGGCGACGGCGGAAACGCCTGCATCATCAACCGGTTCGGGCAGGTGCTGTTCTCCACCTACGCGGACGGAGAGCTGGCCGTGGCGGTGGACGCGCCGAACCTGCGCGCCTCCGAAAACGAAGGGCTGGCCGCGGCCGCCTCGAAGGCGGCAGCCGCCCAGGTGGGGGTGGAACTGGCTACCATCAACGGGCAGGAGTGCTATGTGGCGTTCGCGCCCATGAAGACCATCGGATGGTCCTTCCTGGTGGTGCTGGATAAGCGCCAGGTGGAGACGCCGGCCAGACAGCTGGTGGCGCGCCTCGACCAGATGAACGCGGGGGCCTCTCTGAAGGCGGCGTCCAACCTGAAGAACCTGATGATGCTCATGATCGGCGCGCTGGGGACGGCCGTGGCCGGCGCTCTGGCTGCCTCGTACGTGCTCTCGCGGCGCATCGCGAAGCCCATCCGCCAGCTGACGGAGGAGGTGCATCACCTGGAGGGCGACAACCTGGATTTCACGTGGAACCAGGATACGGGCGATGAGACGCAGGAACTGGCGGAGTCGTTCGGGTCGCTGACCGGCCGCATGAAGGATTACATCCGGGACCTGCAGACCGTGACGGCCGAGAAAGAGCGCATCGGCGCGGAACTGTCCATCGCCACGCAGATCCAGGAAGGGATGCTGCCCGGCACCTTCCCGCCGTTCCCGGACCGCACGGATTTCGACATCTTCGCGGTCATGGATCCCGCCAAGGAAGTGGGCGGCGATTTCTACGATTTCTTCTTCGTGGACGATGACCACCTGTGCGTGGTCATGGCGGATGTCTGCGGCAAGGGCGTCCCGGCGGCGCTGTTCATGATGGCCTCCATGATCATCCTGCGCAACAACGCCATGATGGGCAAGAGCCCGGCGAAGGTCCTGGAAGACACCAACAATTCCATCTGCGCAAACAACAGGCAGGACATGTTCGTGACGGTGTGGCTGGGCATCCTGGAACTGTCCACGGGGCGGCTGGTGGCGGCCAACGCCGGCCACGAGTACCCGACGCTGCGGCAGCCGGACGGCTCGTATGAGCTGGTGAAGGACGTGCACGGGTTTGTCATCGGCGGCCTGGACGGTGAGGTGTACGATGAGTACGAGTGGCAGCTGAAGCCGGGCGCGCAGGTGTTTGTCTACACCGACGGTCTGGCGGAGGCCATGAACGGGCAGCGCGAGCAGTTCGGAACGGACCGCATCCTTTCCGTGCTGAACGCCCACGCCGGCGAGACGCCAAAGGACATCCTGTCGGGCATGCGCGCAGCGGTGGATGAGTTCGTCGGCGATGCCGAACAGTTTGATGATCTGACCATGCTCTGCCTGGACTACCGGGGCTGAGCACCGGAATATGCCAAAAGGCCGCCCGGCCGGGTGAACGAAACCCCGGCCGGGCGGTCTCTTTTGATCATGAAAAACAGTTTACACGTTGAAGCGGAAGAGCACCACGTCTCCGTCCTGCAGGACGTACTCCTTGCCTTCCGAGCGGATCAGGCCTTTTTCGCGGGCGGCGGCGTAAGAGCCGGCCGTCAGCAGGTCCTGGTAGTTGACCACTTCCGCGCGGATGAAGCCGCGCTCGAAATCCGAGTGGATCTTGCCGGCAGCCTGCGGCGCCTTGGTGCCGATGGGGATGGTCCAGGCGCGGGTCTCCTTCTCACCGGCGGTCAGATAGCTCATGAGGCCGAGCAGCCGGTAGCTGGCGGTGACCAGCTTGTCCAGGCCCGACTCGGTGAGGCCGAGATCGGCCAGGAAGGCCATCTTTTCCTCGTCGTCGAGTTCGGCCAGCTCTTCCTCAATCTGCGCGCAGATGACGAAGACTTCGCTGCCGTCTTTTTTCGCGATCTCCCGCACCTGCGCCACGTAGGCGTTGGAGGCGCCGTCATCCGCCAGGTCGTCCTCGCCCACGTTGGCGGCGTAGATGACGGGCTTGTCCGTCAGGAGGTTCAGGGAGCGGATGAAGGCGGCTTCGTCGTCATCGTCCGGGGTGAGGGTCTTGGCCTGCTCACCGGCCTCCAGGTGCTCCTGCAGCTTCTTGAGCGTGACCAGCTCTTTGGCCAGCGCCTTGTCGTTCATGGCGGCGCGCTGCGTGCGGGCGATGCGGCGCTCGAGCACCTCCAGATCCGCAAAGATCAGCTCCATGATGATGGTCTCGATGTCGCGGGCCGGCCCGATGGAGCCGTCCACATGGATGACGTTGTCGTCCTCAAAGCAGCGGACCACATGGACGATGGCATCCACCTCGCGGATGTTGGCCAGGAACTGGTTGCCCAGGCCTTCGCCCTTGCTGGCACCCTTGACCAGACCGGCGATGTCCACGAACTCGATGACGGCCGGCGTGATCTTCTGGGAGTGGTAGAAATCCCCCAGGAGCTTCAGGCGCGCATCCGGCACGGCCACCACGCCCACGTTCGGGTCGATGGTGCAGAACGGATAGTTGGCGGACTCGGCGCCCGCTTTGGTGATGGAATTGAACAGCGTGCTCTTCCCGACGTTCGGGAGGCCGACGATACCCAGTTTCATAGAAGTTCTCCTTGTCAAAAGTTCACAGGCATGATAGCACAAGCCCTGTTTTTTCTCAATAGGCTATGCTATACTGTAATGCAGTAGTAATTCTGAACGGCCGGAGCCGCGGGGTTCCGGGGAAGCGGGTTACGATGACAGAGGGGACACAGAAGAATCGTACGGCGGGGATCGCCATCGCGGGCAGCCTGCTCGTGGCCATCGTGATGATCGTGGGCACGGTGCTGATGGGGGAGAGCGCCCGAAAGGACACGCAGCAGGCTGTCCGGTCGGTCAGCCTGCTGTATCTGGAGGAGCTGGCCGGCCGCCGCGAGCAGGTGGTGGAGAGCAACCTGCAGGAGCATATCCGCACCATTGAGATCGCCATCGGCATGCTGACCGAGGAAGACCTGTCGGACAAGGCGCACCTGGAGGCCTACCAGCAGCGCATGAAGCAGCTCTACAGACTGGAGCGCTTTGCGTTCGTGGATACGGAGGGCCTCATCTACACCTCCACGGGCACGCAGGACAACATCGGCGAGTATCAATTTGACTGCCGGACGCTGTCACAGCCGGAGATCTCCATCTTAAACCTGGATACGCCGGACAAGAAGGCGGTCGTCGCCGTGCCGGTGAACATCCCGTTTGAGGGCCGGACACTGTCCGTCTGCTTCATGCAGATCGACATGAAGCAGCTGCTGGAGGGCGCCTCCATCGATGCCGGCTCGGACGGGGCCACCTTCTGCAACATCTATACGCGGGACGGCATCGCGCTCTCGAACACCGTGCTGGGCGGCCTGTCGGCGGAAGACAACCTGCTGAAGGCCATGGAGATCGCTAAGTTTGAGGGAGAGTACTCACTGGACGGCTTCCTGGAGGAGTTCTCCCAGGGGAAAGACGGCGAGGTTTCCTTTGTCTACAACGGCATCCTGGAGACGCTCAGCTACGTGCCGGTGGCCGGGACGGACTGGATGCTGACCTATCTGATCCGCGAGAGCGTGATCAGCGAGAACATCCGCTCCATTTCGGACGGGATGCTGGTCCGCAGCATCATCCAGTCGCTTCTGATGGCGGCGCTGCTGCTGATCATGTTCGGCTTTATCTATTCCCAGATCCGCCAGAACGCGAAACTGTCCCTGCAGCGCGAGACGGCCGAGGCCGAAGTGCGCGGCAAGCAGGAGGAACTGGAGCACCGGATCGCCCTGCAGGAAAAGCTGGAAGAGCAGAGCCGGGCCTTAAGCGATGCGCTGACGGCGGCCGAGGAGGCGAACAAGGCCAAGACCGCCTTCCTCTCCAACATGAGCCACGAGATCCGCACGCCCATGAACGCCATCATCG
>CAMJGH010000004.1 GCA_946405185.1 uncultured Lachnospiraceae bacterium
CGTACGTCACTTACTACGACGACTACATCGAGTCCGAGTGGTGGGCCCTGAAGAAGATCTGGGAAAAGGATCTTCTGTACAAGGGCTTCAAGGTCGTCCCGTACTGCCCGCGCTGCGGGACGCCGCTGTCCTCCCACGAGGTGGCGCAGGGGTACAAGGATATCAAGGAGCGCTCCGCCATCGCCCGCTTCAAGGTGAAGGGGGAGGACGCCGAGATCCTGGCCTGGACCACCACGCCGTGGACGCTGCCTTCCAACGTGGCGCTCTGCGTCAACCCGGAGGTGGAGTACGCGAAGGTGGCCTGCGTGGACGGCCACACCTACTACATGGCCTCCGCCCTGCTGGAGAAGGTTCTTGGGCCGCTCGCCAAAGACGGTGAAAAGGCCTACACGGTGCTGGAGACCATGCCCGGCACCGCGCTGGAATACAAAGAGTACGAGCCGCTGTATCCGGCTTCCTCGGAAGTGGCGAAAAAGCAGCGCAAGAAAGCGCATTTCGTGGTGTGCGACGGGTACGTCACCACGGAGGACGGCACCGGCGTGGTGCACATCGCCCCGGCCTTCGGTGAGGACGATGCCCGCGTGGGCCGCAAGTACGACATCGCCTTCGTGCAGTTTGTGGATGCGGCCGGCCTGATGACGGCGGACACGCCGTTTGCGGGCAAGTTCGTGAAGGACGCGGACCCGGAGGTCTTAAAGGACCTGGCCGCGCGCGGCCTGCTGTTCTCGGCGCCCAAGTTCGAGCACAGCTACCCGCACTGCTGGCGGTGCGGCACGCCTCTCATCTACTACGCCCGCGAGTCGTGGTTCATCCGCATGACGGCGGTGAAGGACCAGCTGATCGCGAACAACAACAAGATCAAGTGGTACCCGGAGAGCATCGGCAAGGGGCGTTTCGGCGACTGGCTGGAGAACGTCCAGGACTGGAGCCTCTCCCGCAACCGCTACTGGGGCACGCCACTGCCCGTCTGGGAGTGCGAAGGGTGCGGCTGCCGCACGGCCATCGGAAGCCGCGCGGAGCTGCGCGAAAAGAGCCCCAACTATGAGGAAGTGCTGAAAGGTCTTCAAGCCGCCGGCGACAAAGGCTGGTCGGGGGATCACATCGAGCTGCACAAGCCGTACATCGACCAGGTCTTCGTGACCTGCCCGGACTGCGGCAAGCCCATGCGCCGCGTGCCGGAGGTCATCGACTGCTGGTTCGATTCCGGCGCCATGCCGTACGCCCAGCACCACTATCCGTTTGAGAACAAGGAGCTGTTTGAGAGCCAGTTCCCGGCGCAGTTCATCTGCGAAGCCGTGGACCAGACCCGCGGGTGGTTCTACTCGCTGCTGGCCGAAAGCACCCTGCTGTTCGACGCGCCGTGCTTTGAAAACTGCCTGGTCCTGGGCCACGTGCAGGATGAGAACGGCCAGAAGATGAGCAAGTCGAAGGGCAATGCCGTGGATCCGATGGACGCCCTGCTGAAGTACGGCGCCGACGCCATCCGGTGGTTCTTCTACACCAACTCCGCGCCGTGGCTGCCGAAGCGCTTCTCGGACAAGGCCGTGGTGGAAGGGCAGCGCAAGTTCCTGTCCACCCTGTGGAACACCTACGCGTTCTACGTGCTGTACGCCAACATCGACGGCTTTGATCCCACGAAGTACACCCTGGAGCCGGACAAGCTCCCGGTCATGGACAAGTGGCTGCTGTCCCGCCTGAACACCTGCGTGAAGGCCGCGGACGACGCGCTGGCCAACTTCCGCATCCCGGAGGCTGCGCAGACGCTCGATAAGTTCGTGGATGAGATGAGCAACTGGTATGTCCGCCGCTGCCGCGAGCGCTTCTGGGCCAAAGGCATGGAGCAGGACAAGATCAATGCCTACCTCACCCTGAACACCGCGCTGGTCACCTTCGTGAAGGCCGCGGCGCCGATGATCCCGTTCATGACGGAATCCATCTACCGCAACCTCGTCTGCTCCGTGGACGCCTCCGCGCCCGAAAGCGTGCACCTGTGCGCCTACCCGCAGGCGGATGAGAGCCTGATCGACAGGGATCTCGAAGCCCGCATGGACGAAGTGCTGAAGATCGTGGTCATGGGCCGCGCAGCCCGAAACGACGCCGCGGTCAAGAACCGCCAGCCGCTGGCGCAGATGTTCGTCAAGGCCGGCGCCGCGCTGCCGGACTACTTCGCGGACATCGTGAAGGACGAGCTGAACGTCAAGGAGATCGTCTTTACGGACGATGTGCGCGAGTTCACCACCTACGAGTTCAAGCCGCAGATGCGCACCGTCGGCCCGAAGTACGGCAAGCTCCTCGGCAAGATCAAAGTCATGCTTTCCGAACTGGACGGCAACGCCGCCATGGACGAGCTGAACGCCACCGGGGTACTGAAGCGCTCCGTTGACGGGCAGGACGTGGAACTGACCGAGGCCGACCTCCTCATCGAGATGAAGAAGAAGGAAGGCTACGTTTCCCAGAACGCCGGCGAGATGACGGTGGTACTGGACACGCGCCTGACGGACGCGCTCATCGAGGAAGGCTTCGTGCGCGAGCTGGTCAGCAAGCTGCAGACCATGCGCAAGGAAGCCGGCTTTGAGGTGACGGACCACATCCGTGTGACCTACGAAGGGAACGGGAAGATCAAAGCGATCTTTGCACAGTACGGCGCCGACATCGCCGGCGATGTGCTGGCGGATGAGATGGCCGAAGGCACCGAAGGGTATGCCAAAGAGTGGGATATCAACGGCGAGACTGTCACGCTGGGCGTGACCAAACTCTCCTGAACCGCAGTCTGACGGAGGGAATCTAAATGGAAGAGAAGATCACATATATGTCTGATTACGGTTTCAACAAGGAAGAGTTCAAGAAGAGAGTCTGCGACAACATCAAGAGCCAGTTCCGCCGGACCATCGACGAAGCCACCCCGCAGCAGGTCTATCAGGCCGTGTGCTATGCGGTGAAGGACGTCGTCATCGACGAGTGGATCGCCACCCAGCAGGAGTTTGACCGGCGGGACGCCAAGACCGTCTACTACCTGTCCATGGAGTTTCTGATGGGCCGCGCCCTCGGCAACCTGATGATCAACATCGGCGCCGCCGACGAGATGCGCGAAGCCCTGGACGAACTTGGCTTTGACCTGAACGTCATCGAGGACCAGGAGCCGGACGCGGCGCTGGGCAACGGCGGCCTGGGCCGCCTCGCCGCCTGCTTCCTGGATTCGCTGGCCACCCTGGGGTACCCTGCCTACGGGTGCGGCATCCGCTACCGCTACGGCATGTTTGCCCAGAAGATCGAGAACGGCTTCCAGGTGGAAGTGCCGGACAACTGGCTCAAGGACGGCAACCCGTTTGAGATCCGCCGGCCGGAATACGCCTGCGAGGTGCGCTTCGGCGGCCACGTGCGCGTGGAGTATGATGAGGAAGCCAAACGCAACCGCTACATCCAGGAGGGCTACCAGTCCGTGCGCGCGGTGCCGTACGACATGCCCATCGTGGGCTACCGCAACAACGTGGTCAACACGCTGCGCATCTGGGACGCCGAGCCCATCAACACCTTCAACCTTGAGAGCTTTGACCGCGGCGACTACATGCGCGCCGTGGAGCAGGAGAACCTGGCGAAGAACATCGTCGAGGTGCTCTACCCGAACGACAACCACTACGCCGGCAAGGAGCTGCGCCTGAAGCAGCAGTACTTCTTCATCTCCGCCTCCCTGCAGCGCGCCGTGGCCAAGTACAAGAAGCGCCACCGCGGCGATGTCCGCAAGATGTACGAGAAGGTGGCCTTCCAGATGAACGACACCCATCCGTCGGTGGCCGTAGCCGAGCTGATGCGCCTGCTGATGGACGAGGAAGGCCTGGAGTGGGACGAGGCGTGGGCCATCACCACCAAGTGCTGCGCCTACACCAACCACACCATCATGAGCGAAGCGCTGGAGAAGTGGCCGCTGGAGCTGTTCTCCCGCCTGCTGCCGCGCATCTACCAGATCGTGGAAGAGATCAACCGCCGCTTCTGCGAGGAAGTGCGCCAGGCGTTCCCGGACGATCCGGGTGCCGTCTCCCGCATGGCCATCGTCTATGACGGGCAGGTGCGCATGGCGCATCTGGCCATCGTGGGCAGCCACTCGGTCAACGGCGTGGCCCAGCTGCACACCGAGATCTTAAAGACCCAGCTGTTAAAGGACTTCTACGCCATGACGCCGGAGAAGTTCAACAACAAGACCAACGGCATCACGCAGCGGCGCTTCCTGCTGCACGGAAACCCGCTGCTGGCAGACTGGGTCACCAACCACATCGGCGACGCCTGGATCACGGACCTGTCCGAGATGAAGAAACTCGCCGTCTTCGCGGACGATGAGCAGGCCCAGCAGGAGTTCTTAAACATCAAGTACCGCAACAAGCTGCGTCTGGCGAAGTACGTCAAGGAGACGAGCGGGGTGGATCTGAACCCCTACTCCATCTTCGACGTGCAGGTCAAGCGTCTGCACGAGTACAAGCGGCAGCTCTTAAACATCCTGCACGTGATGTACCTGTACAACCAGTTCAGGGACAACCCTCAGATGGAGTTTGAGCCGCGCACGTTCATCTTCGGCGCCAAGGCGGCGGCCGGCTACGCCACGGCCAAACTGACCATCAAGCTGATCAACGCGGTGGCGGACGTGATCAACAACGACCGCTTCATCGACGGGAAGCTGAAGGTGGTCTTCATCGAGAACTACCGCGTGTCCAACGCGGAGCTGATCTTCGCGGCGGCGGATGTCTCCGAGCAGATCTCGACCGCCTCCAAGGAGGCCTCCGGCACCGGCAACATGAAGTTCATGCTCAACGGCGCGGTCACCATCGGCACCATGGACGGCGCCAACGTGGAGATCGTGGAGGAAGTGGGCGAGGAGAACGCGGTGATCTTCGGCCTGACCAGTGAGGAAGTCATCAATTACGAGAAGAACGGCGGGTACGATCCCATGGAGATCTTCAACTCCGACCAGGAGATCCGCCGGGTGCTGATGCAGCTGATCAACGGCTTCTACTCGCCGGATGATCCCGAACTGTTCCGTCCGCTCTACAACGCTCTCCTGTACGGCAACGGCGGGCGTGCGGACCAGTACTTCATCCTGAAGGACTTCAACGACTACCACCGCGCCCAGTGCGAGATGGAGCAGTTCTACCGTGACCGCAAGCGCTTCGCCAAGGCGGAGATCCTGAACGTTGCCTGCTCCGGCAAGTTCTCGTCCGACCGCACCATCGAGGAGTACGTCCGGGATATCTGGCACCTGGACAAGGTGACCGTGGAACTGTGATCCTGCCATAAACACAGCCCGCCGGCTTTTGGTGACAAAAGCGGCGGGTTGTGCTATAGTGAATTCACGTATGTTCTGAGGAATCCGGCCCTGCAGCCGGAACAGTAAGGAGGAAAAAGCCATGGGGATCTTAAACAGCTTTTCGCTTGAGGGCAAGGTTGCTCTCGTGACCGGCGCTTCCTACGGCATCGGTTTCGCCATTGCGACCGGTTTTGCCGAGGCGGGTGCCACTATCGTCTTCAACGACATCAATCAGGAACTGGTGGACCGCGGTCTGGCGGCCTATGAGGAGAAGGGTATCAAGGCGCACGGCTATGTCTGCGACGTTACCAATGAGGAAGCGGTGCAGGCCATGGTCGCCCGCATCAGGGAAGAAGTCGGTGTGATCGACATCCTGGTCAACAATGCCGGCATCATCCGCCGCATCCCCATGCTGGACATGAGCGCGGCGGACTTCCGCAAGGTCGTCGACGTGGATCTGAACGCGCCGTTCATCGTTTCCAAGGCGGTGCTGCCGGGCATGATCGAGAAAGGCCACGGCAAGATCATCAACATCTGCTCCATGATGAGTGAGCTGGGCCGTGAGACGGTTTCCGCCTATGCGGCAGCCAAGGGCGGTCTGAAGATGCTCACCCGCAACATCTGCTCCGAGTACGGTGAGGCCAACATTCAGTGCAACGGCATCGGGCCCGGCTACATTGCCACGCCGCAGACCGCGCCGCTGCGCGAGCGTCAGGCTGACGGTTCCCGTCATCCGTTCGATCAGTTCATCATTGCCAAGACGCCGGCGGCCCGCTGGGGCGAGACCGCGGATCTGGTCGGACCGGCCGTGTTCCTGGCGTCGGATGCGTCGAACTTTGTGAACGGACATATTCTTTATGTCGATGGCGGTATTCTGGCTTACATTGGAAAACAGCCGTAAACAGAAGTAACCAGTCGGTACCGGTATCCCTTTCCGGCTTCTGTAAGCCGGGAGGGATACTGGTATTGACGGCTTCGTAAACAGCTTCACAATGGTTTGGGGGAGGCACACATGCGTCTCGGGGCTTTGGAGGCCGGCGGCACCAAGATGGTGCTGGCCATCGGCGATGAAAACGGTCATATCGAGAAACGGATGACGCTGCCTACGCGCACGCCCGAGGAGACCATTCCGCCCATGATCGCGTTCTTCCAGGAGAACCCGGTGGAGGCGCTGGGGATCGCCTGCTTCGGCCCGGTGGATCTGGATAAGACATCGCCCACGTACGGGTACATCACGTCCACGCCGAAGCTGGCGTGGCAGAACACCGACATCGTGGGCGCGTTCAAAAATGCCCTGCACATTCCGGTGGGGTTTGACACGGACGTCAACGGGTCGTGCCTGGGCGAGGCCACGTTCGGGGCCGCCAAAGGCCTGTCGGATGCGGTCTACATCACCGTGGGCACGGGCGTGGGCATGGGCATCCTCTCCGGAGGGCAGCTCATCCACGGCATGATGCACCCGGAAGCCGGGCACATGCTGCTCACGAAACACCCGAACGATACCTACAAAGGCCACTGCCCGTTCCACGCCAACTGCCTCGAAGGCCTGGCGGCGGGGCCGGCGGTCGAAGAGCGGTGGGGCGCCAAAGGCATCGAACTGGCGCCGCGCGCCGAAGTCTGGGAGATGGAGGCGTACTACCTCGCCCAGGCGGTGGTCAGCCTGATCCTCACGGTCTCGCCCAAACGCGTGATCCTGGGCGGCGGGCTGATGCACCAGCGCCAGCTGTATCCGCTGGTGCGGGAGCAGGTGAAAACCCTGCTGAACGGCTATATCCGGACACCGCAGATGGCGGATCTGGAGCACTACATTACGGAACCGGGGCTGGGCGACGATCAGGGCATCCTGGGAGCGCTCATGCTCGCTGAGAAAGAACGGACACATGCCTGAACTGCTGCTGCTGGAAGCGCCGGTCAAAGAGAATATCTGGGGCGGAACGGGACTGGCGGAATTCGGATATCCGCTGCCGTCGGATACGTGCGGCGAAGCCTGGGTGGTGAGTGCACATCCCCACGGGGACGCGCGCATCCGCGAAGGGCGCTTTGCGGGGCAGACGCTCTCGCAGGTGTACCGTGAGAACCGGGCGCTGTTCGGCCCGGACGCACCGGACGAGTTCCCGCTGCTGGTCAAGATCATCGACGCCCAGCAGGATCTGAGCATTCAGGTGCACCCGGACGATGCCTACGCCCGGGAACATGAAAACGGAAGCCTCGGAAAATCGGAGTGCTGGCTCATCACCCGGGCCGGCGCCTACGGAGGCATTGTCTTCGGGCACCGCGCGAAGACAAAAGAAGAACTGAAAGAGATGGTCACCGCGGGCCGCTTTGACGAGCTGATCTGCCGCCGGCAGGTCGCCGCGGGTGACTTTTTCGATATTCAACCGGGAACCGTGCACGCCATCTGTGCCGGCACGCAGCTGGTCGAGGTGCAGCAGAGCAGCGATATCACCTACCGGCTCTACGATTACGGACGCCTGCAGAACGGCCGTCCGCGCCCGCTGCATCTGGCGCAGGCGCTGGATGTCATCAAAGTGCCGGCTGTCTACGAAGAGCAGCCGCGCCGGGAGCGGCAGGAGGGCAACGCCCTGGTCACCGTGCTGACGGAGGGTCCGTACTTCACCGTGGCGGACACCGAGATCAGCGGCCTGTGGCGGGCATCCTGGCAGACCCCGTGGGCCTGCGGCGTGGTGCTGGACGGCAGCGGGATGCTGGCGGATCACCCGGTCAAAAAAGGGGACAGCTTCGTGATCCTGTCTCCGGAAGGGCTCTCGGCCGCCGGCCGCATGCGCGTCCTGTTTGCGGGGCCGGGCGGAAGTCATCTATGAACGGAACCATGATCAGACAGATCCATCGAAGAGGGAAAAGCAGGGGGGCCGTGGCGGCGCTCCTGCTTTTTGTGCTCTTTCTGACACCGCTGTCGGCGCTGGCGGCGCCGGCGTCCGGCCAGGCCATCGTGGCCGAAGGGTACGTGGTCCTCAACCCGGAGACCGGGCAGGTGATCCTGGAAAAGAACGCCTGCGAGCGGTATTTCCCGGCCAGTACCACCAAAGTCATGACGGCGCTGATGATCCTCGAAAAGGTGGGGAGCCTGGACGAGGTGCTGACGTTTTCCGAGTGGGCCATCCAGTCCACACCGTGGGATTCCTCCACGCTGAAGCCGGAAGCATCGCCCGGCGAGCAGATGACCGTGCGCGACGCCCTCTACGGGCTGATGCTGGCATCGTCCAACGAGTGCGCCAGCGCGCTGGCGGAGTACGCGTACGGCAGCCTGGAGGCGTTCCTGGAAGCCGAACGGATGCGCCTGACGCGCATCGGCTGCACCGGCACGCAGTTCGTGAACGCTCATGGCTACCACGATGAGAACCATTACACCACGCCGTACGATCTGGCGCTGATCATGGCGGAGGCGGTCAGAAACGAGGCGTTCCTGCAGATCGCATCCACCCACGCCTACACCATCCCGGCCACCAACATGGCGGAGCCGCGCGAGGTCTCCATGGGCCACCAGATGATCGGCGGCGCCTATGACTACCCGTACGCCGTGGCCGGCAAGACCGGGCACACGCCGGAAGCCGGACGGTGCCTTGTCACCTACGCCGTCAAAAACGGCATCCCGCTGGTCTGCGTCATCATGAAGAGCTCCGATGACCAGTTCTACCAGGATACCGACAAGCTGCTCACCGAGGCGTTTGCCATCGAAGAGCGCCGCGTGATGGCCGAAAACGCGCCGTCCGCGGGCGAGGGCGTCATCTCGAACGAAGGGGATCTCTCCCCGTACGAACTCACGCAGGCCGACCAGGAGGCCGTGGTCATCGCCTCCCCGGAACTGCCCCGGCAGACCTCCCGCCTGTTCCGCGCCGTCCTGGTGCTGACGGGCGCCGCGTTCGCGGCCGCGGGCGGACTGCTCATCTTCATGCTGATCACCGGAGTGCGCCTGCTCCTGCGAAGAAGGAAGAAACATGGCTGACAGACACTTTTCCATCCGATCCGCCGCGCTGCTGTTGGCAGCCCTGCTGGTTTTCGGGCTGGCAGTGCCGGCCTTCCCGGCCCGTGCGGACGACCAGACCGCCTACGGCGAAGGCCCGTCCATCTACGGCGAAGGGTACTGTGTGATGGACGCGGAGACCGGCGACATCCTGGCCGCACACAACGCCATGGGGATGTTCTACCCGGCCTCCATCACCAAGACGCTGACGGCGCTGGTGGTGGCGGAACACGTGACCAACTGGGAAGACATCATCACGTTTTCGGACAATGCCGTCAACGGCGTGTCCGAACACTCCTCGACCATCGAGCCGAAGCCGTTCGTGGGCGAGCAGATGACCGTCCGCAACGTGATGTTCGGCATGATGCTGGCCTCCTGCAACTGCTGCGCGGAGGCGCTGGCGGAGTACGTGGCCGGCTCCCGCAAGGAGTTCGCCAAGCTGATGAACGCCAAGTGCGAGGAGCTGGGCACCACCAACTCGCACTTTGTCAACCCGCACGGCCTGGACAACTACGAGCACTACACCAACCCGTACGACATGTGCCTGATCGCGCGGGCTGCCATTGCCAACCCGGACGTGCGGTACTTCATGAGCACGCCGAAGGCGACGCTGCCGGCCACAAACGCCTATGGCGCCACCCGCGTGGTCACCATGGGCCACAAGATGATCAACGGCGAGATCCCCTTTGAGGGGGTGTTTGCCGGCAAGACGGGCCGCACGGCCAACGCCGGCCGGACGCTGGTCACGGTGGCGGAGCATAACGGGCACCAGATCATCTGCGTGCTCATGAAATCCACGGAAGAGTATTTCTACACCGACGCGGAGATCCTGCTGGACTACGCGTACGACATCGTGGACGGCCAGGAGCCCATGAAGTGGGTCCCGTGCGAGGATGAGATGGTGGCGGTCACCAACTGCAACCTGCGCATGAAGCCGTCCGAATACGCGGTGGTCCGCGGGAGCCTGATGGCCACCCAGAAGGTGGTGGTCAACGCCCGCTACGCCAACTGGAGCCGCCTGGAGATCGACGGGAAGACCTACTACTGCCGCTCGGACATGCTGGCCTACCCGGACGGGACGCCGTCGCCCATCACGACCGCGCCAACCGAGGGCGGGCAGCCCACCACGGAACCGCCGGCCGAGAGCACCGCTCCGGCTCAGACGGAGCCGCAGGCCTCCTCCGTGACGGAAGAGAGCCCCATGGAGAGCGGTGAGACGGCCGGCACCTCCACACAGGAAGCCGCCGTCACGCAGACACCGGCCCCCACCTCCGCGTCCGGGAGCACGGCAGCGGCCGTGACCGAAGCCGCCAACGAGCACTCCGGGGATTCCCGCCGGGCGCTGCAGACCGGGCTGATCGTCGCAGCGGCCGTCATCGCCGGCGGCGGGATCCTCGGCGCGGGGCTGTACGCCCGCGTGGTGAGCGCCCGCAAGAAGCGCATCCGCAAGAGCAACCGCCACCGCAGCGGAAATTCCGGGAACAGGGGGAAGTCGTCATGAAAAAGATCGCTGCAGCCCTGCTTCTCATTCTTTGCCTGATGACCGCCGCCTGTGCGGGGAAGAACACAACGAACCCTTCCGGGAGTGCCGCCAATACCGGCGCTGCACCGTCCGGCACGCAGGCGCCCGGCGGCAGTGCGGCTTCGCCTTCTGCCTCCGCGGGCACCGCGGACGGAGCGGAGACACCCGCCGAAGGGGAGACCGAAGGCACTACGGAAGCGGTCGTCTTCGTGCCCAAAACGCCCATTTTTGAACTGGTCCTGATCACGGACGGGGCCTCCCTTCTGGGCGGTCAGTTCAACCTCACGGCGTGGGAGGCGCTGAACGCCTACGCTGAAGAGAACGTCCTCTCACACCGCGTCATCCGCCCGGCGGAAGTATCCACCCAGGGGTTCCTGGACGCCGCGAAGACGGTCTGTGAGCATGGCGCGAAGCTGGTCATCATGATCTCCGGACAGGCGGCCGAAGCCTGCGAGCAGGCACAGGCGCTCTATCCGGACGTGGCCTTCGTGCTGGTCAACGCCAATCCCGCGGCAGGGCGCGCCACATCGCTGAACAGCCGCTCCGGTGAGGTGCGCTACCGCACCGAGGAAGGCGCCTATCTGGCCGGCTACTGCGCCGCGGCCTCCGGCTTCCGGACGGCCGGCATCTACGCGGTGGCAGGCGAGGAACTGTCGGAACGCAACGCCCGCGGCTTTCTGCAGGGCATGAACGATTATCTGGCCATCGGCGGCGAACAGGCGCAGGCGGTCATGACCTTCGGGGAGCCCGGCGCGGATGACGCGGCGCTGCAGGCGTCCATGGATGAGCTGTACAACGCCGGCGCAGACATCGCCTTCTGCGCGGAACCGTCGCTTTCGTCCCGCGCGGCCGCCGCGGCTGCCGGACGGGCACTGATCGTCTCGGATGCCTCCCTGAACGCGGCGTACGACGGCATTCAGGGCGTCATGACGCTCTCTGCCAAGCCGGCGGCCGCTGCCGCCGTGCAGCGGTTCGGGGCGGGCACGCCGGAGGGCGGCCAGGTGACTTACGTGGGCATCAAGGGCGGATCGGTCGGCTTTGCCCGCAGCCAGGGGAAGCTGGCGGCGCTGACGGAAGAGCAGTTCATCGCCCTGCGCACGGAGATCGGCGAAGGAGCCCACACCGTGCTCACGGTCGAGCCCGGTACGGGCGCGCCGTATGACTTCGCACAGATCGCGGTGAGGAACGTGCCGGCAGAAGAGCCGGTGACGGAAGCGCCGGCCGAGACCGAAGCCCCTGCGGAGACCGAAGCGCCGACGGAAGCCCCGGCGGAGACGGAAGCGCAGACGGAAGCGCCGGCCCAGACCGAAGCCCCCGCACAGACGGAAGCGCCGGCTGCCGGCGCCTGAATTTGAGAAACGGATCCGTGGCGGCACGGAGACCGGCGGAGCGATCCGCGGAGAAAACGATGCAAGGGATACGCGCGGCCATCTTCGACATGGACGGCCTGATGATCGATTCCGAAGGACTGAGCGTGGAAGGGTGGCTGGAAGCCGGCCGGATCCTGAACGTGCCCCTCACGGAGGATTTCGTCAATCAGTTCCGGGGGACGAACGAGAACTATTCCCGGGCGCTCTGCCTGAAGACATTCGGGGACGATTTTGACTACGCGCACTGCCGGCAGATCCACGACGAGTACATCAGCCGCGTGATCCACCGCGACGGCATCACCGTCAAGCCGGGGCTTATTGAACTGCTGGACTGGCTGGAGGCCCAGGGCATCCCCTGTGCCGTGGCTACGTCCACCTCGCAGCCCCGCGCGGAGGAGCGCCTGCGCGTGGCCGGCCTGTATGACCGCTTTGCGGCGTACGTGTACGGCAGCCAGGTGAAGCGCAGCAAGCCGGACCCGGAGATCTTCCAGCTGGCAGCGGCAGCGCTCGGCGCGGCGCCGGAGGAGTCCGCGGTGTTTGAGGATTCCCCCAACGGCGTGATGGCCGGGCTGGCGCTGGGCGGACTGACGTTCGCGGTGCCGGACCGCATCCCCATCCCGGAGGAGTCGGCTGCCCGCGTGACGGCGCTGACGAAGACCCTCGCGGACACCATCCCGGTGCTGCAAGGAAGGATGCTGGCGGATGCCAATGAAGCGAAAGCCCGCGAAAAAGAGCCCGCTGCGCCTGTTAAAGTGACACTGATCGGCCACTCGGGCGTGCTGGCGGAGCTGCCGGACGCCACGCTGCTGTTTGACTGGTGGAAGGGTGACCTGCCGGCCATCCGCAAAGAGGTGCCGCTGTACGTGTTTGCCAGCCACGCCCACGGGGACCACTTCTCGCCGAAGGTCTTTGATCTGGCGGGCAGCGCCTGCACGGTGCATTACATCCTCTCGGACGATATCCGCGGCTGCGCGGCCTTCCGCCGGGCCGCAAACGCGCCGGCGGGCATTCACTGGGCAAAGCCCGGCGACACAGTTGCCGCCGGCAGCCTGACGGTGCACGCCTACGCCTCCACGGACGAAGGGTGCGCCTTCGCGGCGGAGACGTCCGCGGGCCGTATCTGGCACGCGGGAGATCTCAACTGGTGGACCTGGCCGGGTGAGGAGACGCAGGAAGAGTTTACGGACATGACCGTGCGGTACCGCCAGGAACTGAAGAAAGCGGCGGCGGACGCCGCGGACGATCCGTTCGTGCTGGCCTTCGTGCCGCTGGACCCGCGCCAGGAAAAGCGCTATTCCTGGGGGATGGCGGAGTTTCTCCGCACCGTCGGCGCCGCGCACATCGTGCCCATCCACTGCTGGGAGGATGAGACCATGGCGGAGCGGTTCCTGCAGACGGACCTCGGCCGGGCTTTTGAAAAGGAACTGGTGCCGCTGATGCGCGCCGGGCAGAGCGCCGTCATCGGCTGAGACCATACGGACAGAAGAGTGGGGAGTGCTTGCATAAACGGGCACTCCCTATTATAATGAGAGTGTCCTTCAAAGGCGGAAACTCTGCATTTTTGAACCTACATCTTGACTTAGGGATTCTCATATGTCCGGGCAGCTGCCGGGCCGCCCTCGAGCGGATGGCAAAACCCCGGCTGCGGATTGACCCACCTTGGCTTATTTGCTGGGGCGTCAAAAAGCGGAGCGGAAACCTTTGAAGGACTTTGAAAAAAAGGCTTGCTTTTTCGGAGGGGCTGTGGTATATTCTCTCCTCGGAAACAATTTTGGGCTATCGCCAAACGGTAAGGCACTGGACTCTGACTCCAGCATTTTCAAGGTTCGAATCCTTGTAGCCCAGCAAAAACCCCGCAGCAGACGCTGCGGGGCTTTTTTCATCCGGGGATCATGCCTTTGACGCGGGCTCATCCTTTTCCTTTTCTTTCTCCCGGGCGGTCCCGTGGGACGCGGGCCGGGACTGGCCGCGGGTGCTGCGCAGGTAGGAGGCGCACAAAGAGTAACATACGCGCATCTCGGCGTCCGAACAGGTGCGCATGAGCACGTCCATCTTGTGCGGGTAATCCACGGAGCCGGCCGGTTCGCGCAGGACGCCGGCCCGGCGCACGGCCAGCGCGGCGTCCAGTATGGAGTCGCAGGAAATGCCGAAACACTCGTACAGCTGCCGCCCGACGTGCCAGGAGACCCGGCGCTTGCCCCGCTCCAGAGAACTAATATAACTAGTTGACAAGTTCATCCTTTCGCCCATCTGCTGCTGCGTCAGTCCGCGGCGCACGCGCTCCGTGCGGATGATCTGCCCGGCGAGAAGGGCATCCTCGCCCGGCAGATAATAATACTTCTTGCCCATGAATTCCTCCTTCCAAGACCGGGGGCGGTCTCGCGACATTCAAAAGCCTAGCACGAAAGAATCCACTTGTGAAGCGACAGGATGTATCAATGTTTGTGTTATTCTGTGTAATCGTGCAGGGATATCCTGTCGACAGGTCAATTCACAAAATAAACAAATCGCAAGACTTCTTTTTGTTGAATACTGATATGGTCTGTGAAAGAGTGCCGTTGTAGAATATGAGCAGTGATTTGGGCCGAACCGGGCCCCAATTGAAGATTTAGGAGGATATTATGGCAGGTTTATCACTCAAGAACGTCTACAAGCGCTACCCGAACGGCTTCGAGGCTGTTAAGGATTTCAACCTCGAGATCGAAGATCAGGAATTCATCATCTTCGTCGGTCCGTCCGGCTGCGGTAAGTCCACGACCCTGCGTATGATCGCTGGTCTGGAAGAGATCTCTTCCGGTGATCTGTTCATCGACGGCAAGCGCATGAACGATGTGGAGCCGAAGGACAGAGATATCGCCATGGTTTTCCAGAACTACGCTCTGTATCCGCACATGTCCGTGTACGACAACATGGCGTTTGGTCTGAAGCTGCGCAAGACCCCGAAGGCCGAGATCGACCAGAAGGTGCATGAAGCCGCCAAGATCCTGGACATCGAGCATCTGCTTGACCGCAAGCCGAAGGCTCTGTCCGGCGGTCAGAGACAGCGTGTTGCCATGGGCCGTGCCATCGTGCGTGACCCGAAGGTCTTCCTGATGGATGAGCCGCTGTCCAACCTGGATGCCAAGCTGCGTGTCCAGATGCGTATCGAGATCTCCAAGCTGCATCAGAGACTGGCTTGCACCATCATCTATGTTACCCATGACCAGACCGAGGCCATGACCCTGGGTACCCGCATCGTCGTTCTGAAGGACGGCATCATCCAGCAGGTCGACTCCCCGCAGAACCTGTATGACGCTCCGGCCAACAAGTTCGTCGCCGGCTTCATCGGTTCCCCGCAGATGAACCTCGTGGATGCCAAGCTTACCGAAGAGGGCGGCAAGGTGTATGTGAACTTTGCGGACGTCAAGGTTGCGCTGCCGGAGAACAAGGCTGCCGCCGTCAAGTCCAAGGGCCTGGTGGGCAGCGAAGTTTCCTTCGGTATCCGTCCGGAAGACCTGCATGACGAGGAAGCGTTCGTTTCCACGCATCCGGATTCCGTCTTTGACGCCACCATCAACGTTTACGAAATGCTCGGTGCCGAAGTCTTCCTGTACTTCGATCTGGGCGACAACAACTTCACCGCCCGCGTCAACCCGACCTCTACGGCCCGCCCCGGCGATCACGTGAAGTTCGCGTTCGACATGACCCGCTGCCACCTGTTCGACAAGGACACGGAGATGGTCATCCTCAACTAAATCACAGGCTTTCCGAGGACAGGGGTTTTTCCCCTGTCCTCTTTTCTTTTTGCCCGAAACGCCGTATAATGAGATTCGTATGATCATCTTTCAATATCTTGTGAGAAGGAGAAACCCATGGTCACCAATCAGGTTCTGCAAAGTACGCTGGACGGGCTGAAGACGATCGCCCGACTGGATCTGTGTGTCTGTGACACGGAGGGAAAAGTGCTGGCTTCCACCTGGCCGGATCCGGATTTCGGTGAGGCGGAGATCATCGACTTCGCTCAGTCATCGGCCAGCAGCCAGGAACTGTCCGGCTGTCAGCTGTTCAAGGTTTTCGACGAGGCGTCACTGGAGTTCATTCTGGCGGTGCGCGGCACGGACGATCACGAAGAGGCGTTTCTGGTCGGGAAGATGGCGGCGTTCCAGCTGCAGGGCCTCCTGGTGGCCTATAAAGAGCGGTACGACAAGGACAATTTCTTCAAGAACCTCCTGCTGGACAACCTCCTGCTGGTGGACATCTACAACCGCGCCCGCAAGCTGCACATCGATGCGGCCGTCCGCCGGGTGGTCTTTGTCATCGAGACCCGCCACGAGAAGGATTCCGGCGCCATGGAAACGGTCCGCGGGCTGTTCTCGTCCCGCACCCGGGATTTCGTGACCGCCGTGGATGAGAAGAACATCATCCTCATCAAGGAACTGGGCGCTTCGGACGGGTACGAGGAGATCGAGAAGACCGCCAACATTATCGTGGACATGCTCAACACCGAGGCCATGACGGATGTGCGCGTCTCCTACGGCACCATCGTGGCCGAGATCAAGGATGTGTCCCGCTCCTACAAGGAGGCCAAGATGGCGCTCGAGGTGGGCAAGATCTTCTACACCGAGCAGCGCGTGGTGGCCTACGCGCGGCTGGGCATCGGCCGGCTGATCTACCAGCTGCCGCTCAACCTCTGCCGCATGTACATCCAGGAGATATTCAACGGCAAGACGCCGGAGGATTTTGACGAGGAGACGCTGACCACCATCAACAAGTTCTACGAGAACAGCCTGAACGTGTCGGAGACCTCCCGTCAGCTCTACATCCACCGCAACACACTGGTCTACCGGCTGGACAAGCTGCAGAAATCCACCGGGCTGGACCTGCGGGTGTTCGATGATGCCATCACGCTGAAGATCGCGCTGATGGTGGTGCAGTACATGAAATACATGGAGAACGCGGAGTACTGAAATGAGTGATTTTGAAAACTACGGCGGGCAGGAAGCCCCCACGGAGGAGAACGGCCTGCCGGCTTACACGCCGGCGCCGGTCCCTCAGCCGGAGCCCCCGAAGCGGGGGTTCGGCTTTTTAAAGGGCCTGGTGTGCGTGCTTTTCGGCATCATGCTGGGCGTGCTGTGCCTGGCCTTCTACCTGGCGGCGGACGGACGGCTGAGCTACCGCGTGGAGCCGACCGCCAAAGAGGAGAGCGCCACCGGGCGGCGCCGCCGCTCGGAGACATCCGAGGCCACGCAGCCGGAGGACCCCTCCGCGCAGACGGCGGAGCCGGTGGCGGACGATGAGCCGCTCTTAAATGAGCAGACGCTGAAGGAACTGGCGGACATCGAAGCCTACATCGACGACTACTTCTTCTATGAGCAGGACCGTCAGGCCATGCGCGACGGCCTCCTGCAGGGGGTGGTGCGCTCCCTTCCCGATGACTACGCCTACTACTACAACGAGGCGGAGTTCCAGAAGCTCATCGAGGAGGATGAGGGCGAGTACTGCGGCATCGGCGTGCAGGTCATGCAGGACGGCAAGACGCTTCAGATCACGGTGACGAAGGTCTTCAAGGGCTCGCCGGCACTCGAAGCCGGCATCCTCCCGGGGGATATCCTCACGGCCGTGGACGGCATGAACGTGCAGGAGATGGACCTGAACACCGTGGTCACCTACATCCGCGGCGAGCCGGGCACCACGGTGGATCTGACGTTCTTCCGCCCCTCCGAAAACGACTATGTGGACGTGACGAGCGGCCGCGCGAAGATCGACACCCCCTCGGTGGAGTGGGAGATGCTGGACGGCCAGATCGGCTACATCCAGCTGGAGCAGTTCATCGAGAACACCTATGACCAGTACGTGGCGGCGCTGGATGACCTGACGGCCCAGGGCATGAAGGGCCTCATTGTGGACGTCCGGGACGATCCGGGCGGACTGCTGGACATCGTGGTGGACATCTGCGATGAGATGGTGCCGGAAGGCCTGGTCATCTCGGTCCGTGACCGCAACGGCGCGGAGGAGAACTACTATTCGGATGCCTCACAGCGCGTCAGCCTCCCCACGGTGGTCCTCACCAACGGCAATACGGCTTCGGCGGCGGAGATCTTTACCGCCAACCTGCAGGACTACGGCGTGGCCACGGTCATCGGCACCAAGACCTTCGGCAAGGGCATCGTGCAGACCATCATCCCGCTGTCGGGCTACAAGACGGCCCTGAAGATCACCACGGCGGAGTACTATACGCCGAACGGCGTCTGCATCCACGGCGAAGGCATCGAGCCGGACATCGTGGTGGAACTGGACGAAGAGGCGCAGGGGCAGGCCATCATCCCGCGCGAACTGGACAACCAGCTGCAGAAGGCCATCGAAGTGATCGAGGACATGCTGGACTGAAAGAGGAGCGAGTATGAAACTGACGAGAGAGACCTTCGGCGTGACCGCTTCCGGGCAGGAGGTGGAGCGCTTCCTCATGGCCGCGGAGAACGGCATGTCCGCTTCGTTCCTCACGCTTGGCGCCATCTGGGAGACCATGAAGGTGCCGGGGCGTGACGGGCAGACGGCGGATGTCATCCTGGGGTTTGACGACCTGCCGTCTTATGAGACCAACATCCCGCATTTCGGCTCGCCCATCGGGCGCAACGCCAACCGCATCGGCGGCGCATCCTTCCCGCTGAACGGGAAGGTCATCCCGCTGGCGGATACCGGCGCCGGCAACAACATCCATTCCGGCCCCAACCTCTATCACCGCCGGATGTGGGAGGCCGCGGACTGCGGGTGCGACGGGGAGCGCGCGTTTGTGACGTTCCGGCTCGTCAGCCCGGACGGAGACCAGGGCTTCCCCGGCAATCTGGTGATGGATATCACCTACTCGCTGTCGGAGGACGGCTCCATGGAGATCCACTACCACGGTGTGCCGGATGCGGACACCCTGGTGAACTTCACCAACCACTGCTACTTCAACCTCTGCGGGCAGGAGCATCCGGAGCGCGCCATGGACCAGCTGGTCACGGTGTACGCGGAGCAGTTCTCGGTCTGCAACGCTACGGGCCTGGCCACGGGCGAGCTGCGCGATGTGGCCGGCACGCCGTTTGATTTTCGCACGGAGAAGAAGCTCTCCCGGGATATCGGCGAGGACTGCGAACAGCTGCGCTTTGGCAACGGGTACGACCACAACTTCGTGCTGCCGGGGACGCGCGGCGAGCTGAAGCACGCCGCCGTCTGCCGCGATGAAGTAGGCGGCCGACGCATGGACGTCTTCACCACCGAGCCGGGCATCCAGATCTACACCTACAATATGTCCAAAGAGCGCGAGGCCATGCTCCCGCCCGGCAAGGGAGGCACGCACTACACCTTCCGGTCGGCCTGCTGCTTCGAGACGCAGATCATCCCCGACGCCATCCATCACCCGGAATTTGACCAGCCGGTGGTGAAGGCGGGCGAGGCTTACGATTCAAAGACGATATACAGATTCTCAGTACAGTAAGGAAGAAGCATTTCCCGGCATTCTCTTTCCGCTTCCCTGCGGCCGCGAATTGTCATCAGCCCGAAGAAGGCATGGTGCTTTTCAGGCCCCTCTGCGAAGGCCGGCACTTAACGAGCGAAGCCTCGAAGAGGCAAGCGAGTTTAGTGTCCGCTGCCTTGAGCAGGGGAGTGGGAACGTGCCTGAAAAGCACCTGCCGATGAGGGCTTTATGATTTATCTGCATTGCATGTTCCATCAGTTGTGAATTGAGAAAGGCCTGCCATGAAGATTGCTTTTTATTCGCTGCGCGATTTCGACGAGCTCCCGCTTTGCGAGGAGCTCGCCGCTTCGTACGGCATGGAGTTTGTGTGGACGCCGGATCCGATCAGCGAGGAGAATCTGTCGCTGGCGGAGGGGTGCATTGCCGTCAGTTCCACGCCGTGTTACTTTCCGGAGGAGTTTGCCGACCGGCTGCATGAAATGGGCGTGAAGTACGTGACCTGCCGCAGCATCGGCTTTGACCACCTGCCGCTCGGGCGCCTGGCGGAACTGGGCATGCGGGCGGCCAACACCGCCTACCCCACGGAGTGCGTGGCCAACCACGCGCTGATGCTGATCCTGATGACCACCCGGCGGACGGGCATGGCCATGGCCGGTGTGGCCAACCAGGATTTCTCGCTGCGCGGCAAGATGGGCCGGGAGATCGGCGGCCTGACGGTGGGGGTGCTTGGCACCGGGCACATCGGGCGGGTATTGATCTCCCACCTGGCGCCGTTTGGCTGCCGCATCCTGGCGTACGACAAGTACCCGAGTGCGGAACTGGCGGGGCTGGCTGAGTACAAAAGCTTTGATGAGGTGCTGGCCGAAAGCGATGTCATCAGCGTGCACATGCCGGCCAGCGACGAGACGCACCACCTGCTGGATGATGCCGCGTTTTCGAAGATGAAGGACGGCGTCTGCATCGTCAACACCGCCCGCGGCAGCCTGATCGACTCGTTTGCGCTGATGCGGGCCATCCGCTCCGGCAAGGTGAGCGGGGCGGGGCTGGACGTCATCGAGGCCGAAAACGATCTGGTGTACCACGACCTGCACGGTCAGGCGCTGGACCACGACGAATACTACGCGCTCAAGAGCTTCCCGAACATCATCCTGACCGGGCACACCGCCTTCTACACCGAGACCACCATCCGCTGCATGGTGGAGGATTCGTTCCGGAGCGTGGCGCTGTTTGAGGAAGGGAAGGAGAACCCGCGCGAGGTGGGCTGACAGGCCTGCGGACAATCGAACGTACGTTTGCAAAAACCGCTGTTCAAAGGCCGTGATTTGTGATATGATAGGCGCACTCCCTGCGGGGAGTGCGTCTGTTTTTTCCGTCTTGAAAAACGTCCGGGGAGGCCGCATGGATCACTTCGTTCTGCATTCCGAATACAAACCTACCGGCGATCAGCCGCAGGCCATCGAGGCGCTGGTGAACGGCTTCCGGGAGGGCAATCAGTTTCAGACGCTGCTTGGCGTCACCGGTTCCGGCAAGACCTTCACCATGGCCAACATCATCGAGCAGCTCAACCGCCCCACGCTGGTGCTCGCGCACAACAAGACGCTGGCGGCGCAGCTGTACTCGGAGTTCAAGGAGTTCTTCCCCGAGAATGCGGTGGAGTATTTTGTTTCCTATTACGATTACTACCAGCCGGAGGCCTACGTCCCGCAGACGGACACCTACATCGAGAAGGATTCCGCCATCAACGACGAGATCGACAAACTCCGCCACTCGGCTACGGCAGCCCTCTCCGAAAGGCGTGATGTCATCATCGTGGCGTCCGTCTCCTGCATCTACGGCCTGGGTTCGCCCATCGACTACCAGAACATGGTCATCAGCCTGCGCCCCGGCATGGAGAAGGACCGCGATGAGGTGATCCGCAAGTTGGTCGCCATCCAGTACGAGCGCGGCGACATGGACTTCCACCGCACCACTTTCCGCGTGCGCGGCGACGTGCTGGAGGTCTTTCCGGCGGCGTCGGACGATACCGCCATCCGCGTGGAGTTCTTCGGCGACGAGGTGGACCGCATCGCGGAGTTCGATCCGCTGACCGGTGAGGTGAAGAACTACCTGAACCACGTGGCCATCTTCCCGGCCTCGCATTACGTGGTGCCGGAAGAGCAGATGAAGCGCGCCATCCTGCGCATTGAGAAAGAGCTGGAGGAGCGCGTGGCGTACTTCAAGCGCGAGAACCGCCTCATCGAGGCGCAGCGCATCGCCGAGCGCACCAACTACGACATCGAGATGATGCGGGAGACGGGCTTCTGCTCCGGCATCGAGAACTATTCGGCGCCGCTGGCCGGCCTGGAGCCGGGCGCCACGCCGAATACCCTGCTGGACTACTTCCCGGACGATTTCCTGATCATGGTGGATGAGTCGCACATGACCATCCCGCAGGTGCGGGGCATGTTCAACGGCGACAGGGCGCGCAAGACCACGCTGGTGGACTACGGCTTCCGCCTGCCTTCCGCGCTGGACAACCGGCCGCTCAACTTTGAGGAGTTTGAGTCGCACATCGACCAGATGCTCTTTGTCTCGGCCACGCCCGGTGTGTATGAGGAGCAGCACGAGCTGCTGCGCGTGGAGCAGGTGATCCGCCCCACGGGCCTGCTGGATCCGGAGGTGTCGGTCCGGCCGGTGGCCGGGCAGATCGACGACCTGCTCTACGAGATCCGGAAAGAGACCGCCGCCCACCACAAGGTGCTGGTGACCACGCTGACCAAGCGCATGGCGGAGGACCTCACGGACTACCTGCGGGATGCCGGCGTGCGCGTCAAGTACCTGCACTCGGACATCGCGGCCTTAGAGCGCGCCGAGATCATCCGCGACATGCGCATGGATGTGTTCGATGTGCTGGTGGGCATCAACCTCCTGCGTGAGGGCCTGGACATCCCGGAGATCACGCTGGTGGCCATCCTGGATGCCGATAAGGAAGGGTTCCTGCGGTCCGGCACGTCGCTGATCCAGACCATCGGCCGCGCGGCCCGCAACGTGGACGGCCACGTGATCATGTACGCCGACACCTGGACGGATTCCATGAAGTACGCCATCGGCGAGACCAACCGCCGCCGCGCCATCCAGCAGGCCTACAACGAAGAGCACCACATCACCCCGGAGACCATCCACAAGGCGGTGCGCGATCTGATCGCGGTCACGCACGCCGCCGAGAAGGCGCAGGTCACGCTGGAGCGGGATCCGGAATCCATGACGAAGAAGGAACTGAACGCGCTCATCGGCAGACTGACCAAGCAGATGAAGAAGTCCGCCTCGGAACTGGATTTCGAGACGGCCGCCGAACTGCGCGACAAGATCAGGGATCTGCGCACCTATCTGGAGGAGGAGTGACGGGGTTTCCCGTTCGCATTTATGGAACAGCCTTACATCAAGATCCGCGGAGCGCGGGAACACAACTTAAAAGGCATCGACGTGGACATCCCGCGCGGCAAGCTCGTGGTCTTAACGGGCCTGTCCGGGTCGGGCAAGAGCTCGCTGGCCTTTGACACCATCTACGCCGAGGGGCAGCGCCGCTACATGGAGTCGCTTTCGTCCTACGCGCGCATGTTTCTGGGGCAGATGGAGAAGCCGGACGTGGACCAGATCGACGGCCTGTCGCCTGCCATTTCCATCGACCAGAAATCCACCAACCGCAACCCGCGCTCCACGGTGGGCACGGTCACGGAGATCTACGACTACCTGCGCCTGCTGTACGCCCGCATCGGCGTGCCGCACTGCCCGAACTGCGGCCGCGAGATCCGCAAGCAGTCGGTGGACCAGATGGTCGATCAGGTGATGGGCATGCCGGAGCGCACGCGCATCCAGCTGCTGGCGCCGGTGGTGCGCGGCAAGAAGGGCACCCACGCAAAACTCCTGGACCAGGCAAGACGCGCCGGGTACGTGCGCGCCATGGTGGACGGGAACCTCTACGAACTGTCCGAAGACATCACGCTGGAGAAGAACATCAAGCACAACATCGAGATCGTGGTGGACCGCCTCTCGGTCCGGCCCGGCATCGAGTCCCGCCTGACGGATTCCATCGAGACCGTCCTGAAACTGGCGGACGGCCTGTGCGTGGTGGATGTGGTGGACGGCAAGCCCATCACGTTTTCGTCCAGCTTTGCCTGCCCGTACTGCGATATCTCCATCGCGGAGATCGAGCCCCGCAGCTTTTCGTTCAACAATCCGTTCGGCGCCTGCCCGGAGTGCGCGGGCCTGGGCTACAAGATGGAGTTTGACCCGGATCTGATGATCCCGGATCAGACGCTCTCCATCAACCAGGGGGCCATCACGGCCACCGGCTGGCAGTCGGCCGCCAAGCCCGGCGGGTTCTCGCGCGCCATCCTCGAGGCCATGGCGGAGGAGTACCATTTCTCGCTGGACACGCCGTACCAGGATTATCCGCCGCACGTCAAGGATCTGATCCTGCACGGCACCGGCGGGCACGTGCTCAAAGTCCGCTATCACGGCCAGCGCGGGGTGGGTGTCTACGACGTGCCGTTTGAGGGGCTCATCGAGAACGAGGAGCGCCGCTACCGCGAGACGTTCTCGGAGTCGCAGAAAGCCGAGTATGAGACCTACATGCGCATCACGCCCTGCCGCGCCTGCAAGGGGCAGCGCCTGAAGCCGGACGCCCTGGCCGTCACGGTGGGGGATGAGAACATCTGGCAGGTGACCACCCACTCCATCGGCGACCTGTCGCGCTATCTGGACGGGCTGCAGATCACCAACCAGCAGCGCCTCATCGGCGGGCAGATCCTGAAAGAGATCCGCTCCCGCGTGCAGTTCCTGATCGATGTGGGCCTGGACTACCTGACGCTCGCGCGCGGCACCGCCAGCCTCTCGGGCGGCGAGGCGCAGCGCATCCGTCTGGCCACGCAGGTCGGCTCCGGCCTGGTGGGCGTGGCCTACATCCTGGACGAGCCGTCCATCGGCCTGCACCAGAAGGACAACGACAAGCTGCTGGCCACCCTGCAGCACCTGCGGGATCTGGGCAACACGGTGCTGGTGGTGGAGCACGATGAGGACACCATGCGCGCCGCGGACTGGATCGTGGACATCGGCCCGTCGGCCGGCATCCACGGCGGAAAAGTGGTCGCCACCGGCACGTGGCAGGATATCTGCAAGGTGCCGGAATCCCTGACGGGCGCGTATCTGTCCGGCCGCATGAAGATCCCGGTGCCGAAGGCCCGCCGCAAGCCGAACGGCTGGCTGACGGTGCGCGGAGCGGCGCAGAACAACCTCAAGCACATTGACGTGGCCTTCCCGCTGGGGGTGTTCACCTGCGTGACGGGTGTCTCCGGCTCGGGCAAGAGCTCGCTGGTCAACGAGATCCTCTACAAGTCGCTCGCGCGGACGCTCAACCGCGCGCACACCATTCCGGGCGCGCACGATGGCATCGAAGGCGCGGAGCAGCTGGACAAGATCATCGCCATCGACCAGAGCCCCATCGGCCGCACGCCGCGCTCGAACCCCGCCACCTACACCGGCGTGTTCGATCTGATCAGAGATCTGTTTGCGAGCACATCGGATGCCAAGGCGCGCGGCTACAAAAAAGGGCGTTTCTCCTTCAACGTGAAGGGCGGGCGGTGCGAGGCCTGCTCGGGCGACGGCATCATCAAGATCGAGATGCACTTCCTGGCGGATGTCTACGTGCCCTGCGAAGTCTGCGGCGGCCGGCGCTACAACCGCGAGACGCTGGAGGTCAAGTACAAAGGCAAGAGCATTTTCGACGTGCTGGACATGACGGTGGAGGAGGCGCTCACGTTCTTCGCCAACGTTCCGGCCATCCGCAGCAAGATCCAGACGCTCTATGATGTGGGTCTGGGGTATGTGAAACTGGGTCAGCCCTCCACGGAGCTCTCCGGCGGCGAGGCGCAGCGCATCAAGCTGGCCACCGAGCTCTCCCGGCGCTCCACCGGCCGCACCATCTACGTGCTGGACGAGCCCACCACGGGCCTTCACTTTGCGGACGTGCACAAGCTGGTGGACATCCTGCACCGTCTGGCGGACGGCGGCAACACCGTCATCGTCATCGAGCACAACCTGGATGTCATCAAGACGGCGGACTACATCGTGGACATGGGCCCGGACGGCGGCGACCGCGGCGGCACCGTGGTCACGCAGGGGACGCCGGAGCAGGTGGCGGAGCACCCCACCTCGTATACGGGCGTGTACGTGAAGCGGTGCCTGGAAAAGGCGTAAGGCCGCCGCGTTCCGGTGCCCGGAAACCGTCTTTTTACACGGATTTCACAAAACATTCACAGCGGGCGGGGACGTGTCCGGTTGACGGGCGTCCCCGCTGTGAAGTATACTGTCACAGGCTGCCGGGAGCGGTTTCCGGCAGGAGAGAGAAGCCGGCCGTGCCGGCTTCCGTTTTAAGGGAACAGGGGAAACGATCATGAAGAAACTGATGATGATCCTGCTGTCGGCGGCGCTTCTGGTGTCGCTCGCCGGCTGCAGCGGCAAGGGAAATGACGGCAAGTCCGCGAACGGCAACGTGGAAGGGCAGGATATGTCCGCCTACGTGACGCTGGCCAACTACAAGGGGCTGGACTCCGGCGTGACCAAACAGGAAGTGACCGAAGAGCAGATCGAGCAGGAGCTTGCCTCCTTCCTCGGCTTCTACGCGGAGCAGGCGGACGTGACGGACCGCCCCGCGGAGATGGGAGATATCTGCTCCATCGATTACTCCGGCAAAATGGACGGGGTGCAGTTTGAGGGCGGCACCGGGTCGTATGACCTGCCGCTGGGCTCTGGCAGCTTCATTCCCGGCTTTGAAGAGGGCGTCGTGGGCATGAACATCGGCGAGACGAAGGACATCACCGTCACGTTCCCGGATCCGTACCGGAACAACCCGGATTTTTCGGGCAAGGAAGCCGTCTTCACGGTGACCTTAAAAAGCATCAAGGCCCCCGTCGACAAAGAACTGACGGATGAACTGGTGGCAGCCAATTCAGCCTACGCCACGGTGGACGAACTGCGTGAGAGCATCCGTACTTACTATGCGGAAATGTACGACCAGCAGTACCGGTCGGACAAGGAAGCCGCCATCATGAAGGCGGTCACCGAGGCCAGCACGTTCAAGAGCCTTCCGGAGAGCATGGTCACCTATTACACGGATTACTACCGCACCTACGTGGAGCAGATGGCGGCCAGTTACAACATGACGCTCGATCAGTTCCTGGCGCAGAGCGGCATGAACCAGGAATCCTACCAGAAGTGGCTGGACGAGTCGGTCGACCAGTCCACCAAGGGCTGGGTGATCTATCAGGCCATCGCGCAGGCGGAGGGCATCACGGTGGAAGAAGCCGCCGTGGACGAGCTGATCGCCGGGTATGCGGCTCAGAACAGCCAGAGCGCGGACGAGTTCATGCAGGCCAACAGCCTGGACCGGGAGGAGTTCCGCTTTTCGGCGCTGGCCGAGAAAGTGGCGGATTTCCTGATCGAAAACAACAACTGACAGGCGGCTTTGCAGCCGGAAGGAGACGGAGATGAGACAGAGACTGGCAGCATTCCTGCGCGGGCGCTACGGGCCGGATGATCTGGGCCGCTTTACGAACGCCGTCTGCATGGTGATGCTCATCCTCTCGCTGCTCCGGCCGCTGAAGTTTCTGTATCTGCCGGCGCTCCTTCTGCTGGTACTCACCGTGTTCCGCCTGCTGTCGCGCAACTATGCGGCGCGCTCGCGGGAAAACGCGTGGTTTTTGCGCACGAAAGGCGCGGTCACGCACGGTTTTTCCGGGTTTGTGATGCGCACCGTGGGCAGCGGCCGGTTCTCGCGCCGTACGCCCAACCTGATCTTTGCCTGCCCGTCCTGCGGGCAGAAGATCCGTGTGCCCAAGGGGCGCGGGAAGATCGAGATCACCTGCAGCCGCTGCCGCACGTCCTTCCGCAAGAGGACGTAAGGGGCACCCGGCATCCGAAACACCATTCCCGCCGTGAAAGGGGAAGACAACTTGGAAGAGTACAGACAGGCGGCGGCACCGGCCGCTGCCGGCCGTACTCCGGCTTTCCGGGGACTGACCGATGAGGAAGTCCGCGTCCGGGCAGCCGGGGGCAAAGTAAACGTGACGGAGGATAAAAGCAGCAGGACGGTCAAGGAGATCGTCCTGTCCAATATCTTTACGCTTTTCAACCTCATCAACGTCATCCTCTTTGCCCTCGTGCTGCTCGTTTTTTCGCCCAAGAACGGCACCTTCATGGTGGTGGTCATCGTCAACACCGTGGTGGGCATCGTGCAGGAACTGCGCGCCAAGAAGGCGCTCGATGACCTGCGCGTGCTGACGCAGAGCGAGGCGGACGTGGTGCGCAACGGCCGGACCGTAAAGCTCCCGGTCACGCAGCTCGTGCAGGATGACGTGGTCATCCTGGCGTCCGGCATGCAGGTGCCGGCCGATGCCGTGGTGCTGGCCGGGGCGCTGGAAGTCAACGAGTCGCTGCTCACCGGTGAGTCGGACAACATCGGCAAGAGCGCCGGCGCGAAGCTGCTGTCGGGCAGTTTTGTGACCTCTGGCAAGGCGTACGTGCGCGTGACGCAGGTGGGCGATGACTGCTACGCCGCGCAGCTCTCGAAAGAGGCGAAGGCGTTCAAGAAGAGCCGGTCCGCCCTCAAAGAAGACATCAACCGCATCCTGAAGACCATTGGCTTCCTGCTGATCCCGGTGGGGCTTCTGATGTTTGCCAAGCTGTACTACCTGACCGGCGCGGGCTTCCGCAGCGCGGTGCTGGATTCCGTGGCCGCCGTGGTGGGCATGATCCCCGAGGGCCTGGTCTTCCTGACCAGCGTGGCGCTGGTGCTGGGGGTGCTGCGGCTCACCCGCAAGCGAACGCTGGTGCAGGAACTCTACGGCATTGAGATGCTGGCCCGCGTGGACACGCTTTGTCTGGACAAGACCGGCACCATCACCGAGGGGAGCCTGAAGCTGGAGCGTGTGCTCTCGCTGGCGCCGGACCGCGTGGTCCCGGAGGAACTGGAAACCCTGCTGGCGGCCCTCCCGGATTCCAACGCCACCATCACGGCCCTGCGGGAATCGTACGGCGTGAGTGCGGCGGAGAGTGTGCCGGGCGTGACGGACGTGCTGCCGTTCTCGTCCTCCCGCAAGTACAGCGGCGTGCGCATCGGCGGCACCTGCTGGTATCTGGGCGCGTATGATTTCCTCTTCCGCACCGACGAGCAGACGCCGGCGGTGGGGGACCGCGTGCACCATCTGGCGGCCGAAGGGTACCGCGTGCTGATGCTGGCGCACGGGCCGGGCGAGCTGGCCCGGGAGAGCCGGCCGGCGGGGCTTGTGCCGGATGCCGTCTTCCTGCTCTCGGATGTGGTCCGGGACAACGCGGCGGACACGCTTTCCTACTTTGCCGCCCAGGACGTGAACGTCATGATCATTTCGGGCGATGACCCGGCCACGGTGCAGGCGGTGGCGGGCAAGGCCGGCCTGACCGGCCTGAAGGCTGTGGACGCCTCGCAGCTGACTACGGATGACGCCCTGCGCGAAGCGCTGCGGACGGCCCGCATCTTCGGGCGCGTCTCGCCCGCCCAGAAAGAGAAGATGGTCGGCTTCCTGCAGGAGGACGGCCACACGGTGGCCATGACCGGCGACGGCGTCAACGACGTGCTGGCGCTGAAGAAGGCCGACTGCTCCATCGCCATGGGCAACGGGTCGGACGCCGCCAAGAACATTGCCGGCGTGGTGCTGCTGGATTCGGATTTCTCGGCCATGCCGGAGATCGTCAACGAAGGCCGGCGCGTCATCAACAACATCCGCCGCGCGGCGTCGCTCTTCCTGATCAAGACCACGTTCTCCACGATCCTGGGTATCATGACCATCCTGATCGGGCGGTCCTACCCGTTCGAGCCCATCCAGCTCTCGCTCATCTCGGCATTCGGCGTGGGCATCCCGTCGTTTTTGCTGCAGCTGGAGCCGTCGTTTGAACGCGCGGACACGCCGTTCCTGTCGGAGGTGCTCAAGCATGCGGTGCCGGCGGCGTTCACCATCACCACGCTGGTCTTCCTGGTGCAGAACATCGGCATGCTGGCCGGCTGTACGGACCAGGAACTGGCCACCATCTGCGTGCTGACCACCGCGTTCAACTACGTGCTGGCGCAGCTGCGCGTCTACCAGCCGGTCACCCGGTACCGGGGGCTGGTGGTGTACTCGTCCATGTTCGCCTTCCTGGCCAGCATCGTGCTGGTGGGGCGGTGGCTGCTGGATCTGACGGACCTGCGGCTGGAACTGGTCGCGGTCGTCTGCCTGGCCGTGCAGATCTCCGGCGCGGTGCAGAGCCTGTACCGGCGGCTGTACAGCTGGCTCATTGACAAATTCAACGCCTGGCGTGAAGCCCGGCGGCTGAAAAAAAGTGCGCAGGAAGGCTGAGCTTTCCTGCGCTTCTCTGTTAAAAACGGCGAAATGCAAAATCCTTCATTGACAAAGACACTTTATCGTGTTACCATGCTACCACGCTAAACTATCCGCCTTCAGGGGAGACCATCATGAAACCCAGCAGACAGAAAACACCGGCCGGCACCCGCGACCGCCTCTACGAGGAGTGCGCGAAGGATTCGCTGGTCAGTGCCTCTCTTAAGGAACTGTATGAATCGGCCGGCTACCGGCGCGTGGTCACGCCGATGCTGGAATTCTTCGACGTGTTTACCGGCGCGGAGCAGACGCTGCCGGCGGAGCGTATGTTCACGCTGACGGACGCGCAGGGGCGGCTGATGGTCCTGCGCCCGGACTGCACCGTGCCCATCGCGCGCATCACGGCGGGGCGCCTCTCGGGCCAGCCGCTGCCGCTGCGCCTGTACTACAGCCAGAACATCTGCCGCCGCTATCCCGAAGGCAAAGGCCGCCGCACGGAGACGCATCAGGCCGGCATCGAGCTGATCGGCTCGGGTGACCTGGCGGGGGACTGCGAGGCCATGGAGCTGGCCGCGGAAAGCCTGGCAAGGCTTTCGGACGGCTTCCGTCTGGAACTGTGCCACATCGGGTACTTCAAGGCGCTGGTCGAGGCGCTGGACACCGATGAGGAGACGGCCGAGCAGATCCGGCTGGCAGTCGAGACCAAGAACTACGGGCGCCTGAACGACCTGCTGCGGGCCTTCCCGGACACCGGGGCCGTCCGCGCGCTGCGCCGGCTGCCGGCGCTCTTCGGCGGGCCCGAGGTGCTGGAGGCGGCCGCCGCGCTCTTTGACGGCGGGACGGCCGGCGAGGCGCTCGCCCGCTGCCGGGAGGTCTACGCCTTCCTGCAGGATCTGGGCCTGGGGGATGCCGTGATGCTGGATCTGGGCCTGGTGGGGCAGGTGGAGTACTACACCGGGCTGGTCATCCGCGGGTACTTTGACGGCATCGGCGAGCCGGTGCTCTCGGGCGGGCGGTACGACCAGCTGTGCGGCACCTTCGGCGAGCCGCATCCGGCCGTGGGCTTCGCGGTGGATATGGAACTGGCTGCGCGCGCGGTGGACGCGCCCGCGGATGAGAGACAGACCGTCTATGTGCGGGCGGAAGGCCCGGCAGCCTACGCGGCGGCGGCCGCCTGCCGGCGCGACCTGCGCGCCAAAGGCATCCGCGCCGTCTGCGCGGACGGCCTGACGGAAGAGGAGTGGGAGGCGCTGCCGGAGGGCGGCGTGCTCATCACCGCAGACGAAAAGGAGGTGCGTCCATGAGCCGGCCCATCCGCATCGCGCTCACCAAGGGGCGCCTGGAAGAAAAGACGGTGGCGATGCTCGAGAGCCTCGGGTACGACTGTTCCGCCGTGCGCAACAAGGGGCGGAAGCTGATCCTGCCCATCGGCGACGGCTCGGTGGAGTGCGTGCTGGCCAAGGCCGCCGACGTGGTCACCTACGTGGAGAACGGCGTGTGCGACCTGGGCGTGGTGGGGAAGGATACCATCATGGAGATGGGCGGCACCTACTACGAAGTGCTGGATCTGGGCTTCGGGCGCTGCCGGTTCGCGCTGGCGGGCCTGGCCGGGCAGCCGTTCTTCGGCGGGTACGGCACCAAGCGCATCGCCAGCAAGTACGTCAACGTGGCCACGGCCTACTTTGAAAAGAAGAACATGGATGTGGACGTGGTGAAGATCGAGGGTTCGGTCGAACTGGCGCCGGTGCTGGGGCTGGCGGACGCCATCGTGGACATCGTGGAGACCGGGACAACGCTGAAAGAGAACGGCCTGGCGGTGATCGAGGACATCGCGCAGGTGTCGGCCAGGCTCATCGTCAACGTGGCCAGCATGAAACTGAGAAGAGAGCCCATCCAGGCGCTGATCGACGCCTGCGAGCGGGCCGTGAAAGCGGGAGGGACGGTATGATCGGCTATATTCGGGCAGACGGTACGGCAGAGTGGGAGATGATGGCGAAGATCCGCGCCAGGGACGTGGCGGTCAACCGCGAGGTGACGGCGGCCGTGACGGACATCCTGGAGAACGTCCGCACAAACGGCGATGCGGCCGTGCGCGCCTACAGCGAGCGCTTTGACGGCTGGGCGCCGGAGGCGTTCGAGATCAGCCGGGAGGACTGGGAAGCCATCGCCGCCAAAGCGGATCCGGAACTGGTGGCGTCTCTTTCCCGCGCCGCAGAGAAGATCCGCGCCTTCCACGAGCATGAGAAGCAGGACAGCTTTGTGGTCACGCAGGAAAGCGGCGTGATCATGGGCCAGCGCGTGCGCGCGCTCGCCCGCGTGGGGCTGTACGTCCCGGGCGGCACGGCGGCCTACCCGTCGTCGGTGCTGATGAACGCGGTGCCCGCCAAGATCGCCGGCGTGAAGGAAGTGGTCATGGTCACCCCGCCCGCCAAAGGCGGCGGCGCCAACCCGGATATCCTGGCGGCGGCGCTCGTGGCCGGCGTGGACCGGGTGTTTCTGGCTGGCGGCGCGCAGGCGGTAGCCGCGCTGGCGTACGGCACGGAGACCTTCCCGCGGGTGGACAAGATCGTGGGCCCCGGCAATATCTTCGTGGCTACGGCCAAGAAACTGCTGTACGGCACCGTGGACATCGACATGGTGGCCGGGCCGTCGGAGATCCTGGTCATGGCGGATGAGACGGCCAACCCCGCGTGGCTGGCGGCGGATCTGATGAGCCAGGCCGAGCATGACCGCATGGCCTCGTCCATCCTGCTTTCCACGGATGAAGAGGTGCTGGTGAAGACGCTGGCCGAGGTGGAAAAGCAGATGCAGGCGCTCTCCCGGAAGGATATCATCGCCGCCTCCTTTGAGGGGTACGGCGCGGCGGTGCTCTGCCGCAGCATTGACGAGATGGTCACGCTGGCCAATGAGTTGGCGCCGGAACACCTGGAAGTGGCCATGAAAAACCCGCTGGAGTACATCGGCAAGCTGGACAACGTGGGGAGCGTTTTCCTGGGCCAGTACGCGCCGGAACCGCTGGGCGACTACATGGCCGGCCCCAACCACGTGCTGCCGACCGGCGGCACCGCCCGCTTTTTCTCGCCGCTCGGCGTGGACAGCTTTTACAAACGGTCCAGTTTCCTGTATTATACGGAAGAGGCCCTGACGGGCGTGAAGGACGATATCATCCGCATCGCCAGCGCCGAAGGCCTGACGGCCCACGCGCACGCCATCGCGGTGCGCTTTGAGGAGCAAGAGTGATATGGCCTATCAACTGCCGGACAAACTGAAAAGTCTCACCCCGTACGATCCGGTGACGGAGAGTTACCGGGTGGCGGTCAACGCCAACGAGAGCTTCCTGGACCTGCCGGATGCTCTCCGCGAGGAGGTGCTGGCGGCCATCCGTGAGGTGCCGTTCAACCGCTATCCGGACCCGGCCTGCCGGAAACTCAGGGAGCTGGCGGCCGCGTATTTCGGCGTGAAGCCGGAGAACCTCGCGGCCGGCAACGGGTCGGATGAGCTGATCGGGCTCATTGTCAATTCGTTTCTGCAGCCGGGCGATACGCTGGCGGTGGCCATGCCGGACTTCTCCATGTACGCGTTCTACGCACAGCTGGCGGGCATCGGCGTGGTGGATGTGACCAAAGCCTCCGGCCGGGAGGGCGATGCGGCCCTGCCCGTTGCGGCGGACGATGTCATCCGCGCGGTAAAAGAGGCCGGCGCGAAGATGTTCATCTTCTCAAACCCCTGCAACCCCACGTCGCTGCTGCTGGACAAAGCCGGCGTGCAGCGCATCATCCGGGAACTGCCGGACGTGCTGGTGGTGGCCGATGAAGCCTACATGGAGTTTGCGGACGACGCCTCGGTGCTGGCCGAAGCCGTGGAGAGCGACCACGTGATCGTCTTAAAGACCTGCTCGAAAGCCTTCGGGTGTGCGGGCATCCGCCTGGGCTTCGCCGCGGCGGGAGAGTGGCTGGCGGGGCTCATCAACACCGTGCGCTCGCCTTACAACGTGAACTCCCTCACGCAGGCGGCCGGGTGCGTGCTCTTTTCGCATCCGGAGTGGCTGGCGGAGGCGAAGCGCCGCATCGTGGCCTCGCGGGAGGCGCTTTATGCAGGGCTTTCGGAGCTGGCGGCGCGCGTGCCGGGCGTGGAGATCCCGTACCCGCCGCAGACCAACTTTGTGTTTTTCCGCGTGCCGGACGCCGGCGCCGTGTACCGGGCGCTGCTGGCGGAGGGCATCGCGGTGCGCCATATGGGAGAATTCCTGCGCGTGAGCGCGGGAAGCGTTGAGGAGAACCGGGCGGTCATCGCCGCCCTGGAAGCCATTCTGGCCGGCTGAAAGCCCGCCGCAGCGGAAGGAGCGACATGAGAAAAGCATTTCGGGAGCGGAACACCTCAGAGACGCAGATCCGCCTGGAACTGAACCTGGACGGCACCGGCCGGTTTTCCGGTACGTCCGGCATCGGCTTTTTTGACCACATGCTGCACGCCTTCTGCGTGCACGGCGGGTTCGACCTGGACCTGACCATGAAAGGGGACCTGTTCGTGGATGCTCACCACAGCGTGGAGGACCTGGGCATCGTCCTGGGGGATGCTTTCGGGCTGGCCCTGGGCGACAAGTCCGGCATCCGCCGCTACGGGCAGTTTGCGGTGCCCATGGACGAGTCGCTGGCCCAGTGCTATGTGGATGTGAGCGGCCGGCCCTACCTGGTGTTTGACGCCTCCTTTGACAACCCGTCGGTGGGCGCGTTTGACTGCTGCCTCACCAAGGAATTCTTCCAGGCCTTCGCGTTCCACGCCGGATTTACCCTGCACCTGCTGGTGCCCTACGGCGAGAATGACCACCACAAGATCGAAGCGCTCTTCAAGGCCTGCGCGCACGCGCTGCGCGAAGCCGTGACCGAGACGGGCGGCGGGGTGCTGTCCTCCAAAGGGGTGCTGGCATGATCGGCGTGGTGGATTACGGCGCCGGCAACCTCTTCTCGCTGGGCAATTCGCTGGACTCGCTGGACATCGCCTGGAAGCTGGTGCAGACCCCCGCGGAAGTGGAGGCGGCGGATGCCATCATCCTGCCGGGCGTCGGCGCGTTCCCGGACGCCATGGCGCTGCTGAGAGGCAAAGGCCTGGTGGAGCCCCTGCGGCAGGCGGCAGAAGAGAAGCCGTTCCTTGGCATCTGCCTCGGCATGCAGATGCTCTTTGAAAAAAGTTATGAATTCGGCGAGACGGAAGGCCTCGGCCTGATCCCCGGGGACGTACGCCCCCTGCCGGCCCTCCCCGCCATCAAGATCCCGCACATGGGGTGGAACGAACTGATGCTGGCCCACCCCTGCCCGCTGCTGGACGGCGTGCCGCTCGGCGCCTGGGTGTACTTCGTCCACTCCTTCGCGGCCTCCACGCCCGATGAGTACGTGGCCGCCTACGCCGAACACGGCATCCGCTTCCCCGCCCTGGTCCAAAGAGGCCACATCTGCGGCGCCCAGTTCCACCCCGAAAAGAGCGGCCGCGCCGGCCTGCGCATGCTCGCCAACTTCGCGCACCACTAATACCAAAAGGGACGTTTCTCTTTGGTACATTTTTTGACCAGTTGGGACAGACCTTCCGCCCCTCGGGCAAGGAGACACAGCATGATCATCTTACCCGCCATCGATCTCATAGACGGCACCTGCGTGCGCCTGCGCCGCGGGGATTTCGGCACGGCCGCGAAGGTGGCCGAGGACCCGCTGCAGACCGCGGCCCGCTTTGCTGCGGCTGGCGCCTCCTGGATGCACATGGTGGATCTGGACGGCGCCCGCGCCGGGCAGCCGAAAAACCGCGACGTCATCCTGCGCGCGGCGGCTGCATCCGGCCTGTCGGTGGAGGTGGGCGGCGGCATCCGCATCATGGAGACCATCGCCGATTATCTGGAAAACGGCATCGCCCGCGTGATCCTGGGCTCCGTGGCGCTGGGGGACCCGGCGCTCGTGCGCGAGGCGGTAAAAGCGTACGGGGAGAAGATCGCCGTGGGCATCGACGCGCGTGACGGCCTGGTGGCCGCCGAAGGGTGGCTGTCCGGCAGCCGCGTCAGCTACCTGGATCTGGCCCGCGCCATGGAAGAGGCCGGCGTGAAGACCTTCATCTTCACCGACATCGGCCGCGATGGCATGCTCTCCGGCGTGAACACGGAGCAGCTGCAGGCACTGGCTGACGCGGTGGAGGCGAACGTCATCGCTTCCGGCGGCGTGGCCGGCATGGAGGATATCCGCGCCTGCAAGGCCATGGGCCTGTATGGGTGCATCGCCGGCAAGGCCATCTATTCCGGGGCGCTTAACCTGGCGGAAGCCGTCAACGAGGCGGAGGAGGCGTGACATGCTGGCGAAACGCATTATCCCGTGCCTGGACGTGCGGGACGGAAAAGTGGTGAAGGGCGTCAACTTCGTGGGCATCCGCGAGGTGGGCGATCCGGTGGAGTGCGCCCGCGTGTACGACGAGCAGGGCGCCGATGAGATCTGTTTTCTGGACATTACGGCCAGCCATGAGGGCCGCAAGACCATGATCGACGTGGTGCGCCGCACGGCCAAAGAGGTGTTCGTGCCGCTCACCGTGGGCGGCGGCATCGCCTCCGTGGAAGATTTCCGGCAGATTTTGCGGGCCGGCGCGGACAAGGTGAGTGTCAATTCCGCGGCCGTGAAGCGCCCGGAGCTCATCCGCGAGGCGGCCGAGGCCTTCGGCAGCCAGTGCGTGGTGGTGGCGGTCGATGCCGGCCGGGCGGAGGACGGGACGTTCCATGTGTTCATCCACGGCGGGCGCATCGATACCGGTTTGGACGCGGTGGCCTGGTGCCGCCAGGCCGAAGCCCTGGGCGCCGGCGAGATATTGCTGACCAGCATGGATACGGACGGCGTCAAAAACGGGTTTGACACCGAGCTGACGCAGGCGGTCTGCGAGGCCGTGAACATCCCCGTGATCGCCTCGGGCGGATGCGGGACACTGGACCACTTCTCCGATGTCTTCACGCAGACCGGCGCGGACGCGGCGCTGGCCGCCTCGGTATTTCATATGAATGAACTGACCGTGGGCCAGGTGAAGGACCACCTGCGCGCCTGCGGCATCCCGGTGCGCGGCCCCGGCCGTCACCTGCCGGATCTGGACGCGCTCTTTACGAAAGCCCCGCTGATCCCGGCCATCGTGCAGGAGGCGGGCACCGGCGAGGTGCTGATGCTGGCCTACATGAACCGCGAGAGCCTCATCAAGACCTACGAGACCGGCTACACGTGGTTCTACAGCCGCTCGCGGCAGGAACTCTGGAACAAAGGCGCCACCTCGGGCCATGTGCAGCGCGTGGTGGACATCGCGCAGGACTGCGATGCCGACACGCTCTTAGTCACCGTGGTGCAGACCGGAGCGGCCTGCCATACCGGAAACCACAGCTGCTTTTTTACGGATATCTGGAAGTAGGAGGATGTGATCATGGATGTCATGAAAGCTCTCTACGACGTGGCGCTTGACCGCAAGGCCAACCCGCAGGAAGGGTCGTACACCTGTTATCTCTTCTCCAAGGGGCTGGACAAGATCTTAAAGAAAGTCGGCGAAGAGTCCGCCGAAACCATCATCGCCGCCAAGAACGGCGTGCAGGAGGAGACCGTCGGCGAGATCTGCGACCTCCTCTACCACCTCATTGTCATGATGGCCGAAGCCGGCATCCCCATGGAAGCCGTCGAGGCGGAGCTGAACCGCCGGCGTGAAAAGATCGGCAACCTCAAAGTCATGCACGTCTCCGACCACGAAACGTGAGCCGGCTCATTGCCTGCACGATATCCCGAAAAAACCGAAAGGCACTTTCCTTTATGTCTGAAAACAACACCAACCGGACCCGCCGCGAGGCGGATCCGGGCTTTTATCGTAAAGTAGCGGGCATTGCCCTTCCTCTCGGCCTTCAGAGCCTGATGCTGGCCCTCGTGGGCGCGGCCGACGCCTTCATGCTGGGCCGCGTGCAGCAGGATCAGATGACGGCTGTCAGTCTGGCCACGCAGATCCAGTTTATCCAGAACATGTTCCTCATGGGCATCACGACGGCCGGCACCATCCTGGGCGCGCAGTACTGGGGCAAGGGCGACAAAAAGACCATGCAGGACATCTTCAACCTGATGCTGCGCTACGCCGGCCTGCTCTCGCTCCTGTTTTTTGCCGCCTGCGAGTTCTGCCCGGAGCTGCTGATGCGCATCTACACGGGCGATGACACCCTCACGGCCATCGGCGCCTCCTATCTGCGCATCGCGGGGTGGTCGTACCTGATGACCGGCATCGGAGAGTGCTTTCTGGGGATGATGCGCGTGACGGACCACGTCACACAGAGCGTGTGGATCAGTTCGTCGGCGGTTGTCTTCAACGTGATCTTCAACCTGATCTTCATCTTCGGTTATCTGGGCGCGCCGCGCCTGGAAGCCCGCGGCGCCGCGCTGGCCACCACGCTGGCCCGCGCGCTGCAGCTGGCCCTCTGCATCTTCTTCACGGCGCGGCCGGGCCACATCCGGCCGGCTCTCTCGCGGTTCTTCACCGGCCGCCAGGAACTGACCCGCGACTTTTTCCACCAGGCCATTCCGTGCCTGGGCGGGTCGCTCTTCTGGGGCGTCGGCTTTTCGGCCTACACCGCCATCGTCAGCCATCTGGGGACGGACGCCGCGGCGGCCAACTCCGTGGCCGGGGTGGTGCGTGAGCTGGTCTGCTGCATCGGCAACGGCATCGCCAGCGCCGCCGGCATCCTGGTGGGCAACGCTCTGGGCGCCGGCGATCTGGAACGCGGCAAGACCATCGGCATCCGCCTGATGAAGCTGTCCTACCTGATCGGGCTGGTCTCGGGCCTGCTGGTGCTGGCCTCCACGCCGCTCGTGCTGCGGCTGATGAAGCTGACGCCCGAAGCCGCCCGCTATCTGACCGGCATGATGGTCATCCTGGCCGTCTACATGGTGGGCCGCAGCGTGAACGCCGTAACCATCAACGGCATCCTGGACGGCGGCGGGGATACCATCTTCGACATGTACTCCCTGGCCGTCTGCATGTGGGGCATCGCCATCCCGCTGGCCGTACTCGGCGCTTTCGTGTTCCACTGGCCGGTGCTGCTGGTCTACGCCTGCACCTGCCTGGACGAAGTGGGCAAGATCCCGTGGGTCATGATCCGCTTCCGGAAATACAAGTGGGTGCGCAACCTCACGCGGTGAACCATTTGGGACGCAGCAAACTGGTATGGTACCATTTGGGACGCAGCAAACTGGTATCAAAGAACCATCTGGCTCCGCTTGGTTGACCCGCACCGGTTTCCATGCTATGCTGAGGCCATCAACACGAAAGGCACACACCCGTGTGACGGTGGACCGATGATCATCAGATAACCTTTTTCAGGATACGCGGACCATTCTTTTTGAATGCGGGCGGAGTACGCCCTGTGTTTGCGCTGACTGAAAAGCGGTTATCTGTCTGTTCACGGCGCAAAGATCACCTGGCCCGGGCGCAGACAGGCTGTTTCTGTCGGCGCGCGAAAGCGAGGTGATCTTTTTCATGCTGATGATCCATCATCTGACACTGACGCACCGCCGGGACCGGCGGGTGCTGGTAAACGACTTCAGTTTTGTCCTCGGCCGCACGGACAGGGCCGTCCTGATCGGCGAGGAGGGCAACGGCAAGTCCACGCTGTTAAAGTGGATATACGATCCCGCCCTGACCGAAGACTACATCGAGGCGGACGGCGTGAGGACGCTGCAGGGGGAACTGCTGGGATACCTGCCGCAGGAGCTGGCGGCGGAGGACCGCAGCCGGACGGTCTTTGAGTACTTTTCCCGTATCGACGCCTTTTCGGAGGCTGGCCCGGCCACGCTTCACCGGATGGCCGCGGACCTGCGGTTTGATGAGACGCTCTTTTACGCGGACCGGCCGATGGAGAGCCTTTCCGGCGGCGAGCGGATCAAGCTGCAGCTGGCCGGTGTCCTGCTGGCGCGGCCGGATATCCTGCTGCTGGATGAGCCGTCCAACGACCTGGACATCGATACGCTGGAATGGCTGGAAGAGATGATCCGCGCCTTCCCCGGCGCCGTCCTGTTCATCTCCCATGACGAAACGCTGATCAGCCGCACGGCTGACCGCGTGATCCTGCTCGAACAGCTGCGCCGGGGGACCGTGCCGCGCGTGACAGTCGCCAACATGCCCTTCGAGCAGTTCCGCAAGGAGCGCAGCCGGGCGTTTGCGAAGCAGGAGCAGGAAGCGCTGTCCGAACGCCGGGAAGAGAAGAAGGCGATGGAGAAGTTCCGGCGGATCCGCGAGAAGGTGGAGCACGCCCAGGCATCCGTCTCCCGCCAGGACCCTTCCACCGGGCGGCTGCTTGCGAAAAAGATGAAAGCCGTCAAGAGCCTGGAGCGGCGCTATGAGCGCGGGCACGAGGAGATGACGGCGCGCCCGGAAGAGGAGAGCCCCATCACGATCCGCTTTGAGCGGCAGCGCGCCATGCCGGCCGGCAAGACGGTCTGCGAAGGGACTGTGTCGCAACTGTGCGCGCCGGACGGGCGGGTGCTGGCGCGGAACCTGACGATGCGCGTGCGCGGGCCGGAGAAGGTCGCCGTCATCGGCGCCAACGGCATCGGCAAGAGCACGTGGCTGAGGGAGGTGGCCGGACAGCTGCTGGGGCGGGAGGACATCACCGCCTGCTACATGCCGCAGGATTACGGGGAGGTCCTGCCGTACGACGCCACGCCGGTGGAATTCCTGGCGCCGTCCGGAAGCCGGGAGGAAGCCACCCGGGTGCGCACGTACCTGGGGTCCCTGAAGTTTACCGAGGAGGAGATGTTCCATGCCATCCGCGGGCTCTCCGGCGGGCAGAAGGCCAAACTGCTCCTGCTGAAGATGAGCCTGACCGAGGCGGACGTGCTGATCCTCGATGAACCCACCCGCAACTTTTCGCCGCTTTCCGCGCCGGAAGTCCGGAATATTCTGCGGCAGTTCCCCGGCGCTATCATCAGCGTCTCTCACGACCGCGTCTATCTCCGGGAAGTGTGCGATACCGTTTACCGCATGACGGCAGAAGGGTTCATCGCAATACCATTTGGGACGTAGCAAACTGGTATATACCATTTGGTTCTGATGGAGCCGTGAGATGTCGCCTCCCGGGCGACCACATCCCTCATTCCTTCTGCTATCCTTATGCCATCACAGCAAAGGAGGCACACGGATATGAAAAAAGGATTGACGGAACTGGTGATGATCCTGGACCGCAGCGGTTCGATGCGGGGGCTGGAGGCTGATACCATCGGCGGCTTCAACGGCATGATCGACAAACAGAAGAGAGAAGACGGCGAGGCGTACGTTTCGGTGGTGCTCTTTGATGACCGGACCGAGGTGATCTGTGACCGCACGGACATTCGCAAGGTGGAGCCGATGACGGACAAGCAGTACTACGTGCGCGGCTGCACGGCGCTGCTGGATGCCGTCGGCGGGGCCATCCACCACATCGGCAATGTCCACAAGTACGCCCGCGAGGAGGACGTGCCGGAGAAGACGGTCTTCATCATCACGACGGACGGTCTGGAAAACGCCAGCCGGCAGTATACGTACGAGGATGTGAAGCGGATGATCGAACGTCAGAAAGAACGCTTCGGCTGGGAGTTCATCTTCCTGGGCGCCAACATCGACGCCGTGAAGGAGGCCGGGCGGTTCGGCATCGACGCCCGCCGGGCGGTCCGGTACGAGAACGACAGCGCCGGCACGCAGCTGAACTTCCGGGTGATGACGGAGGTGGTCAGCAAGGCCCGCCGGGCCAGGGATGCCGGCGCCATGAAGGACATGCTTGACTGCGAGAGCCCGCTGGAGGAGATCCGCGAGGATTACGCCAGCCGGCACCGGGACTGATGAGAGGAGGGGAGCGCTGTGTTGGGAGCGATGATCGGTGATATGGTGGGCGCCCCGTACGAGTTTGACCGGGGCGATAAGACGAAAGACTTTGCGTTCTTCAACCCGCGCGTCGGCTTTACCGATGATTCGGTGATGACGGCGGCCGTCGCGGAAGCGCTGCTGGGCTTTGCGCGGCAGGAGGAGAGCGATGATGACGAGGTGCGCGCGGCCGTGGCGCGTTCCCTGCAGGCCTGGGGCCGGCGCTATCCGGATGCCGGGTACGGCGCCCGCTTCATCCACTGGCTGTGGGAAAGGGATCCGCGGCCGTACGGAAGCTTCGGCAACGGCTCGGCCATGCGCGTTTCGGCCGCCGGGTGGCTGTTTGACACGCTGGAGCAGACCCGCCGCATGGCCAGACTGACGGCGGAGCCCTCCCACAACCATCCGGAGGGCATCAAGGGGGCGGAGGCCACGGCGGCCGCCATCTTCCTGGCCCGGACCGGCGCGGACAAAGAGGAGATCCGCGCGTACATCACGCGGGAGTTCGGGTACGACCTCACCCGCACCTGTGATGAGATCCGCCCCGGCTATCATCACGTGGAGAGCTGCCAGAAGAGCGTGCCGGAGGCCGTCACGGCTTTTCTGGAGGGGACGGATTACGAGGATACCGTGCGCAACGCCATCTCGCTGGGCGGTGACACGGACACCATCGCCTGCATCGCCGGCAGCATCGCCGAAGCGTACTTCGGCATCCCGGAAGAGATCGCCCGGGAAGGCCTGAAGCGCCTGCCGGATGACATCCGGGATCTGCTCGGGCGGTTCGCGGAGTGCGCGGGACCGGAATACCTGAAGAAGAGCGGTCTCGGCGGGCGCTGAGCCAAAACAGTCTTCTATCGTTCTTCCCCGTATGATATAATAGACACAGACCGCCGGGCACAGAGCGTGCTGCCCGGCATGATGTGATCTTGCTGACATACGGGGAGGATTCTTTTTATGGGGGAAAAAACGTACATCCAGCGGACCAGTGGCCTGAAGACGCGTGATTACGCGGGCTATGCCATGGTGGATACGGCCGGGTGCCTGATCTTCAGCCTGGTCACCACGCTGCTGCAGAAGTACTACACCGACATCTTTCACTTAAGCCCACTGTTCATCATGCTGATGTTCATCGCGGCGCGCATCTGGGATGCCATCAACGATCCCATCATGGGCCGCATCTGCGACACCATCAAGCCGGCCAACTCCGGGCGCTACCGCCCGTGGATCCTCTACGCGGCGCTCCCGCTGGCGCTTTCGGGCGTGCTGATGTTCCTGAAGTTCCCGGGCATGGGCGAAGAGGGGCATGAGCTGGGTACGCAGATCTACGCCACCGCCACTTACATCCTGTTCGGCATGGTCTACACCACGCTGCAGATCCCGTACGGCTCGCTGGCGTCGGTGGTCACCACGGACGCGCACGAGCGCAGCAAACTGTCGGTCTGGCGCTCCATCGGCGCGGCCTTAGGCTCCATTCCGGTGCTGGTCATCGCCAGCTTTGCCTACGAAGAGCGGCTGCATGCAGCCGGGCAGGTGGTCATGGGCGAGAACGGCAAGCCCATCACGGACATGGTCTACGGCCCGGTCATCACCGGCGTCATCATCATGGCCTGCTGCACGTTCGTGATGCTGATCGCGGCCTTTATGCTCAATCACGAGCGCGTCAAGACCAAGCCCATGCCGAAGCAGAAGGGCGCCACCGTGGCGGCCATGAAGAAGATCTTCAGCAACCGCGCATTCATCTCGCTCTCGCTGGTGTCCATGCTGCTGCTGGCCGGGCAGATGTTCACCCAGAGCTTCTATACGTACCTCTTCGATGACTATTTCCACGCCAACTGGATGAACCTGGCCACGCAGGCCTGCACCTACTCGCCGATGCTCATCATGATGTTTTTGCTTCCGAACGCGGCCAGGAAGATCGGCAAAAAAGAAGTGACCAGCGTGGGCGTGGCCATGGCGGCCGTGGCCAATCTGGTGCTGTTCTTCCTGCGCGGCCTGCAGCCCGGGCTTCTCATGTGGATCTTCCTGATCATGAACTTCGTCTCCGGCATCGGCCTGACCACGCTGGTCATGCAGCTGTGGGCCATGGCGACCGACGCCATCGACGACATCGAAGTGCGCACCGGCAGCCGCGACGACGGCACCGCCTACTCGGTCTTCAACTTCTTCCGGAAGTTCGGCCAGGTGATCGCGGCCATCTGCGTCAACGGGGCGCTGCTCGGCATGAACTACCGGTACGAGAAAGGCGCCGTGCAGACGGCCGCCAACTTAAAGAGCATGTACGATCTGGCCACGCTCATCCCGGCCGTCATGTTCGGCGTGATGGCGCTGATCCTCTTTGTCTGGTATCCGCTGAGCCGCCGAAACGTGGAGCAGCTGCAGGTGGAGAAGGAGCGGCATCTGAAAGAGTCCTACGAAAACAAGACCATCGATATCTGAGCCTCAGGAGGCAGGATCGTTGAAGTTCTATTACATCGCCACCATTATCCTGTACGCATTGCTCACACCGCTGGCGGCCACCGGCATCCCGGTCTCGCTTGCGGAACCGGAAAAAGTGCCGTTTTCCGTGACGGTCACGGCCGCGCTGCTGCCGCCGGCGCTTCTGGCGCTGTCGGTGGTGGGACTGCGGAAAAAATGGAAGTTCATGCGCTGCCTTCTGTGGAAGGTGACGGTCTTCTTTGCGCTCGGAGGGTGCTTCTTCCTCGGCCTGGGGGAGGCCTGGCCGGCCTTTCTCGTCTTTGAGGCGGTGGCGGTGATCTGCCTGCTGACCGTCCTGTTCTGGCCCTGGAATGCGCGGCACCTTCGGGGCTCGTCCGGCGCCGGCTGCGGCGGGTGGGAAAAGCCGGTCTTCCGGTACAAAGGCGAGTGGGCATGGGATGACGCGGCGGCCGAGTACCGCCGGCGCGCCGGCAAGAGCGCCACGGAGCCGCTGACCGAAGAGGAGAACGATCTTATCTACCGGTATGCGGTCACGCCGCTGGCGTACTTTCTGGCCTGGCTGCTTGGCGAAGGCTTCATGAGCCCGGAATACTATGAAGCGGTGGGTACGGAAAACACGCAGGCCTGCGTTAACGGTACGCTCTCACCGGTGGATCTGCTGGCGCAGATGGATTATCAGCTGCACGAGGACGACCTGCTGGCCGGCGCGGCGGATTTTGCCCGGTATTATTTTGAGACGGGGCATCCCTCTCTGTACAGTCCCCGCTTTGTCTTTGACTACTGGGAGGAGATTAAGAACCCGGACGGCTATTACTATCTGAATGACTATTCCGCTGAGCGCTGTGAGAGGCTCTGCGCGAAGATCGCGGAAGCCTACCGTGACTGGCCGCTCAACCGGGGGACGGACTATTATGAGGACGAAGAGCCGCTGGAGAAGGTCTTCGTCCGCCGGTTCAACAAGGAACTGGGCGTGTTCCGCTTCGGAAAGAAGATCCGCGGCACCATCGATGAGGCGCAGATCCGCCGGTGCGTGCAGATGCTCGAGGAGATGGACGAAGCGCAGTTCGCGCGCCTGGACCGCTGGGTGTCGGACACGTACGGCGACTCCCTGGCCGGCAGCGTCATGCGGGAGTTTTCACCGACAGACCTGTACGTCTGTGAGCCGCAGGAGGCGGGAGACGCGGCGTGCTGCGTCTGCGGAGAGGCGGAGTTTGAACCCGAGCACGGGTTTTCCTTCAGTGTCCGCAACGGCATTCTGTACGAGTGGGGCTACGGGTTTGACTTCGAGGAGCCGTACAGCGGGGCTTCGCGCCGCGCCTGGGAGCAGGCTGCCTGCGATATCGACTTCCTCTCGCTGACGGACTCTTCCCAGGCGGAACGCCTCGCAGAAGAAGGAAAACTCGTCCGGACCATCCTCATCCCGACGGATCTGGGCGGCACGGAAGAGGATTCCAACCGGGTGTGGCTGACGCCGGCGGCCCTGCGGGAAAAAGAGCGGATGGATGAGCGGGTGCGGGCCATGAAGGCGCTGAACGGCGGCAGGCTGCCTCTCCTCTACCGGGCCGTTTATTACGATGACAAAAAGCCCATTGTTCCGCAGATGGTCCAGGCCAGACACGACGGCAAGCCGTCCGCGTTCGCTTTCTCGGTGACGGTCTGGACGTAAGGGCTGGAAAGAGGAGGAGAAAAGACGATGAAACAGGTAGCCGTCATGCTCAAGCCCGCCTCCTCGCTCTGCAACCTCCGCTGCCGCTACTGCTTCTACGCGGATGTCAGTGACAGCCGCGCCGTGCGGTCGTTCGGCGTGATGGAGCGGGAGACGGCGCGCCGGATCCTGGAAAATATTTTCTCGTGCCTGGAGCCGCCGGATGCGGTGACGATCGCCTTTCAGGGCGGCGAGCCGACGCTGGCGGGGCTGGATTTCTACCGGTTTTTCACAGAGGAGGCCGACCGCCTCCGCGGCCGCGTGCGGGTGGCCTACGCGCTGCAGACCAACGGCATCCTGCTGGATGAAGAGTGGTGCCGCTTCCTGAAGGAACGGAAGTTCCTGGTGGGCCTGTCGATGGATGCCCTGCGGGCGGAGCACGACCAAAACCGCGTGGACGCCGCCGGCAAAGGCACGTACGCGCGCGTGAGTGCCGCCCGGGCGATGCTGGCGCGCTGCGGTGTGGACTACAACGTGCTGACGGTGCTGACGGGCGCGCTGGCCAGGCATCCTCAGCAGGTGTGGAACTGGCTTTGCAAAGAAGACATCCGCTACGTGCAGTTCATTCCCTGCCTGGACGGACTGGACGGCGGGAGCTCCCCCTTCGCCCTCACCCCGGAGCGCTTTGCATCGTTCTATACGCAGCTGTTCGGGCTCTGGAAGGCGGACTTCCTGCTTGGCCGGTACCGCAGCGTCAAGCTGTTTGACGATCTGGTCCACCTGTTTGCGGACGGGAGCTGCCACGCCTGCGGCCTGACGGGGCACTGCAGCCCGCAGATCGTGGTGGAAGCGGACGGCAGTGTCTACCCCTGTGATTTCTACGCGCTGGACGAGTACCGGGTGGGAAACCTGGCCGAAGAGCGGCTGGATGGGCTGTACGAAGCCCCCGCCATGGCGGCTTTCCGCGCCCGGCCCACACAGAGTCTGGAACTGTGCGCGGCGTGCCCGTATGCCCCGGCTTGCGGCGGCGGGTGTCCCCGCATGCGCCGGGAAGTCTGCGGAAATAAGGATGCAGCCACCTGCGGGTACCGGATGTTTCTGGAGGAGTGCCTGCCGGACATCCGGCAGATCGCCCGGCGGGAGCGTCGGGCATGAAAAAAGACGGTCCTGCGGTCACGGCAACCGTGGCAGCAGGACCGTCTTTTCGTTATCGTTTCTTCCCCATCAGCTGCTTGCCGGAGATGCCGGGTTCCGTCAGCGCGGCGGGATCGAGGATCTGGTTGATCTCCTCCTCCGTGAGGATGTTCTCCTCGAGGACGATCTCCCGCACGGACCGGCCCTCCTTCAGCGCCTTTTTGGCGATGTCCGCGGAGCGCTGGTAGCCGATGTGCGGGCTAAGAGCCGTGACGATGGTCACGCTGTTCTCCACCAGATACCGGCAGCGTTCTTCGTTGGCGGTGATGCCTGCGACGCAGTTGTCCACGAACGTCTCGCAGGCGAAGCCCAGCGTGTCGATGGACTGGAAGAGGTTGTAGAAGATGATGGGCTCGAAGGCGTTGAGTTCCAGCTGGCCGGCCTCGGCCGCCAGCGTGATGGTCATGTCGTTGCCGATCACGTTGAAGGCCACCTGGTTGACCACTTCCGGGATGACGGGATTGACTTTGCCGGGCATGATGGAAGAGCCGTTCTGCCGGGCGGGCAGGTTGATCTCGCCGAACCCCGCGCGCGGGCCGGAGCTCATCAGGCGCAGGTCGTTCGCGATCTTACTGAGCGTCACGGCGCAGGCCTTGACGGCGCCGGAGACGGCCACGAACGGATCCAGGTTCTGGGTGGCGTCGATCAGATCGTAGGCCTGGATGAAATCCAGATCGGCCACTTCGTTTAGGACCGGCACGATGCGCCGCAGATACCCTTCGTCGGCGTTGATGCCGGTGCCCACGGCGGTGCCGCCCATGTTCAGGGCGCGCATCTCGTCCACGGCTTTGTCACACCGGTTGATATCCCGCATGACGGCATCGGCGTAGGCCTTAAACTCCTGGCCCAGACGAATGGGCACGGCGTCCTGCATCTGCGTGCGGCCTACCTTGATCACGTGGTTGAACTGGGAGGCTTTCTCCAGGAGTGCCGCGTGCAGCCGCAGCAGTTGGGCCTTGAGGTTGCGCAGCAGGCGGATGGTGGTCATCTTACCGGCCGTGGGGATGACGTCGTTGGTGGACTGGCCGAGGTTGACGTGGTCGTTCGGGTGGACGATGGCGTAGTCGCCCTTCTGCCCGCCCAACAGCTCGATGGCGCGGTTGGCGATCACCTCGTTGGCGTTCATGTTCAGCGACGTGCCCGCACCGCCCTGGATGGGATCCACGATGAAATCCTTGCGGAATTTGCCGGCCAGGATCTCATCGCACGCGCCGACGATGGCGTTTGCGATGGGGCGCTCGAGCAGCCCTACCTCGCAGTTGGTGATGGCAGCTGCCTTCTTGATATAGGCCAGCGAATTGACGATCTCCGGGTGCATGGCCAGACCGGTGATGCGGAAGTTCTCCGCCGCGCGCAGCGACTGCACGCCGTAGTAGACATCCGCGGGCACTTCCTTCTCGCCGATGGAATCCCGCTCGATGCGGAAGGCCTTTGCCTCAGCCTTGGCCCGTTTGACGGTGGATTTTCCCGCCCGTTTTCCGACCGTGCTTCTGATCTCGTCTGCTGCCATGATCCTCCCTCCTTTTCGGTTCCGGATTGCTGTTTTCATTATACAGCCGGAGGGTTTGCGGCGTCCAGAGCACCGCGTTAAAGCGAAAAAACCTCCGTGCGGAACATCCGCAGGGAAGACGCTTGACGGAGGAAGGGAAAATCGTTACAATTATAAGAAAGAGGCTGATGCGTTTCGGAAGCTGCCCCGGCAGGCAGAACAGGAGAAACAGAATGCTTGAACTTACCCATCTCACCAAACAATACGGCGGCCTGACGGCGCTTTCGGACTTCACGTATTCCTTTGCGCCGAGGTTTTATGCGCTCCTGGGGGAGAACGGTTCGGGCAAGAGCACGCTGATCGAGCTGATCGCGGGAAACCTGAAACCGGACGGGGGAACGATCCGTTATGACGGGCGGGACACCGCCCGGATGGGAGCGGACTACCGGTCGCTGATCGGTTATATGCCCCAGAAGGCGGCCTTTTATGAGCAGATGACGGGGACGGCCTTCCTGGCCTATCTGGCGGATTTAAAGGGCCTGTCCCGGGCGGAATACCGCCAACAGATCCCGGAACTGCTGGAGACGGTGCATCTGTCGGAAGAGGCCGGGCGGCGCATCCGCGAATACTCCGGCGGCATGCGCCAGCGATTGTTTTTGGCACAGGCCCTGCTGGGAAGGCCCGGGATCCTTCTTCTGGATGAGCCGACGGCCGGTATGGATCCGACGGACCGCCGCATGATCGTGGATCATCTGAAGGACCGCAGCCGGGAGGCCATCGTCCTGTTCTCCACCCATATCCTCAGTGATATCGAGACCGCCGCGGACCAGGTGCTGTTTTTGAAGAACGGAAAGCTGGTCCTGTCCGGCGCGCCGTCCGCGCTGCCGGATTCCTCGGAAGCGGCGGCGGTGACGGGCGGCGGGCATCCCGCCTCCCTGGAAGAGCTCTACCGCGCCTTTTTCCCGGAAGAGAAGCGGAGGCGGCATGAATGAGGGGAAGCGCGTCTGCGGGAATCGCCGGTTTCTGATTCTGATCCTCGCCCTGCTGGTCGTCAACGCGGCCTTCACGGTGGGAGCGCTGCGGGACCATGCCGGAAAGACGGCCTCCTGGTCGGAGGCCACGGCGTGGGAATGGCTGTCCGCTTACCGGGAGGTGACGGCGGACTATGCCGGAAAGACGGCGGCCCAGGCGGAGGAGGAGTTTTCGAACCTGCAAGAGCAGATGCTGGCCGGCGGAGCGTACAGTCTGCGGATGAACGTCCTGCAGAACCGCACCATCCCCCAGCTGCGGGCCGCCGAAGGCTTTTATGACGGCCTGCTGGCCATCCAGGAGCAGGCGGAGCGGCTGTCGCAGATCTCGCTCTTTTCGAAACCCGGCACGTTTTCCTACCGGAACATCATCCGGACGGCCGTCGACTTCGCGCCGCTGCGGAGTGTCACGCCGCGTCTTGTCAACGAAATCCCGGCGCTGGAACTGTCGGAGAGCGCTGTTCCGTTCCTGCTGGCCTTTCTGGCCTGTGTCTGGCTGCTGACACAGGTCATCGAAGAGCCCGGGGATCCCCTGCGGAAGCTCCTGTATCAGACCAGGAGGGGACGGCACCGGCTGTCCGCCCGGAGGCTGGGGCTTCTGGCCGGCATCGCGGCAGGGGGGTTTTGCCTGCTGACGGCGGAAAGCGCGCTGATCCTCCGGCTCCTGGCGGGGCAGACGGACCTGTCCGCACCGGTGCAGAGCATCACGGCCCTGCAGAATGTCACGCTCCTCGTTTCCGTGGGAGAGTACCTGCTGCTGACGGCAGCCATCCGTCTGGCGGGACTGCTGGTCCTGCTCCTCGTCTTCTGGCTGATCCAGGCAGCCTTTTCCCGGGAGAGTGCGGGGACGCTCGCGGCCGGGGTGTTTCTGGGCCTGGAATACGTTCTGTACCGCTATATCCCGCAGACAAGCGGGCTCGTTTTCCTGAAAGCCGTCAATCTGTGGGCGCCCGGCTTTGTCCACGACTGGCTGGAAACCTACCGGAACCTGAATGTTTTCGGTTTCCCGGCAAACGCCTTTGCGGTGACCGCCATCGCCGCTGTCTGTCTGCTGCCTCTTCTTTCAGCCGGCGTCATCCTGCTGGATGTCCGGGCGCGGGGCCGCCTGCGAAACCGCACGGAGAGCCGGCTGCTGCAGGGCCTGCGCAGACTGCGGGAGCGGCTGGTGCTGTCCCTGAAAGGGGTGTGGTGGGAGTTCTACCGTATCTATATCCTGGACCGGCGTCTCCTCATCCTGGTGCTGCTGTTCATTGTCTGCTGGCATCTGTTCCCGCAGACCTACTCGCCGTCTCCTTACGCCTCCGACTATGTGGAATTCAACCTGAGGCAGTATTCCGGACCGTTTGACTCGGAGGAAGTCCGCCAGGGCATGGCCCGGGAACAGGCGGCCATCGATGCCGAAATGGACAAGTATGCCGGCCTGTGTGCCCGCTATGAGGCGGGCGAGATCTCCCGTGAAGAGATGGAGATCGCGGACCGGCTGATGGAATCCTGGTACCGGAGGCAGACGGTCATGCAGCAGCTGTCGGAACGGCAGTGGGAGAGCGAAGCCTTCCGGGAGCGGACGGGCAAGGCCCTCTGGTTCGTTCAGGAAGATCTGTTCAGGAAGCTGATCGGCGACAGGCGGGAAGCGCTGCAGCGCGTTCCGGTCCTGACGGCCGTGCTGGCCATGATCCTGGTCTTCGGACACGCGGCGTCCTCCGAACGGCAGTCCGGCATGGGAGCGGTGGCGGGTGCGACCCGCGGCGGCATGCCGGCGCTCAGACGCCGGCGCCAGGGCGTGATGCTGTTTGCGGCGCTTGTCTGCTGGGTGACCGCCTACGGCCTCTCCTTCCTGTCCCTCTGGAGGATGTATCCGTTTTCCTGGTGGGAGGCGCCGGTGCAGAGCCTGACGGACTGGAAGACCGTGCGGCCCGTGATCTCCTGCGGGGCGTACCTGGGAGGCGTGTACCTGCTGAGGCTGGCCATCCTGATCGTGATCGGGGAGATCATCCTGGCCATCTCCGCGCGCAGCCGCACAAACCGCCAGGCGCTGCTGACGGAACTGATCTTACTGCTGCCGCTGACGGTGCTGACGTTTATGGTGTGAGAGCACCGGACGGTGAGCCATTGCTGAAAACAAACAGGGGGACGGCCCTTTCGGAGCCGTCCCCTGTTCTTTCTTATCACGCCAACAGGTCGCTGTCGCGGAACTGGAGCGAGTAGAGTTTCTGGTATACGCCGCCTTTTTCGATGAGTTCTTCGTGCGTGCCTTTCTCGGCGATGCGGCCGCCCAGGACCACGGCGATCTCGTCCGCGTTGCGGATGGTTGAGAGGCGGTGGGCCACCACCAGGGTGGTGCGGCCTTTGCACAGTTCATCGAGCGACTGCTGGATCAGCACTTCGGTGGTGTTGTCTAGGGCGCTCGTGGCCTCGTCGAGGATCAGGATAGCCGGGTCTTTTAAGAAGACGCGGGCGATGGAGAGGCGCTGCTTCTGGCCGCCGGAGAGCTTGACGCCGCGCTCGCCGATCTCGGTGTCGTACCCGTGCGGGAGCGTGAGGATGTAGTCGTGGATGTTGGCGCGCTTCGCGGCTTCGATCACTTCCTCCTCGGTGGCGGACGGCCGTCCGTAGAGGATGTTCTCGCGGATGCTGCCGGCAAACAGGAAGACGTCCTGCTGCACGATGCCGATGTTCTTGCGCACCGAATCCATGGTCAGTTTGCGGATGTCCGTGCCGTCGATGGTGATGGAACCCTCGCCCTCCGGCAGGCGGTAGAAGTTGGGCAGCAGGTGGCAGAGGGTGGTCTTGCCGCCGCCCGACGGGCCGACTAAGGCCATCTTTTCGCCCGGGCGGATGTGCAGCGAGACATCCCGCAGCACTTCCTGGCTGCCTTCGTAGGCGTAGGTCACGTGGTCGAAGGCGATGTCGCCCTTCACGTCCGTGAGCGTCACGGCATCCGGGGCGTCGGCCTCGGGCTCCTCGTCCATGATCTCCAGGAACCGCTTAAAGCCCGACACGCCGTTCTGGTACTGCTCCATGAAGTTGATCAGGGTGTTCACCGGCTGGATGAAGAGGTTCACGGAGACGATGAAAGTGGAGTAGTCGCCGAACGAGATCTTGTCCGCGTACAGGTAGAGGCCGCCCGCGATCAGGATGATCACGTTGAAGACGTCCGTGACAAACTGGGTGGATGAGAAAAACCTCGCCATGGCGCGGTAGGCGCGCCGGGAGGCATCCACAAAGGCTACATCGCCCTCGGAGAACTTCTCCACTTCACGCTCCGCGTTCGTGTAGGCTTTGGTCACGCGGATGCCGGTGACGGAAGACTCCACTGCGGCGTTGATGGTGGCGTTAGACTTGCGGCGGTCATCGAATGCCCGGCGCATCTCCTTGCGGAAGTGCATGGTGACGGCCACCAGGATGGGCACGCAGGCAAAGATGATGAGCGTCAGCGTCACGTTGATGCTGCACAGGTACGAGAAGGAGAGCAGGATCATGACCGAACTGATCAGGAGGTTCTCCGGCCCGTGGTGCGCCAGTTCGCAGACCTCAAACAGGTCGCTGGTCATGCGCGTCATGATGCGGCCCGTCTCGTGGTCATCGTAGAACGAAAACGGGAGCTTCTCGAGGTGCGCAAACAGATCCTGGCGCATGCGCGACTGGATGCGCACGCCGATCATGTGCCCGTAGTACTGCACGAAATACCGCATGCCCATCCGCACCGCGTAGAGGATCAGCACCGTCACCCCCGCGATCACGATGGCCCGGTACTGCTTCTCCGGAATGTAGATGTTGAGCATCCGGTTGGTCATGACCGGATAGACCATCCCGATCAGACTGATCAGAAACGACGCGCCCATATCCAGCGCGAGCATCTTTTTGTGCGGCTTGTAGTATTGGATGAAGCGTTTAAGCATGGTGCAGCCTCCTCGTTGCGTAAGCGCTTACACAGTATCGCACAAGTTTCCGGGAATGTCAAAACCGCCTGAGGTGTGCTAATTCAAACTCCAGGCGGGTATAAAAGGTCGATATTGCAGTGTTGTGGTTGCGAATCGCTGTAAGGACGAGGAGGCAAGGTACTTTTCAGACCCCTCTGCGAAGGCCGGTACTTAACGAGCGAAGCCTCGTAAGAGGCAAGCGAGTTTAGTATCCGCTGCCTTGAGCAGGGGAGCGGGAGCGTGTCTGAAAAGAGCCTGCCGACGAGGACTTCGGCTTTACTTACGCAAAAAAGTCCCTCTTTTTAAATCCCGCCGTCATAAACCTTCCAAACGCCCTTGCATTCGTCAGCCACATGACGCGCGCGTCATTTTTGGTGTTCGCTAACATCCGCGGCACCGCGTAGTCCACGATGGTCTCCGGATAGTCGCCCAGGATGTTGTACACCTTCTTGGTCTTCTCCGGCAGATCGATCTTCGTGGCCCCGCCGTTGGCGGTCTTGATGAAATCCGTGATCATGATGCCCGGCGTCAGCCGGCAGACGCACACCTTGCCGCCGGTAAGCTCGGCGCTCTCTTTGGCCAGCGACCGCGTGAAGTAGGTGACGGCGCGCTTGGCGGTGCCGTAGAGGGTGAGGCCGGTCATCATGGCGTCGTTCGACCCGTACCCCTCCACGTTGTAAATCTGACCGAAGCCCTGCTCCTTCATGCCGGCAAAGGCAATCTTCGAGCCGTAGATGGCGCCCTTCAGGTCGATGTCCAGCAGGAAACCGATCTCTTTCTCGGTCAGCTCATACACGGGCTTGTCCGGCGAGTTGACGCCGGCGTTGTTCACCCAGATGTCCACCTGGCCGAAGGTGGTCTTCGCCAGATCCCAGAGCGCCTGCAGGGCGGCACAGTCGGTCACGTCGCAGAGGGTGCTCACCACTTTCGTGGCGGACGGACCGATCGTTTCCAATTCTGCTGCGGCCTTCTTCAGGTTCTCCTCGTTCACATCGGAGATCACCACGTTGCAGCCCAGTTCCTTGAATTTGCGGGCCTGGCAGAGGCCGAAGCCCCTGGCAGACCCCGTGATCACAACCGTTTTCATGGTCTGTTCCTTTCCGTCAGAACCGGACGATCTGCCGGACGTCGTACCCGGCTTTCACGAAGTCCGTATCGTACATCTCATACACCTTCGGGGTGATGCGGATGAGCGCCACATCCACCTTGGCGGCCTTCATGACATCGTAAGGGATGCCCTTAAAGGCCAGCACCTTCTTAAACAGCTCGCAGCGCGGCGGGAAGAGTTCGGCCTCGCCCATGACCTGCAGGCCGTGGGAGTCGCTCTTGTCGCCGTAGTACTCGAAGATGGCCAGGGAGACGTTTTTGTTCTTCTCCAGGCCGATGAACTTGTCACCGCCCTCGGAGTAGAGGTAGAACGCGCCGTCCATGTAGGTGTACTCGATGGGCGTGCAGCGCACGTAGTCGCCGGTGCCGGTGGCCAGCGCGCAGGTGTTGTGGTTTTTGATGAAGGTGTCAATGTGCGCGAAAGCGGCATCGCGGTCCATGTGCTTCGCGGTCTTCTGCTGCTCCTTCCAGAAATTCTGAAAATGAAGGATATCCACGGTTTCTTCACTCATGATGTCACTGCCTCCAGTCGACCAGATGATAGAGCGGGACGAACGGGATGATGATGGGGGTGGAGTTGGCGTAGTCCACGTACTCCTTCATCTTCCAGCAGCGCTTGGTCTGGCGGGTCTCCAGCCGCTTGGCGCCGTTGAACATGATGTAGACGATGGCCGCGTACCCGATGATGGCCACGACCCACTGGAAGCCGCGCAGGATGCCCCAGCCGCTGATGAACACGCCGGTCCACACGAGGATCTCGCCGAAGTAGTTCGGGCAGCGGCAGAACTTGAAGAGCCCCTGGGTGGCGACCATGTTCGGGTTGGCCTTCTTCTGGGCGGATTTCTGGGAGTCGGAGACGGCCTCGATGATCAGGCCTGCCGCGGCGATGATCAGACCGATCCATAAAAAGACCAGCTCGTTGTCGGCGTCGTAGTTGGCGACGTTCTGCAGGCGGTAGTACATCGGCGAGGTCTGCATCATGAAGAGAGCGGCGTTCATGATCCACATGGAGATGACCACCGGCACGGGCATCTTCTTCTCGCTGTTGATGGCGGTCGCCAGTGTCTTGCGGTAGGCGGCGTTTCCGGTCTCGCGCATCAGCAGGAAGAGCCCTAAGCGCAGGCCGTAGATGAAGATGACCAGGCACAGGAGGATAAACGGCGCGGTGGCGGTGTCCGTGACCAGGCACATGATGAACAGAGCGGCCGCGATGCAGCTCATCGCCAGACCGTACCCGACGGACATGAACCACAGAAACTTCTTGAATCCCACGGAGCAGCCGAGCATGCCGGCTGCCAGGATGATCAGGATACAGGCTCTTGACATGGTGTTTCCTCCTTACTTTCTCAGGTCGGCGAAGTAGTCAGTGATGTACTCTTTGAAGGAGTGCTCGCCGATGGCGGTATCGCCCACCAGGTTATGGCTTAACGTCCACTGCGAGAACAGGATGATGTCGTGCTTGCCGGCTTTCTTGATGAACGGCATGTTGGCCAGAAGGCCGAACATCCAGTACGGCGACCACTTGATGATGCAGGGCTTGTCCCCCGCTGCCATGCACATTTTGGCCATCTCCAGGTACGACCAGGTCTCCTTGCCGCCCACATTGTAGGTGACGTTTTCATCCAGCATGTGGTCGACGATGAACTGCGCGAATTCCGGGCAGTCCACGACGTTGGCCTTCACATCACCATACCCCTTAAGCAGCTGCATCTCGCCTTTTTCCACATACGGGCGGAACACCTTGGCGATGTCGTAGAAGTAACCGGTGGGGCGGTGGATCACGTACGGGATCCCGCTCTTTTTGAGTTCCTCTTCAAACTGGTACTTGGCGTGCAGCATCGGCACCTTCTCCGCACCGGGCTCGTCGCAGGAGATGACGGAGATGTAGGTGAACTTCTTCACACCGGCCTTTTTGGCTTCGTTCAGAAGGTTCACGTTGCCCTGGAGGTCGATGTCGTACGCGGTGAACTTCGTGGAGGCGGAGGTCAGGCCCATGGTGGTGATGACCACGTCCGCACCGTCGCACAGGCCGCTCAAGGTGGCGGGAGCGGTGGCATCGATGGCCTTAAACGTGTACTTGCCTTCCGTCCCTTCGATGGGGCGCTCTTTCAGGTCGGCGGCCACCACGTCATGCCCGGCCGCACACAGGACTTTCAGGATCTCGGCACCCAGGTTTCCGAAGGCACCGGCCAGAACGATCTTCATATCAGGATCCTCCTTTTTTATGATCATGATCAAAAACGGTTTCAGACGGTCTGTCAGCGGTCGTACGTCTTCCCGGCCAGCCCCTGTGCGGCCACGAACAGCAGCCCTTGGCCGATGATGTTCACGCCTTCGGCGATCCAGTTCATGGATGCCTGCGTGAAATCGCGGGAGGAGAGATACCCCATCATCATCAGGAAGACGAAGGTCAGGAAGAAGAGCACGGCGCTCACTTTCTTCTTCTCGCGCCAGGCGAGGATGCCGAGGCCTCCGCAGAAGCCCAGCGCCCCCAGCACCATGCCGGCCACAAAGACCATGGTGCCGGAAAAGACGGTGGGAGCGGCCGCGGCCATCACGCCGGGTTTCTTCTGCGGGAAGAAGACGATGGCGATGACGGCGATGCCGGCCAGCAGGAACCCGAGGGACTGCGTGGGGAAGAACGCCTGGTTCAGCCGCTCAAAATCGCAGATGTTCGCGGCGTAGAGCAGCTTCCAGAGCGCCTTCATGAAGCCGGCGCAGACGATGAAGATGGTGCCGCCGGCAAAGAGCGCGAAGGCGCCCTTGCTGGCGCGCTCATAGAGCGCCCGCTGCAGGGTGACGGCGGAGAAGGCAAAGGCGATGACGGGGATGAAATCCACCAGAGCCATGGGAATGGACATGTCCGCGCCTCCTTACCGTTTCTTTTCCTTGGAGCGCTTGTCGTTGATGATGTTCATGTGCTCCTCGGTGATGAGCGTCACGCCGTTCTCCTTGGCCCAGGCCACACAGCCTTTCAGAGCCGTCGGCAGGAAGATGCGCGGCACGTTGACCAGCTTCGCGCAGGCTTCCGGCGTGAACTTGACCACGTCATCGATGCGGTCCGCCGCGTACTGGACGGACTGGACCGTCGTCTGGCGCATGGGCAGGATCTCCGGGATGGCCCACGGGAATTTGGTGTACCAGAAGTTCTTGCTGTCACGGTAACCGTAATCCACCGGCACGCGCGGGAAGTCCCTGGCCTTCACGCCGTTGACGATGGCGTTGTAGTACTTCTCCTTCATGAGGATCTTGTCCACGCGGAGGATGAAGGTGGCGCCGAACTTCGAGGTGATGCCGTTGAAATCATGATACGGCGGTTCATAGCCGTCCAGCTGGCCGGGCGCGTCGTTCTCGGCGTGGTCCAGCTCCCGCATCCAGGTGCACTCGATGACCTGGAAGGATTCCGCCACCACGAGAGGGCGCTTGCCTTCCGCCTCGTCCGCCTGGCCTTTTTCCAGGGTGAAGAGGCAGTTCTTCATCTTTTCCTCCGGCGTGTCGCCCGGCCACCCCAGACGGACCGCTTCCTTAAAGTACTTGCGCTTGTCCGGGATGAAGTTGATGGCGCACTTGCCGGAGCGCAGCAGGTGCTGCGCGGTGTTGGACGAGTTGCGGCAGTTTAACAGCATGGCGTAGTAATCCTTGCCGGCCACGTAGTACGGCTGCACCAGGCTGTAGGGGCCGAGGCTGGTCTTCCCGTCCGGCGTCAGCGTGCTGATCAGCACGGTGGGCATGGGGAAGAAGAGCGATGTCTGGTAGAAGTTGTCGACGATCCGCAGATCTTTGAAGCTGCTCATAAACCCTCCTTGATCATAAAAGTCTGTTGAGTACCGGCACCAGGTCTTCGAACTTTACGTTCTCATCGGCGCCCAGGCGGATGCAGGTCTCGGCCAGGAACCACGGGAGCGTGGGAACGGCCTTCACGGCTCCTTCCGGCAGGCGGGGCGTGAGAGTATCCGCGATCTGTCGGACCAGCTGCGGGTGGAACTTCTCACGGAAGGGCTTGTCGCTGCGGTGCTTCCCGTACTGGTCCCAGGAGAGGCGGAAGCGGGCGGAGAACGTCCGGACGTTCTCGAAGAGGGCCCGCACGGCGGCCAGCGGCTCATCGAACGCCGGCAGCGCCTGGTACTGCTCCACCAACGCGTTCCAGTCTTCGATCATGACGGCCGCTGCCAGATACTCCTTGGCGGGGAAGTAGTTGTAGAGCGTCCCCAGACCGATGCCTATCCTGCGCGAGATCAGGCGCACGGTCATGGCGTCATACCCGTCACGCAGCATGATCTCCCGGGCCGCTTCGATGGCCCGTCCGCGCACATTGTCCAGAATCTTAGGCATGTTGCCTCCTTTCACAAGGGTGGCCGCATCGGGCTTTGGCCCGAACGGTCACTCATAATGAACGTGTTCATAAAAACAGGATATCATTTGTGAAGATTTTGTCAAGGGGTGTTCGCCGTGATTTCAATTGAAGGAAACCCTTTGGGCAGGTATACTCGGGGGAGAGATGCAGGGAGGATCATTCATGGAGACACAGATCATCCGCAGTGACCGGAAAACGCTGTCCATGGAGCTGCGCGGGGAGACGCTCATCGTCCGGGCGCCGCGCCGCATGAGCGAGGCCGTGATCCGGCAGTTCATCCGCGACCACGAAGGGTGGATCGCGAAAGCCCGGGCAAAACAGGAGAGGGCGGCGGTCCGCACGGCCGGTGTGGCCAAACTGACCGCAGAAGAACTGGAGGAACTGGCGGATGCCGCGCTCGCGGATATTCCGGAGCGGGTGAGGCGCTATGCAGGGCAGGTGGGCGTCACGTACGGGCGCATCACCATCCGCGCGCAGCGCACGCGCTGGGGGAGCTGTTCGGCCGCGGGGAATCTGAATTTCAACTGCCTGCTGATGCTGGCCCCGCCGGAGGTGCGGGACTCGGTGGTGGTGCACGAACTGTGCCACCGCAAGGAAATGAACCACTCCAGGCGCTTTTACGCCGAGGTGTACCGGGTGTTCCCGGAATACGACCGGTGGCACGGGTGGCTGAACGAACACGGCGCCGCCCTGCAGGCCAGACTGCCGTAACGAAAGGACCTTTATGTTCGGACAGAAAAACCGTTCTGCGGAAGCACACAGCATGACCGAAGGCAGCCCCCTGCGTCTGCTGGTGCTTTTTTCACTGCCGCTCATGGCCGGCAATCTCTTTCAGCAGCTCTACACCGTGGTGGATACGGCCATCGTGGGGCAGGCGCTGGGCGTGGGCGCGCTGGCGGCACTCGGCACGGCGGACTGGATCGACTGGCTCTTCATCAGCATGGTGCAGGGCGTCACGCAGGGCTTCTCCATTCTGGTGGCGCAGCGCTTTGGCGCGCGGGACGCAGCGGGACTGCGCCGTGCGGTGGGCTGCACGGTCACGCTGACGGTCGTGTTCGGCCTGGTGCTCTCCCTTCTCGCGCAGGTACTGGTCGGCCCGCTGATGTCGCTGACCCGGGCGCCGCAGGAGGTGCGGCCCATCGCCGGGCTGTACATGCGCGTGCTCTTTGTGGGCATCCCGGTGCTGACGGCTTACAATCTCTGCGCGGCCCTGTTGCGCGCCATGGGCGATTCGCGGACGCCGCTGCTGGCCATGGTCATTGCGTCCCTGGGCAACATCGTCCTGGATCTGCTGTTCGTCATCGTCTTTCACTGGGGGGTGGCCGGCGCGGCAGCCGCCACGGTGCTGGCGGAAGGCCTGTCCGTTGTCTGGTGCATCGGCCGGGTGAGGCGGATGCGGGAGCTGGCATTTGACCGGGCCGATGCGCGCCCGGACGCCGCCATGACCAGAACGCTTTCCGGCCTGGCCGCGCCGATGGTGCTGCAGAACGTCGTCATCTCGGTGGGCGGCATGATCGTGCAGGCGGTGGTCAACACGAACGCGGTGGTGTTCATCGCCGGCTTTACGGCCACCAGCAAGCTGTACGGGCTGCTGGAGATGGCGGCGGTGGCCTTCGGCTACGCCATGACCACGTACACCGGGCAGAACACCGGCGCCGGGGACGGCGGCCGTGTGCGGGCCGGCCTGCGGGCGGGCATCGTTTTCTCCCTGATCACCTCGGCGGTCATTTCCCTCTGTATGTTCTTATTCGGCGAATATATCGTGGGGCTCTTCATCGACCAGACGGACGCCACAGGCCCGGAGGCCCTGGCCATCGGCTTCCGCTATCTGAAAGTGATGGCCACCTTCCTGCCCATCCTCTACATCCTGTACACGGTGCGCAGCGCCATTCAGGGCATGGGCAACACCTTTATCCCCATGGTCTCGGGCGTGGCGGAACTGGTCATGCGCGTAGGCGCAGCCCTGCTGTTGCCGGTGCTTTTCGGCACCTTCGGCATCCTGTATGCTGAACCTGCCGCCTGGCTGGGTGCGGACATCATCCTGATCCCGGGGTATTTCGTGACGTTCCGGAAGGTGTTCGGGAAAACGGGAAGATAAGTCTTACGGCCGTTCTTCTTTCAGCGGGCAGAGAACGGCCTCGCCGGAAGAGGACGGCAGACAGAGATACCGCCGGACGAGCGGGTTGAAAAAAGAGGTATAGTCATCGGCCTGCACCTCCACGGTCAGCAGGCCTTTTTTCATGCAGAAGGTGCTGAGGGGGAGCCTGAGGATGCCCCGGATGGTGTCCGGAGTGACGGCCTGCAGGGCGCAGATATCCTCCTGGAGGATGATGCCGGAGAGCGTCCGGATGGTGCAGCGCACGAAGGTGTGGTCCTCCCAGCGCGCGAAAGGGATGCGGATGAACGCCTCGCTCTGTGCCATATCCCGCGGGGCGTTTTCAGGCGCCGGCCGGTCAGGGCGGTGCAGCCCCCACCTGGCATCGTTCAGGGAACTGATGGAAAGGCCGGTCAGCTCCTGCAGGCGCGGCAGGGGCATGAAAGGATCCGTCTCCTGAAGGTCCGCAGCCGGGCTGACGCCGGGAGCGGTGCCATAATCGGCCAGAAATTCCGGCAGCAGACGGCGGCAGAAGTCCCGGGGATAGTTGGTAAAACTCAGCGGGTAGGACGGACAGACATGGGCAAAGGCGATGCCGTCCTGCCGGAAAAGGATGGCCATCCGCGCCTCATCGCTGTGGAAAGCGGCGTTGCGCTCAGCAGCCGTGCCGCCGGCACCGCCCAGAGCGGTGCGGCACGTCGCCAGGTACTCATGCTGCCTGACAGCCGCTTTGGCGATGGCTTCTTCCGTGGCATGCGGCTCCGGCCAGACGGAGGGCGGAAAGGACAACGAGGCCTCGCCCGCCCGGTAGGTCGGGGCATAGACGATGGAAGCGGGATGCTCCCGGTTGACAAGAGAAGAGAGGGCGGCCACTTCCTCCAGGATGGCATTCAGTTCGGCATCGGAAGTGCAGACCGCTTTCACTTTCGGTTCCAGAAGACCGATCGGTGCGTCGGCTTCCAGCGTGAGATGCTGCCAGGCATGCGCTTCAAAGATCTCTTTGGTCACCACGGCGGCATAATCGTTTTGCAGCGCATAGTAAACGGAAAAAATATTGTCCCGGGCATCTTCGCGGACATGAAACGTCCGTCCTTCCGGCGTGGTGACCGTCCAGACTCCCTTGCGGATGGCACACCCCTCGATGCCTTCGGTGATGGTGATGTCTTCCGCGCCGCAGACCCCGGCGGCATAGTCGGCGGCCTGCTTCGTGGTGTGAGGCTTGGGATCATCCATGACGAAGAACAGGACTAGGACACCGCCCATGATCACGGCGATGATGATCACCAGCACAAGACACGTGGTCAGGATCCCGGCCACGGTGAGCGCGATGCCGGAAGCAGACGCCGGAGGCGGGAGCTTTTTTTCTTCTTTTTCATCCGGACAGGCGTCCGGCGGCAGGGATTCGGGCAGGGTGTCCATCGGATATCCTTTCATGAGCGAAACTTGCTGTTATGCGTCATGAAAACTATATACCACGGAAAGAATATATTGTCAAACGATAAAATCATCGCGTTTTACCGCATTGGCGCAGAGCTGCGGGCGCTCTGTCCTGCCAAAACAGGATTTTCTGGAAGAATGTAAGAAAAGATTCGGCGGTTGAAATCCGCAGCCAAAATGGCTATACTGTTTCAAAATAGCCGGAGTCTGTCCGGGCGTGAAAGGGGCCTCTGTTTGGAAGAAAAAGCGCCGAAAACACAGGCGTCCGCGGGTTCGCAGATGCGCCGCAACGTCATCTGGAACATCATCGGGAGTCTCTGCATGGCGGCTTCCACGGTGGTGCTGATGAGCGCGGCCGGCCGCATCGGCGAGGCGGAAGGGGCTCTGTTTGCTGCGGCCTTCACCATGGCGCAGCAGCTGGCGGTCATCGGCTATTTTGAGGTACGCGCCATCCAGGTGACGGACGTGGACGAAAAGCACGCGTTTGCCGACTATCTGGGGTTCCGGCTGATCACCTGCGCGGTGATGTTCATCGGGTGCGCGGCATACGGCATTTTCACCGGGCAGACCCGGGCAGCCATGCTGGCCGCCGTGCTCATTGGCGTGTACAAGATGACGGACGCGTTTGCGGACGTCTTTGAAGGGGAATTTCAGAAGCGCGGGCGGCTGGATCTGTCCGGCGTTTCCATGGCGGTGCGCGTGCTGCTCTCCGTGGGGGCGTTCTGCGTGGCGGCCGTGCTGACCAGAAACGTGACGGCGGCCATTCTGGCGGCCTTGTTTGGGCAGTGCGCGGCGCTCTTTGTCACCGACCTTCGCCCGGTGAAACACTTCTCCGGGCTGCGCGTGCGCTTTGAAAAAGAACAGATGCGCGGCATCTTTGCCGACTGCGTGATGCTCTTTATCGGCAACTTCCTGCTGCTCTATCTCATGAACGCGGCCAAGTACGCGGGCGAGCGGTACCTGTCGGATGCGGACTACTACCGCTACACGGCGGCGCTCTTTCTGCCGGCCTACGCCATCAACCTGGTGAGCAATTTCCTGTTCCGGCCGGTCCTGGTGACCATGTCGGAGCAGTACCGGGCGGGGGAGTACGCCGCGTTTGAGAAGCTGGTGGGCAAACTGTTGCTGGGCATTGCCGGCATCACGGCGGCGGGCCTGGCCGCGGCGGCCATCGCCGGCATTCCGGTGCTGGAGCTGATGTACCCGGTGGATCTGTCCGGGTGCCTGCCGGGGCTTCTGCTGGTCATTCTGGGCGGCGGGCTGTACGCCGTGGGCATCATTTTATACTATGTCGATACGGTCATGCGCCGGCAGACGGCGCTTTGCCTGGCGTATCTGCTGGCGGTGGTCATCACCCTGCCGCTGCCGTACCTGCTGGTAAAGCGCGGCGGCCTGATGGGCGCCTGCACGGCGTTCGCGCTGGAGATGGTGATCCTGGTGGCGGTGCTGGCGGCGGATCTTATGATGGCCTGGCGGAAGGTGAAGAAGGGAGGAGCGCGCGCATGAAGAGCATCGAAGCCGTGATCCCCACCTACAGACCGGGCCCGGAACTGGACGGCCTGCTGCAAAAGCTGGCTTCCCAGCGGCTGCCGCTTTTGCGCATCCGCCTCATCAACACCGAGGAAAGCCTGTTCGGACAGCACGTGCTGCCGGAGAATGCGGTGGTGGAGCACATCCGCAAGGAAGACTTTGACCATGGCGCCACCAGAGACCTGGGCATGCAGAAGGCCGAAGCGGACCTGGTGCTTTTTCTCACGCAGGATGCCATGCCGGCCGATGACGGCCTGACCGAGGCGTTTGCAGCCTGCTTTGACGATGAGCACATCGCCTCCGCTTACGGCCGGCAGCTGCCCAAGCCCGGCTGCAAGGCGGCCGAGGCGGTGACCCGGAGTTACAATTACCCGGACGCGTCGTTTGTCAAAACGGCAGCGGACCTGCCGCGCCTGGGGTTCAAGACGTATTTCTGTTCGGATGTGTGTGCCTGCTACCGGCGGGATGTGTACCGGTCGCTGGCGGGCTTTCCGCACCGGACACTGTTCAACGAAGATATGATCTACGCGGCGCAGGTGATCGGAGCTGGCTACGGCATCCGCTACTGTGCCGAGGCGCGGGTATTCCATTCGCACAACTATGATTGGCGGCAGCAGTACCGGCGCAATTTTGACAACGCGGTCTCCCAGACAGACCGCCCGGACGTGTTTGCGGCCGTGCCCGCCGAGAGCGAAGGCGTGCGCATGGTCAGACGCGCCGCGGCGGATCTCATCCGGGCGGGCAAGTGGTACGCGGTGCCGGATCTGGTCTGGCAGAGCGGGTGGAAGTTTCTGGGCTTCCGTGCCGGCCGGCGCTATCGGAAGATGACGCGCGCGCAGATCCTGCGCCGCACATCGGACCCGGCCTACTGGGAGAGACGCTTCAAAGAGGAGGAGTGACGCCGCCATCCGGCGTCACAGCAATGTATGGCGATCCGTTATCAGATCGACACGTTAAGCGGAGAGGGCGGCCGGCTGCACGCCACCGGCTGGGCGGTTTCGGAAGAAAAGCGCCCGGTCACGTGGACGCTGTCCACAAAGGGAGGCCACCCCGTCCAATCCGCCAAATACTATACGGTGCGCCGCCCCGACATCGGCCGGAAGTTCTTTTCGGACCCGGCGTGGGCGGACTGCGGATTTGAGATCGAAGCGGACATGGAAGGCGCTTCGTCTCTTTTGCTGCGCTTATCGGACGGCACGGTGACCGAAACCGTCAGACTGACGCCCGGGAGCCTCTATCAGCGCGCCCGGCACCTGAAGCACATGGCGGAGTACCGCCTGGCCAACAAGCCTTACGAGGAGTGGCTGAAGAAAAGCCGCCCGGGCAAGGCGGAACTGTCCGCGCAGAAGACGTTTCAGGGCCCGCTGATCTCGGTGGTGGTGCCGGTCTACCGCACCCCGGTCCCGTTCTTAAAGGCCATGATCGCCTCCCTGCAGGCGCAGACCTACGGCAACTGGCAGCTGTGCCTCTCCAACGCCGGCGCGCGCGGGGGAGACCTGGAATACGCCATTCAGAAGGCGGCCAAAGACTCCCGCATCGTCTATGAGGAGACGGCGGAGGAGCTGGGCATCTCGGACAACACCAACCGGGCGCTGGCACTGGCCAAAGGCGAGTGGATAGCCTTCATGGACCACGACGACGAGCTGGAGCCGCACGCGCTCTATGAGGTGGCGCGGCAGATCAGCCGCCACCCGGAGACCGTCCTCTACTACACGGACGAGGACAAGATGTCGGCCGGCGGCGAGGTGTACTTTGAGCCGCACTTCAAGCCGGACTATGATCCGGAACTGCTGTCCACCAACAACTACATCAGCCACCTGACGGTGGTGAAGAAAGCCTTCCTGGACAACCATGACCTGCACTGCGATGCGCGCTTTGACGGCTCGCAGGATTACGACCTGCTGCTGCGCATGACGAAGTACTGCCGGCCGGGCATGGTGCGGCATATCCCGCAGGTGCTCTACCACTGGCGCAGCCACCTGGGCTCCACGGCCGCGGCGCTCGACGCCAAGCAGTACACGTTTGAGGCCGGCTACAAGGCGCTGTGCGAGCGCTACGCAGACGATCCGTACGCCAAACCCGCCATGCTGCCGGAGACCGGCTACTATGAGGTGAAGCGCCTGGAGCCGGATGCCCTGCCGTTCATCACGGTGGTGGCCAGAGGCCTGGAGAGCCTCACCCAGGTGAAAGTCCTGGAGGAGGAGTTTGCGGCCTTCGGCGGTGCCAAGGCCGAAGTCATCCTGGAGATGGGCGGGCGTCTGAACCGCCGGCCCCGCGGGGAGTGGGTGACGTTCTACGACGTGACGGACCCGCAGGCCATGGCGCGCTACGAGGCCATGGCGGTGCTTTTGAACACCCCCGGCATCGGCGGCGTGACCGGCCTGATCACGGACGGCGAGAGCAATATCCTGGCCGCAGGCATCCACCGCGAGGGGGATGAAGCCGTCTTAAGTTTCTCCGGCTACTTTGAGGAGCGCGTGGGGTACGGCAACTTGCCGCGCATCCGCCACCGCGTGTACGCGATGCTGCCGGATCTGATGATCGTGAAGCGCAGCTGCTACGAAGCTGCCGGGTCGCCCGCCATCGGGCGCCTGAGCCCGGAGGAGCGGATGGCCGCAGGCGTCCGGATGGGCGCCGCCGCGGTGGAGCAGGGCCTGGCCGTGGTCTACGAGCCGCGCTGCGTATTGAGCATGAAAGCCTTTGACTATCCGGAGCGCATCGCCCTCCCGGAGGGCGTCACCGCGCAGGATCCGTACTTCCCCGCCACCATGAAGCAGGGGAAGAACGGGAATCCGGAATTGACGTTTGGGCGGTGACGCACAAACGTCATCCTGAGCGGAGGGCAAAGCCCGAAGCCGAAGGATCCCCCGGCTTTGTACCGGCGGTACTCCGCCCGGAATGACAATATTACATCTGAAAACAGGAGAGTAAGACCATGGGAAAGATCAAAGTGACCCGCTGTGACATCGAAGGACTGTGCGTGATCGAGCCGACCGTGTTCGGCGATGAGCGCGGCTACTTTATGGAAACGTACAACTACAATGACTTCGCCGCCGAAGGGCTGGACATGAAGTTCGTGCAGGACAACCAGTCCTGCTCCGTGAAGGGTGTGCTGCGCGGCCTGCACTTCCAGAAGCAGTTCCCGCAGGGCAAGCTTGTGCGTGCCATCCGCGGGTCCGTCTTCGATGTGGCCGTGGATCTGCGCGAAGGCAGCAAAACCTTCGGCAAGTGGTTCGGCGTCACCCTCTCCGAGGAGAACAAGAAGATGTTCTACATCCCGGAAGGCTTTGCCCACGGCTTTGTGGTGCTTTCGGACATCGCTGAGTTTGCCTACAAGGTGACGGATTTCTATCATCCGGGCGATGAAGGCGGACTGGCCTGGAACGATCCGGCCATCGGCGTGGAGTGGCCGATCGAGCCCGGCACCAAGCTGATCCTCTCCGAGAAGGACCAGCACTGGAAAGGGCTGAACGAAACATTCCACTTTGCGTAAATAAGGGATCATTGTATGAACACAAACGCCAAATTCCCCGGCCGTCTGAAGAAAGTCCTGATCTGGACGGTCGGCATCTACGCTTTCTACGCGGCGCTCATCCTGCTCATCGGACCGGAGCAGTTCCCGCTCATGCCGTACGGCATCGTGCTGGGGGCGGGCCTTGCCGCGGTCCGATGAGCAGGATGAGCGCCGCGTAAAAAGAGTGTA